>CAMWSQ010000052.1 GCA_947177025.1 uncultured Mollicutes bacterium | reverse complement strand
TCAATATACTTTCGTATAAGGAATCATATTCCTTTTTATATATAGCATATTGCTTTTCTTGATGAAATTCCTTTGCATTTACCATTTTCTTTTGGATTTCCTTTAAAGACCGAATCAATTCATTTAATTTTGCATTCTTATCTAGAATAGGTTCTAATTCCTTCATTCGTTGCACTTCAGGCAAATTTAAAAATGCAGATTTTAATTTATTCACAAAGCTCACCTATCATAAACCAAGTTTTTGCTTCTGTCACTTTAACCTTTACAATCTTTCCAACCAATGATAAATCAGAACATTTAAAATGTGTCAGCTTTAAATGAGGCGTATACCCACACATCATTCCATCTCCATTTTTTGAAGGTCCATCAACTAATACTTCAACAATTTGATTTAGAAACCGCTTGTGTCCCTCTAAATATCCCGCATTGATATAGACGTTTAATTCTTCTAATCTTTTATGTTTTTCTTCATCTGTGATATCATCTGGCATATTGGCAGCAGGTGTACCCTCACGCTTAGAATAGATAAAAGTGTATGCTCCTTCAAACTTAGCGTCTTGAACTAGCTTTAAAGTATTTTCAAATTGCTGCCTTGTTTCATTAGGAAAGCCTACAATGATATCTGTTGTTAAAGAAATATCAGGAACCAGCTCTCTTAAACGCTTAACCTTAGACATATATTCCTCATAGGTATACTTACGATTCATTCTTTTCAAGACCTCATCATCTCCAGATTGAACAGGCAGATGAAGCTGTGGCATTACACTTTTGCAATCTCTCATCGCTTGCATCGTCTTCTCATCTAAATCTCTTGGATGAGATGTAGTATATCGAATTCTTTGAATACCAGTTTTATCTAAATCGTAAAGTAAATCCCCAAAGGTATATCCTTCTCCTAAATCCTTTCCATAAGCATTTACATTTTGTCCCAATAAGGTTATTTCTATATACCCAGATGATACAAGATCTTTCACTTCATTTATGATATCTTCTTTTGCACGACTTCTTTCTCTTCCTCTTGTGTAAGGAACAATACAATAGGTACAGAACTCATCACAACCATACATAATATTTACCCATGCTTTGTGGTTGGATTCTCTTACCTTAGGTGCATCCTCTAAAATTTCACCTTCACTAGAAATAACCTCAACAACCTTCGCCTTACTCCTATATGCCTCATATAGAAGCTGAGGCAAATGATTCTTGTTGTGTGTTCCAATGACTAAATCAATAAAGCCATAAGATTCAAGAATTTTATTCGTTGCATTTTCTTCCTGTGGCATACATCCAGCAATTCCAATTAGCATATTGGGATTCTCTCGTTTCTTTCCCTTTAGCTGTCCCAACACACCCCAAATGCGTTGTTCTGCATTCTCACGAATAGCACAAGTATTTAATATGACTACATCTGCACTCATAGGATCTTCTGATTTAGTATATCCTATCTCTTCAAGAATACCTGCCATTACCTCACTATCAGCTTCATTTCCTTGACAGCCATAAGTAAATATTGCATAGGTTTTATTCTGACCAAGATTTTTATAGGTATGCTCTACAGTGTATCTAACTGTAGGGATTGTTTTATTCTTTCGCATTCTAGCATCCTTCAAGGATGGTAATGCTAGTTTAATGTTTTTCATCATACATCACCATATGGCATTATATACCAAAACCCCTTTTTTTTCAAATACTATATATCATATTGCATGCAAATTTCGGTAGGAGTTTTGCGTAAAAGCTTAACAATTGGTAGCATTCCAAAAATAATCATTGAAGCAAATAGGATTACAATACCCATTGCAATAAAATATTTACTACCAATTAAAATATTATAGTTTGTTATATTATACAAAAATTTCATAATGGCTGTATAAATACTTGCAGTTAAAACATAGCCAACAAGTACGGTAAAGATTGTAAGAATGAATGCTTCTCTTAAAAACTTAAGATAAACAAATTTCTTAGAAGCTCCTAGGGAGCGATATACTCCAATATCATAGATTTCATTAATCATTTTGCTTCGCATAATAAAATAGGTAAATACTAAAGCTACGAAAAATAAAACAAAGAATAAAGATTCATAAATGATTACACTTGTTTTATTAATATCGTTAATGATTAAAGCCTGGGAACGCAAGGAATCACTATATCGATAACCAGAATTAGAGGTAATCTCCTTTAAAACAGGTGCGTTTTTTACATTGAAGAACGCTGTATTACTATAATTCTCAATAATAGCACTTTGTTCATTCATAAGCATACCATAGCTCATTGCTAATGAGGAACCCGTATATTTACCAACTACAATATATCCATTGACATCTTCACCTAATTCATAATTACTTAAATATGGTACGATGATTTCATTCTTACTCTGAATTTTTCTGCCTTCTATCATCAAATAATACTCATCTGTCAATGCACCTGCATTTGCTATAGAAGCAATTGTAGTATATCGATTTGAAATGTAGGTTTTATTTTCAATTTCATATTTATGCTTATAACTACCAACTACCGTAACAATCTTTCCATTAATATTGGATTTATATGGCAACTTTGAATTATCAAGTCCTGGGAAGTCATCATCATTCACTAGAATCTCTGGATAATCTGTATAAGATTCTAAATCAACATCTCTTCCTTTAACTATACTATATAATAAATCTCCATTCTCATCAATTTCCTTTTTGGCATCGCGCACAACAACAGTATAGGAATGATCTCGATGGAATAATACATTTCCATAAATCTTATCAGAAATATATATTATTCCTTGGTCCTTGTCTGAAATTCCTACAATTTTTAAATCATTCGTATATCCCAAAGAGTAAAGGGAAATGGTGCTTCCTAAAATATCATTGTAGGATAATCCATGTGGGGATTCTTTTATAATACTTTCTGCAAGCTTACGATATATAACAACCTCATCTTCTTCTTCAACTGCTCGTCCTATAGCTACTTTAACCTTAGAATCTACATAAGGAAGCATATAGGATATTCCCGATAAATTTAAAGTCTCATTAAAGCTAATATTTCTTCTATAGGTATAATTAACCTCTTGTAAGCCAACTATTGTATCAATAGCATCCTTCTCATAGGCATCCTTTAAAACTGTTCGTGCTTCTACCTCTTTCTCTTCATTTAATAAAGCACTATATCTTCGATTATAGTAGAATTCTGAAACATCTACAGAGGTAGAATTTAGTAAGGATACAATAGAAAATGCTAGAACACATCCGATTAGAAACAAACAAAAATATAAAAATTTCTCTTTCTTTCTACCACTAAAGAATTTACTTATGGTTTGACCAATACTGTAAAGAAATTGCTTAAACTGAAAGGTATGCTTTTTATTATCGTACCAAGAAGTATCAAATTCAAAATTCTGTTCCAGTATCATTTCATCAGCGTAATGCTCATCCTTAATCTTTAGATTAGAATCTGCTAAAAGCTTAATCGGAAGATTTGACTCAATATAAACTGTTCCATTTTTCATGAACATTCTTATGTCCATATCCAATCCTTCTTGTTCTTGATAATATGTAATTTTACCAAATTCTGTAGCTTCTTCATATTTTGTTAAATCCTTTAGATAGATAGTTTCTGTCATATCCTTTCTTAAGGACGCACTTCCATCATTTTCTTTTCTATCTATGATTTTACCATCGGATAAAAAGAAGACCTCATCAGAAAAATAATTACATAAATTTCTATCATGAGTTACTAATAAAACTAGCGTAGTCTTAGAAATTTGCTTTAAAATATTCATTACTTCTAGAGTATTTTGAGAATCTAGATTTCCCGTAGGCTCATCCGCAATGATGATTTTAGATTGCTTTACTAATGCTCTTGCAATAGAAACTCTTTGTTGTTGACCACCAGATAATGCAAATGCTTTTTTCTTACGATATTTCATCATTCTAACACATTCTAATGCATTAGTAATTCTTTTATCTACTTCTTCTGCATCAGTAATTCCAATAATTTCTAATGCAATTCTCAAATTGTCATAAACTGTTTGATTTGTTAGCAATCGATAATTCTGATAGATATAACCAATATTTTCAGCACGGTATGCATCTACCTTCCTCATCTTATAGGAAGACATTGTCAAGGTATCATAGGAGATTTCTCCTGCAGCCTTATCTAGACCACCGATTACATTTAATAAAGTTGTTTTTCCAGAGCCTGATGGTCCAAAAAATGTAATTAAGCCAGTATTAGGAAGTTCAAATGAAACGTCGTGAATTACATGAATTTGATTAGACTTCCCTTTGTTATAAAATTTATTTAACTGATTAACCTTAAGCATTTCTACCACCATCCTCTTTTAGAGCTGATTGAAGCGACTTATTCTTATATAGTTTTTTATTATACCGGTAGGCAACAAAAAGACTATAGAGTAAATTGCCTAAGACAAAACATAAACTAAAGGAAAAAGTATTAAACTTTAAAATCTTAAACCAGCTAATTGGACAAGCAAATAAAATATAGAATATAATAATGGATAACAAGCAAGAAAATAATCCAATAAAGAACAATTCTATATATATGACCTTAGACATATCCTTTTTCAGAAGTCCTAAAGACCTAATAATTGAATACTCATTCATTTTTGAAGCATAAACACGAATTAAAATAATATAAGAAATAAACATTAGAATTAGACTTGCACCTATACAAATTCCCATAACTAACAAATAGCTTAATTGATTCTCTGTTGTAAATTCTATTCCATTTTTTCCGGGTTGAACTACTATAAAGCCTTTATTTAAAAGTGCCTTTCTAGCAGATGCTGCATCATCTGCATAGATGGTCATTTCAAATAATTGTTCTATTACATATTCATCTGGTAAAACAACACTAAATTCTACATCAGATGATTTTTGATAGATAATTTGATAGTCGGGAACAGCATAGTCATATATTCCACGAATTAAAAAGTTTAATGAAACAAGATCTAATTCATTTGGAGCAGTATAATAAAGGCGAATTTTTTTTATATCTGGAACTGTAGAAACCGCCCTCCTCTTACTCTTACCAGATGTATCTGTGATAGAAAGTGCCCCAAATGACAATGGTGCTTTTATAACTTCTTCTCCTGATTTATAGGAAACATATCCTGATGTGTCTCTTTTATATAAATAAGAGAGCTTTGGGAATAAATCCTTACTTCCTGGAAGAAAGGTCACCTGAGATATCTCATTAGAAATCCCATATCCACATATTTTCAAATCCAAATTAGACAATTGTGCAATATACAAATTTTTTCCAATTCGATCATTTAATACAGATGGATCATATTTTAAATCTTCTTTAGGAAATAAAATGAAGCAATCATTTTCTTTTTCTGGCAAAGTCCCTAAAACAAGTTCATACTTTTGAGGAAAGCAATTCACGAAAACCCCTTTGAAGTTTCCTCGTGGACCTCGTTTATTTGGATATTCTACAGTGATGATTGTATCCTCATAAAATGCATTTTCTATTTTAGTTCCTGGAATATTTTCAAATGCAGAAGCATCTAAAGGACTATGATCCTTATTGAATACAACCAGTCGATTATGCATTGTATTCTTATAGTAATCATTGTCTGTGAATTGTCTTGTATCATTATAAGAAAGACACGACATACTTAAAAACAAAATCAAAAACGCAACAAGGAAAAGAATTATACAGCCAAACACCGTTTTTTTCGGTGTATTTTTAATGTTTTGGAAAGCAATTCTAACTAAATTCTTGAATGCTACACCTTTGTGGTTTAAATCCATCTCTTCTCCTGCTTCTTCAGTTTCCTCCTCCAAGGTGGAGTAATCCTGAACTACCTCACCATCAGAAATACGAATGGTTCGATTACAGATATCCTTTACCTGTTCATAATTATGTGTAACGATTAAAACAAGCTTATCTGCTGCAACTTCTTTAATCAATTGAATGATTTCATCACCTGTTTTACTATCAAGATTTCCTGTAGGTTCATCGCAGGCTAAAATATCACAATCACTAGCTAATGCACGTGCAATAACACATCTTTGCTTTTCACCACCAGAAAGATGAATTCCTTTATTAGATACTCTATGAGATAATCCTACTCTATCAATAATATCTAATGCTGCTTTTTTAGCATCCGGATATTCTAATCCCTTCAACAATAAAGGAAGCATTACATTCTCTAAAACTGTATAAGAATCTATAATATTGTATTGCTGATAAATGAAGCCAACATACTTGTTCCTAAAAGAATCCATATCATTTTGATTGAAATAGGAAGTCTCATTGCCTTTAAAGAAGATTTCTCCTTCTTCATAGGTATCTACTCCACAGATAACATTTAGCAAGGTAGATTTTCCTGCCCCTGATTCTCCAACAATAGCAACAATATCTCCACGATTCAATTTCAAATTTACATTGCGTAGACCGAGTGACACATTTCCATTATTGTTATAGTATTTACTGACATTTTTTAACTCTATCATAAAATACACCTCCTAAATTTGTTTTTGTTCGACACAAAAGCAATTTATTGGAATATTATATCACAATAGGACTGTATAGTAAATAATAATTTTATATACGCATCTAAAAATTATAAATATCATTTTTTGATTTATAGTTGATTTTTTTTTATCTTTCGTTTATAATTTAGGTAGTACTTAAGGAAGTCCCTTTTTACAGCGAATGATGGATAGTGAAAGCATCAATACACTTCTTTTAAGGAATTGGTTTTCCAAGTGCATAAAAGAGCTAATGATTTACATTAGAATTAAGGTGGCACCGCGCAAAGATTTATGCGTCCTTATGATTTTTCATAAAGGGCGCTTTTATTTTATAGTTAGAAAGGAAAGATATTATGAAAAGAATGTTAAGTGGTATTAAACCAACAGGACAGTTAACACTAGGAAATTACATAGGAGCAATCAAGCAGTTTATCAGCTATCAAGAGGAATATGAATTATATATTTTTATCGCTGATTTACATGCCTTAACCTTACCAATTGACCCAAAGGAACTAAGAAAAAATACAAAGGATTTAATTTCTGTCTATTTAGCCTGTGGATTAGATCCAAGCAAGGTTGTATTATTTAAGCAAAGTGATGTTCACGAGCATGCAGAATTAGGCTACATTATGACCTGCAATTCCTATATGGGAGAGTTATCAAGAATGACACAATATAAGGATAAAACCGCAAAAATATCTGACAATGGTTCTATCCCGACAGGTATATTTATTTATCCAGCACTTATGGCTGCAGATATTCTGCTTTATGATGCTGACTATATCCCAGTTGGATTAGACCAAAAACAGCACGTAGAATTGACACGTGATTTAGCTATTCGCTTCAACAATCGCTATTCAGAAACGTTTGTTGTACCAGAACCTGTAACATCTAAAACAGGAGCTAAAATCAACTCCTTGTCCAATCCAGAAAAAAAGATGTCCAAGTCAGAATCTGAAAAGGGTACAATCTACTTGTTAGAAGACTTAAGCATTACACGGAAAAAGATTATGTCTGCCGTTACAGATTGTGATGCAACTATTCGTTATGATATGGAAAACAAGCCTGGAATCTCTAATTTATTAACCATTATATCTGCTTTAACTGGAAAAGAGATTGATGCTTTAGTTCAGGAGTATCAGGGATTAGGCTATGGAGAATTCAAGAAAATCGCAGCGGATATTGTATGTAGTGAATTAGAAACACTTCAAAACAAGGTGAAAGAAATTCAAGCAAGTGGTCTTATTGAGAAGGTTCTTGAGGAGGGAGCACAAAAAGCTTCCTATTTAGCAAGAAAAAAGCTTTCCAAGGTATATCGTAAAATCGGTTTAAGACAAAATTAAAAAACACCAATCGGTGTTTTTTTTCTTGCTTAATTGTATTCCTTAGCTATTTTACTTACTAAGCCCATATCACATAAGCCATTAAAGTTTGCTTTAAAATGCTTCATAACATTTGGAATTTTCTTATCTTCTAATTTTTCAATTTCAGCACGAATTTCTGTTTCAGTCATCAATTGAGGTAAAAACTTAGATAATACATTCTTTTGAGCTTCTATTTCTTCTACCTTTTCAGGACGATTTGCTTTTTCATATCCAGCTTTTTCTTCTTCCAATTCTTTAATTGTCTTTTGAATAATTCTTAAGCAATCTCCATCAGGTAATTCCTTAGCTCCTAAGCCTTGCTCAATACTTTCTAATTTGAATTTACCATATAAAACAGATAAGATACTTCTTGCCTGCTTGTCATGATCCTTTAATGCTTGAATGTTTGCCTTTGCAATATCATCAAATAACATATATATTCCTTCTTTCTTTTTTAATCATACCACATTTTATAGAATTTGTTAAGACTATAAAAAGAAAAGGATGCCTATTTTAAGCATCCATAAAATTGAAAATCTTCGATTTAAATTGCTTTAACAATCAGCTTAATTGCTGTTTTTTCTTCTCCCTCAATAAGAATGTCTGAAAAAGCGGGAACAACAATTAAATCCTTTCCAATTGGGGCTACATATCCTCTAGCAATGGCTACCGCCTTAATTGCTTGATTGATTGCTCCTGCGCCAATGGCTTGCACCTGCACTTGATTTTTTGTTTTAAAAGCGTTAGCTAATGCTCCTGCAACGCTACTAGGTTTAGATTTTGTAGATACTTTTAATATTTCCATAAAAATACTCCTTTCTAACTAACTATATGAAAGAAAGGAGAACTTCATACCTTAAAACAAAGGTGCTTTTATTGTTTTTTTAAAATCCTCTATAGTATTCATTTTCCCTAAATCTAAAATGACACCACTTAAAATAAATTCAGAATCACTTGCCACCTTTGCAGGTTCATATACTCCTGTTTTAAATCGTTCAATGATACCATCTACATCACTACCTAAAACAGAATGTTTTGGACCACACATACCTAAATCTGAAATATAACATGTATTTTGATAGACTTCACTATCGTCTGTTTTTACATGTGTATGTGTACCCAAGATTGCATCAACTCTCCCAGCAAATTCATAAAAGAATGCTTTTTTCTCACTTGTTGCTTCTCCATGAAAATCAACAATAATTTTATCCGCTTGAATTTCTGAAAGCAATCTTTCCATTGTTTTAAAAGGACAATCCAAAGGAGAATTCACATATACTCTACCCATCATATTCACTAAAGCAATAGTTTCTTGATTATATTTTATATATAAGAAAGACTTTCCTATATCTGTTCCCAAATTTGCTGGTCTAGCAATTGTTGCCTCTTCAATATACTCTTTGATTTCGGATTTAGAAAAGGTATGGTTTCCCATAGACATTCCTGCTATACCTAAGCTTTTTAGAGCCTTATAATGAGGATAGGATAATCCTCTTCCCTTTGTAACATTTTCAGCATTACATAAAACCATATGAATGTGATGTTCTTTCTTGATTTCTTCTAAATGCTTTTCCAATATAGAAATTGTTTTTTCTCCAACAATATCTCCTAAATATAGAATTCTCATTTTCTCAACCTTTCTAGAAAAAATAGGGATGACCAGCATCCCTATTATACATTATTTTGCAACGTCCACAGCACGAGTTTCACGAATTACGGTAACCTTAATTGTTCCTGGATAAGATAGTTTATTTTCAATTTCTTCCTTAATTTGTCTTGCGATAGAAATTGTAGATAAATCATCAACCTCACCTGGATTAACAATAACACGTACCTCTCGACCTGCTTGAATAGCATAGGATGAAGCAACACCTTTTACACTGTTTGAAATTGCTTCTAAGCTTTCCAAACGCTTTGCATAGTTTTCTAAGGAATCACTTCTAGCTCCTGGTCTTGCAGAAGAAAGTGCATCTGCAGCAGCAACTAAAACAGCAATAACCGTCTTAGGTGCAACATCTTCATGGTGAGATGCTATCGCATCAATTACTTCTTTAGGCTCATGATACTTCTTTGCAAGCTCTACACCAATATCAACATGTGATCCTTCAATTTCATGGTCTACAGATTTTCCAATATCATGAAGTAATCCTGCACGTCTAGCAATGCTTTCATTTTCACCAATTTCACTAGCTAGCTTACCAGCAATCATTGCAGTCTCTAAGGAATGCATCAAAACGTTTTGTCCGTAGCTTGTACGATAATTTAAACGTCCAATTAATCGAATTAAATCTGGATGAATTTTTCCAATTCCTGCTTTGAAAACAGCTTCTTCACCTTTTTCACGAATAGCCATCTCAACTTCACCACGGCAACGCTCTACTACTTCTTCAATTCGAGCAGGGTGAATACGACCATCACTTACTAAAATCTCTAAAGAACGTTTTGCAATCTCTCGACGAACTGGGTCAAAACCAGATAAAACAACTGCTTCAGGAGTATCATCAATAATTAAATCTACACCTGTCAATGACTCTAGTGTACGTATGTTACGACCTTCACGACCGATAATACGCCCTTTCATTTCTTCAACTGGCAATGAAACGGTAGAAACTGTGGTTTCTCCAGCTGTTTCTCCAGCATACTTTTGAATTGCCAAAGCCAAAACATTTTTCGCTTTGCTCTTTACCTCTAAACGAGCCTTTTCTTCTTCTTCCTTGATATAGGTTGCTATCTCTGTGCTCATTTCTTCACGAACTTTGTTCATGATGATTGTCTTTGCTTCCTCCTTAGTTAAGGCAGCAATCTCAATCAGTTTTTGCTCTTGTTGCTTCAAAATAGCTTCAACCTTATTATTTTGTTGTTCTAATTCATTTTTCTTTTCATCAATCTTAT
>CAMWSQ010000051.1 GCA_947177025.1 uncultured Mollicutes bacterium | reverse complement strand
AAGGGTGAGAAGCTAACAGGTGTAGCTGAGCCAACAAGAGAAGGCTATGAATTTACCGGTTGGAAGGCAAATGGTGTAGCTTGGACAATGGATACTGAAATCACAGCAAATATCACAATTGTTGCACAGTGGAAAGAAAAAGCAGTACCACCAGTAGAAGAATACTGGACAGTTACAATAGACTTAAATGATGATTCAACACCTACAACAAAGAATGTTGTAAAGGGCGAGAAGCTAACAGGTGTAGCTGAACCAACAAGAGAAGGCTATGAATTTATTGGTTGGAAGGCAAATGATGCTGACTGGACAATGGATACTGCGATTACAGCAAATATTACAATTGTTGCACAATGGAAAGAATTAGCACAATTAGAAAGTATTAGTGTAAGTGGCGGTATAAGTGAATTTACTATTGGTGATGATTTTAACTATGAGGGCTTAGTTGTTACTGCAAAAATGTCAGATAATACTTCTAAGGTAGTTACTGATTTTGAAGTGGATTCTTCAGAGGTTGATAAGACAAAAGAGGGAACTTATACAATCACTGTATCATATGGCGGAAAGACAGCAACTTATAAGGTAACATATGAATTGAGTACTATAATTGCTTCTATAGAAGTTTCAGGAGCTGATGCCGAAACATATGAATACAACAAGGAGTATGTAAGATCTTCATCAGTTAAGGTTGTTGCTGTATATACTGATGGACATACTGAAGATCTTGATAGTGATGCGGAAGTTTCATATTCACTTTCATCAGCAGATGAATCTGGTACTAAAACTTGTACAGTAAAATATGGTAATTTTTCAACTTCATATCCTGTACATATTGTAAAGCTACCAACGACAACAGTAGAAGCTGGAAAGATATTCATGAATGGAACTGAGTATTCAACTATTCAAGCGGCTTTTGCTGCAATATCAACAACTTCAAAGGATATGTATACGATTACTCTTGGAAAGGGTACATATAATGAGAACGGCTTAATGTATAAAGGATCTGCAACAATTCGTATTGTTGGTTCTACAGATGCTAAGTATGGTTCTGATGTAATTATTAAGGGTCATGGAAGTAAGATGCCTGGTGAAACTGGTTGTGATTCTAAGAATCGTTGCTTAATTTCAATTCAGGGTTCTGCAAATATAATTCTTGAAAATTTAACACTTGAAAGTGATTGGTATCGTGCTCAACATTCTGGTGATGTTCAGGCTGAGGTTCTTGGTACAGATTCAACAGGGTATACAGCTGCATACAATTGTGGATTTAAGTCTCATCAGGATACATTAAGAACAATTGGTAAGGCTTGGTTCTATGGCTGCTACATCGAAGGTGATGTTGACTTCATTTGGATGGAAGCAGGCGGAAAAGTTGCATTATATGAAAATTGTGAAATTGTATCTGTTTATGATAGTGCTGCCGGCACACATAATACATATATAACAGCACCAAAAATGGCTGAGACTTCCAAGCTAGGTAAGGGATTAGTTATTTATAATTCAACTGTAAAGGAATCTGCAGAAGCAAAGGCAAATGGTCAAAAAACATATATGGCTCGTACACCATGGAGCTCAGGATGCTATAATCAGGTTGCATATATTAACACAGTTTGTGAAGATATCGAATTATCTGATGGTCCTTGGTATAAGACTCAAATTGCAACACCATTTGCAAAGACTACAGTTGGATGGAAGATGGATAAGGCAACTGCTGATTCTATTGGAATAACAGATCAGGGTTCAAAGGATTACATTTTAGATGCTGCTACTGTTGCAACAGAATTTAATGGTAGAAATGCAATTTTGAATAGAATATTTGATACTGGAAAGTTTAGATATGTAACGGATACAGCTGCAAACTGGGCAATCAATGATTTAATTGGTGCTATGGGCTGGACTGTAACAAAAGATAATTCTTCAGATAAGCTAGAAGGCGACACAATGGGTGAAGCAAAAGTCTACAATTTTAAGGTGGATGGAGTAGAAGGAGCTATATGTGAGGGATTTAAATTCCAGGATAATAATGGAAATACACATTATGTGGCTCAAGCAGGAGGCACAATTACAATTCCAGTAGAAGGTAAGTGCTATATTGAAGTATATGGTTATTATGCAGGTACTGTTGAAGCTACAACTGATACACAGCCAGGCAAGATGATTATGTTCTTTAATAATGCTTCAACTAATAGTGAAGTTGAAAATGATTATATTGTATACGATGAAAATGCTAGATCCTTTGTTCTTACAGCAAAAGCATCAACATATATTACAAAGATTGTTGTAACTCCTGATTCAGCAATTGAAGATCAAAAGGTTGAGTCAATAACAATTACAGGTCTTAAACCAAAGCAAATCGTTGGTGTTCCACAAACTCTTAAAGTAGAACTTGGACCAAAGGGTGTAATAAATTCATCTGTTTTATGGTCTTCATCTGATGAAACAATTGCGACAGTTGATCCATATACAGGTAAGGTTACATTCCTAGCAGAAGGTAGTGTTATTATTACAGCAACTGCTTTAGATGGAAGTGGTGTATCTAAATCTGTTACATGCAATCCTACAATTCCAACTTGGACAGCAATCGAATGGTATACAACAGATACAACAATTGCAACTGAAAATGGTGCTTCTGGTATTGACACATTTGATGTAAATAATTCAGCAAATAAGAAGCTTAGCAAGAGTTATTCATTTAAAAATCTTGCAGGTCAAACTATTACTTCTAATTACGGGTTTAAGCTGAATAGTGCAGGTAAATTATCATTTGCTACATTAAGATATGCAGAAGTTTCATTAATTGTTGCTCCTCAACAAAATACATTGGTAAATCCACCTTTAATTACGAATGCAGATGGTTCAAAGGCGATATTATTGTCTCAATATGTTGACGAAAATACAGGATTACAATATTTCACATATGCTCTTACTGCTACAGGAATGTGGGATATTGAACGTCTTGATGCAACTACAGAGAATAACCCAATCTTATATGCTAAGGTTGAATATACATCAGATGAAATTACAGAATCAGTTGGTGTTACATTCAAGGGATCTCTATATGACACTTCAAAGACTGGTATTGCAACAATCATTACTCCAGGATCAGCAATTGATGCTAGCAATACAACTTCTCAATTCTATAAGTTGAATCTAACAAATTGTGCAAGCAATGGAAATGCTGAAAACTGGTTGAAATTCAATACTGGTGCAAAGATTGAATTAAAAGTGGATAGAGCAGCTACTTTATTAGTAGGTTATTACTCAAAGTTACAAACAGTTAAGCTTGATGGTGTTGTAGTTGAAGGAAATAAGACTAGTGTAGCTAATGGTGCTGGTGAAATCGTTATGTACGAAATATCTGCCGGTGGTGTTGTCACAATCGAAGCAACTGCAAGTGATTACTTAGGCTTTGTTGGTGTTCTTTTCAAGACACTTGAGCAAAAGAAGGAAGATGCTTGTAGTAATTTAGATAAAGCATATCCAGCAAATAAGTATACACAAAACGCCGATTATGAATCTACATTAGAAGCCCAAAAGGCAGCAATTAATGCTGCTTCAGATGAAGAGGCTTTAGCTGCAGCTATTGCTGCTGCAAAAACAGCATTAGATGCTTTAGAACCAGATCCAGTTGTGGAATATGCTGAAACATTAAATTATGTATTTGCATCATTGGCTAATAAGCCAGAAAATGGGCAAGCAGTAGCATCAACAGATGTAATTACATTTACAAATTGTGTAGCCCATAATGGTCAATATGTAGCATTAAAGGACGATAATGAAGTAAAGATTAAGATTGCTGCAGGTTCAATACTAACCGTAGCTATGCCATATTCAAATGGTGTTACATTGAATGGTGGAGCATATGAATTAGTTGATGATAAACTAGTTTATATAGCTACAGAGAATGCTGAAGTAATAATTACAGGTGCTGCTGGAAATGCATATATTGAATCAATTGTAATTACAAAGGCACCAACATATGCTGAAAACTTAAATTATGTTTTCGCATCATTATCTGATAAGCCAGAAAATGGGCAAGCAGTAGCATCAACAGATGTAATTACATTTACAAACTGTGTAGCCCATAATGGTCAGTATGTAGCATTAAAGAATGATAATGAGGTAAAAATCAGAGTAGCTGCAGGTTCAATAGTAACCGTGGCTATGCCATATTCAAATGATGTTACATTGGATGGTGAAGCCTATACATTAGTTGATAATAAACTAGTTTATACAGCTACGGAAAATACTGAAATAACAATTACAGGCGCAGCAGGAAATGCATATATTGAATCAATCGTCATTACAAAGGCACCAACATATGCTGAAAACTTAAATTATGTTTTCGCATCATTATCTGATAAGCCAGAAAATGGGCAAGCAGTAGCATCAACAGATGTAATTACATTTACAAACTGTGTAGCCCATAATGGTCAGTATGTAGCATTAAAGAATGATAATGAGGTAAAAATCAGAGTAGCTGCAGGTTCAACAGTAACCGTAACTATGCCATATTCAAATGATGTTACATTAAATGGTGAAGCCTATGCATTAGTTGATAATAAACTAGTATATACAGCTACAGAAAATACTGAAATCATAATTACAGGTGCTGCTGGAAATGCATATATTGAATCAATTGTAATTACAGCTGAATAAAATATTAAATTAGTATTTAGTTGTAGTATTGAATAGGTGAAAAACACAAAAAAGAAATTATTTTAGATAAGAGCCCAGTTCTTTATAGAATTGGGCTTTTATAATTGTGAAATTAGGTTAAGAGTTCATAGTTAAGGCAATAGATGCAATCTTTAGCTTTCCATTTTCCTCCAACTATTGATAATGTCCAAAACTATAAATAAAAGAGAAACAAGCTATAAAGAAAACTTAAGATCAATTGTTAGAATAGAACATAAAAAGTATTTCGAACCAATCTTTGTCAAGAGATTTTTAATTGCTTAGATAATATTATGGCAAACCCAAGCATATTCTTATTATAGGTGATTTTTTTGAAGAAAAAAGTTCTTTTACTAGGAATGCTAGCAATGCTATTTATTCCAATACAATCAGAAGCAATAACAAACACGGATTCAAGCTATATAGTGCTAGAATCAACAACGAATCGCATATTAGAAGGAAGTAATTTAAATAAGCAATATCTTGTGGCATCTACTGCCAAGATTATGACAGCAATTACAGCTATTGAAAATTACAAATTAGATGAAGAAATTAAAGTCACAAGGGCAGATACGTTAGAAGTAGGATCCAAAGTGTATTTAAAAGAAAACGAGGTTCTTACTCGGAAGGATTTACTTCATGCTTTGATGTTAAGATCTGCAAACGATGCTGCCTCAGCATTAAGCGGACATAACTCCAAAGAATTCATTCAACTTATGAATGATACAGCCAAAAAGATTGGAATGAAAAACAGTGTTTTTACTAATGCTTCAGGATTAGATGAAAGAGAATACAACCTATCTACAGCATATGATATGGCACTACTCAGCTCCTATGCAGCAAAAAATGAAACATTTGTAGCTATATCATCTGCTCACCAGTATACTTGTAAATCAAAGGAATCCAATTATAGTTGGCATAATAAGCATAAACTTGTAACAAGTGATAATGAATTTCTCTGGGGAAAAACAGGCTTCACAAAGAAAAGCAGAAGAATTCTTGTTTCTAATTATGTAAAGGATAATAAGAATTTGATTATTGTTACAATTAATGATGGGAATGATTGGAATCATCATAGAAATTTAGCCCATAACAATACGAAATATAGCTTTGTGCTGATATTTAAGAAGGGTGTCTATGATACAAAACAAGATGTAGCATATTATATTTATATTCCAAACGATTTGGTGCTTCCAATAAAAAATAATGAAAAAGAAAAAATTAGTATGAATTTCAAGTTATTTACAGACTATGCTATATTAGAAGTCTTTATAGGGGATAGTTTGGTTCTTAGAAAAACAATAGAAGTTTATGATAAGAATACATTTGATATAGATTTAGTAATCGACATTTTTAAATAGATTTATTGTAATTTATTGTTTTTTCTTTCCTTTCTTGATATAATCTTATTAAATTTTAGGAGGAAAGAATTATGTCAAGAAAAGGAAGAACTGGATATTTAGGAATGTTTGCTTTTGCAGCAATGATTTTAAATGCAATTGCTTGGATTGTAAAAATCATTTTAGATGCCTTAAAGATATCAAATAATATAGGTGGTATTCTTACAGGAGTTGCAAGTATTTTGTTATTAATCGTTGCTTTAGTTTCTGCATATGATTATGCAAGCAGACAAACCAAAACATGGAGAATCTTATTTTGGATTTTAGCAATTGTTTCGCTATTATCTATATTCTTTGGTTTAGGATTACCTAGCTTTATAAAGTAAAAAGAAATGGCTAACTCAAATTTGAGTTAGCCATTATTTTTAATTGATTAAATAGATGTGAACCATTAAGACAGTAGCATATAGAGTCCATAACAAATATGGGAGAAACCATAAAAATTCTTTTTTGCTTTTTTTAAAGGTAGTGATAAAAATAAACAGACCCGTAATAAAGCTACAGAACGTCACAGCAAAGGATAAGAAAAGATTTTTATCTATAAAGAAAACTTTATTAAAGAAGAAACTAATGATATAGTTTATAACGAAATAAATAAGTAATTCTTTGCTTAAACTTTTATTGACTATATGTATTGCTAAATATAAGCTGAACAGAGCATATAGAATCGGCCAAGCAATACCAAAGAGAACGGCTGGTGGTGCATAAGCGGGTTTTGGCAAAGCTTTATAAAATGCAGGATCAGACTTAAATAGCAATGCAGGAATAAAATACAACAGCATACATACAACAAATACTAAAATGGTTTTTAAAATCTTCATAAATCCACCTCACAATTATAGTGTATTCTATAAAGAATCATTTCATTCATTCCAATAAAAAAGGAAAGAAGCAAAAGCTTCAAATCCCTCTTTTTATTTTGTTAAGATTCGGAGTTCATTATTACAAGAATCCATTACATATTCTATATTTGGTTTTATATTGCCCCGAATAATCTCAGTAGCAATGAATGTTTCTATATGCTTTTGAATATATCGTTTCACTGGTCGAGCACCAAATTCAATATCAAAGCTTTGGTCTAAAATATATTTTTTTAGAGAATCTGTAAAATCAATATTTACGCCTTGGGATAGTAAACGTATGTCTAAATCCTTTAGCATTTTAGTTACAATCTTAATTTGAATATCCTTTGTTAATGGATGGAAGGTAATGATTTCATCAATACGATTTAAAAACTCTGGCTTGAAGTATTGTTTTAACAGACTGGATATTTCTTTCTCATTTCCATTTGTAAGAAGTAGCTCACTACCGATATTAGATGTCATAATGATAATTGTGTTTTTGAAATCCACAGTACGTCCTTGAGAATCGGATAGTCTGCCATCATCTAAGATTTGAAGAAGAAGATTAAACACATCATGATGTGCTTTTTCTATTTCATCAAATAAGATGATAGAATAAGGATTTCTTCTGACTTTCTCCGTCAATTGTCCACCCTCATCGTATCCAATGTATCCAGGAGGAGCACCAATCAGCTTTGCGACACTATGTGATTCCATATATTCAGACATATCAATTCTTATAATATGAGATTCGCTATCGAATAAAGCATCTGCCAGTGCTTTAGCAAGTTCTGTTTTACCTACACCAGTTGGGCCTAAAAATAGGAAGGAACCAATTGGTTTGTTCTCATCCTTTATTCCTGCTCTTTGCCTAATAATCGCATCACTGATTAAAGATACTGCCTCATCCTGTCCAATAACTCGATTTTCTAAGGTTTCCTTTAAGTGAAGAATTTTTTCTTTTTCCCCTTGCATCAGTTTAGAAATAGGAATATTGGTCCACTTTGCAACAACTTCAGCAATGCTTTCCTCATCTACAGATTCAGAAAGAAGATGGTTGTTTTTTTCTCTACTCTGATACTCTGCAATTTCTTTTTCTAAATCAGGAATAACTTGATATTGTAGTTCTGAAGCGTATTTGTAATTTCCTTCGTTAAAAGCTTTTTTATGTTCAAATCTTTTTTGATCTAAGGTTTTCTTTAATTCCTTAAAATGAAGAAGTTCCTTTTTTTCTGAATTCCATTTGTTTGTAAATTCTTTTTCTTCACGTTCAAGAGCTACAAGTTCTTGAGTTATATTTTCTAATCGTTTTTTAGAAACGGTATCATTTTCTTTTTTTAAAGCCATTTGTTCAATCTTTAATTGAGCTATTTTTCGATCTAAGTCATCAAGCTGTGCAGGCTTAGAGTCTAGCTCCATTCGGCAAGAAGCACAAGCCTCATCAATTAAATCGATAGCTTTATCTGGTAGAAAACGATCTGTAATATATCGATTGGATAGGGTTGCAGCCGCAACAACTGCATTATCTGAGATAGACACGCCATGGTGTAATTCAAAGCGCTCCTTTATACCTCGCAAGATAGAAATTGTATCTAATACAGAGGGCTCACTTACTAAAACCTTTTGAAAACGACGCTCCAATGCAGAATCCTTTTCTATATATTCTCGATATTCCTTAAGAGTAGTAGCACCAATGCAATGAAGCTCTCCACGTGCTAGCATAGGCTTTAACATATTAGAAGCATCTAGTGCTCCATCCGTTTTACCAGCGCCAACAATTAAATGAATTTCATCAATAAACATAATGATGTTTCCGTCAGATTCTTTAATTTTGTTTAATACTGCCTTTAATCGTTCCTCAAATTCTCCACGATATTTGGCTCCTGCAACTAAAGCCCCCATATCTAGTTCAAATATTTCTTTATCCTTTAAAGAAGTAGGAACATCATTTGCGACAATGCGTCTTGCCAATCCTTCAATAATGGCGGTTTTACCAACACCAGGTTCTCCGATAAGAACTGGGTTGTTTTTTGTTTTTCTAGAAAGAATCTTAATAATTCTTCGAATTTCCTCATCTCTTCCAATGACAGGATCTATTTTTCCGTTTCTTGCAAGCTCTACAACATTCCTGCCATATTTTTCTAATACATTTTCTTCAGCATAGTTTTGTTGTTCCATAAACACCATCCTCCTTTTTAGTATTAGTTTATTCCAACCACACTATTATTATACTCTCTTTTTTGGCACTGTCAATATATGAGTGCCAAAAAAGATAAAAAAGAAGAATTGTGTTTGACTTTAGGAATATTGTTTGATATAATCAAATACGCTATATGTGAGGATAGCTATATGGCCCTGTAGCCAAGTGGTAAGGCATGGCACTGCAACTGCTTGATCATCAGTTCGAATCTGTTCGGGGCCTCCATATGAAAAGCAGACTAAAAAAAACTAGTCTTGACTTTATAGCAAGAGAAAAAGGATTGATTTATCAAAGTATTTCCGAGGTACAGTGAGGTCAATCTTTTTTTCTTTTTATTCTATAAAGTGTTCATTTTCGAATACGTTCAGCACCCTGAACAGTTTCTAAATTACTCAAAGTTATTTAAAGGATTATACTTGAAGTTATTAAGCTTAATTTCTTCATTTGTAAAATCTAGGTAACGCTGAGTATTTTCTAGTTTCTCATGGCCTAATAATTCCTTAACTGTGTAGATATCAGCACCATTCTTTAGAAGCTGTGTAGCATAGAGATGTCTAAACTTATGAGAACTCAAAATGTCAATGTCTAAAATCTTTTTAAGATAGTAAAGGAATCCAGAAACAGTTTGCTTATCCATGTGACTGGTTTTGCTTGGAAACAAATAAGGATTTCCAGGAACAGCTTTCGTTATCTGAAGTTTTAAAAGAGATTCAAGCTTCTCACCAAAATAGCAGTATCTAGGTTTTCCAGATTTAGTGTGTTCAAGATAGATTGACTTATTTTTAAAATCAATGTTATGTATCTTGATATTGACAACTTCATTTCTACGAATGCCGGTTGAAAGAAGAATGTAAATAATAACCTGGTGTGATAGCTTCATGGTATCGATTCGTTTTAAAATTTTGATTACATCATCCTTCTGAATAATTTCTATCTTAGCTTTAGCTTCTTTTAGCTTAGCTATAGTGTACTCAGGCATAGTGATAAGCCCTGCATCAGCTGTACGCCTAAACATAGCGGTTAACATACCGATTCTTTTATTGATCGTAACATTTTTATTGCCTCTGGAAAGACAAAATTTTATATAGCGTTCAATTAAAGATTGGTTGATATGCTTTGTCTCATACGCTCCACAGGAGCAGAAGAAGTTAAGCATACCTGGTATATGGTCATGGTACATCTGGATTGTATCAGGTCGAACCTTACTTTCTTGCATCTTAAGATACATCTGGAACAAAGCATTCAGCTCCATAGACTTGAACTTTTGATTCTTATTTATGAACAGACTAAAAACATCCTCTAATGAAATTGTTGGTTTTAAATTATTTGATTGCATATATATACCTCTTTCTTTGTGTGTAAATTTAAGTATACTTATGCAACGTTTATAATTTATAAACTGTTATTATTTTATGAACATGTTTTTGTCAAATTTCAATTAAATACATATTTTACCCTATTAGTTCTTGCTGATAGGGTATTTTTTTATTCCTCAGAAGAGGATAGGTCCTTGTATACTAAGTCATCTAAAGAGATATTGAATAAATTATGTAGTTTATCCAAAACTTCAAGAGAAGTATTGTTTTTACCACATTCGATGTTATCAATAGTAGATTTTCCTACATCTAGCATTTTTGCAAGATAAGGGATTGTGAAGCCGTTTTTCTTTCTTAAAAAACGGATATTTGCATTTAAATTATAAAAC
>CAMWSQ010000050.1 GCA_947177025.1 uncultured Mollicutes bacterium | reverse complement strand
AAATCTATATATCCATCAATAAGAGTAATAGAAGTTTTAGCTGATAGAAATAATTTTTTAATATAAGAATATGCATCAAAGATGTTTCCCTCATAGAATAGTTTATCTGATAACAAAGTATTAGGATGTTCTAAAGAATCTAATCTTTGAAGAGTAGAATGATTTTCATTCAGTAGATAATCTACCTTGTTATTCAAACTAACGAGGTTTTCTTGACATTCTAAACAACGTTTCTCATTTACTGAGAAACCATTTATCATATATTGTTTCAAAATAGAGGTAGCCCATTGTCTAAATAGTACACCTCTTTGAGATTTAACTCTATAACCGATTGAAATAACAGCATCTAAATTATAAAGCATTGTTTTATATTTTTTTCCATCTGGGCCAGTTGTCAAGGATTCCTTGACAACTAATTCTTTAGATAATTCCTTTTCTTTAAAAATGTTGTTAATGTGTAAACTTATATTTTGCTTAGAAGTATTAAATAGCAGTGAGAGATTTCCTTGTGTCAACCACACTGTATTCTCTCTTGGACTTACATTAACATCAAGTGAGAATTCTCCATCTTCAAATTTAATCAATTCAAATTTTGTTTCTTGCATAATACTATTACCTTTCCAAATTTTTGTCTTTCATATAAATCATTACCAAAATAGACTAAAAATTTTAAAAAAATATGAAAAATAATTATAAAATGAAGTAAGAATAAAATAAATTTTGTGTTTGGTATTTCATTATAAGGTCTATTTTTTCATGTATAAAATGATTTTGCTGTGAATATATTGTATTGGTGATATTATGCAATTAAATATTGAGAAGAACAATTTTTGTCAGCTTGAAGGTATTTCTAATATTAGAAATCATTTAGAGAAACTAAACAATGTTGTGGTGAATGGATCTAAGGCAACTGGAGATGTAGAAATTAATGTTTCTTATAATGATTATGAAGGATTAGAATGTTTTAAATCCTTAGATTTCCCTTTTGAATTGGATTTGGAATCCTTAAAAATATTAGAGGTCCTTATTGGTCATGTAAATGTTTATCTAGTAGAAGGACAGGGATTAGATATTAACTATGAACTTGTGATAAACTATTTACCTCTAGAACCAGCCGAAGAAATTAAAGTTATTGAAGAGAAGGATATTGAAATACTACCAGAATCACAAAATCCTCAAGAGAATTTAGAGCAGTTTAAAGTGGATATGAAGGAATATTATGAAGATAAACTAGCAAGTAATTTAAATCGAGGAGACAAAGTAATTGCAACAAAAACGCATGAAAGTGTAGAATCCTTTTTGAATTTCTTTGACTCCAAGCAAAGCTTTTATAAACTAAAATGTCTCTATGTAGAAAATGAACAAGAATTAGAGAATATCGCAAAAGAGTATAATGTAAAATTAGAGGTTTTGTTGACAGGGTATGACAAACAATCTCACAAAGTCCTATTTAGCATCGGCGAATAGCCCTTTTGTTATTACATCTTGTTCAGAGTATAAAGACTTTGTCCTTATTAAAACGAAGACAGCAGAAGAGTATTTGGTTCGTTATGTCACAGAAAAGGAATATAAGACCTACCTTGATTTACTTACCTGCTCCAATCGGTTAAAGAAAACAATTTATGAAACAAAGGTAGCAGAAGGCTATCTTTTATTCTTTGAATATGAAAGCTTAACTGAAACTTCAGTTAAAATTGAAAGAATTGTGGACATTTTAGAAGAAATACATAAAACATCTAGTTTTGAAATCACTTTAAAAAAAGAACATCTTGTAAATTTAAATAACATTTATAAGGTCTTAGATAATAAGTTTTCTTATTTGGAAATGAGAATTAGAGAAGTAGAAACAAATCCAATAAAAAACGATATTAGTTGGGTAATTCTTTCTAAATACAATGCTATATTGGATGCTAGAGTATATCTCTATGATTTACAGAGTGATATATTTAAGGCAATTGATCAAAAGAAAATTGTGCCTTATGGAATGGTATATCGTAGGATAGATTTAGAATTATATAACAAACAAAGACTCCTTCCAAGTTTTGATTTATATTATGCACCTCTATCTATGCTGTATTGTAGATGCTATTTAGAATTAGATCCTCCTTTTATGCTAGAAAAAATCAAAAAGCTAGATTCCTTCAATCAAAAGTATTTTTGTTTTATGTGCTTATATATTATGATATTAAACGTGAATTTAGAAGTTATGCTAGATTCTTATCGCATCTCAAATTATATCCTTCTTACAAAAAAAATAAGAAGCTTCATTGCTTCTTATAAAGAAATTATGGAAAAGTAGAGAAATCTACTTTTTTATTGTGCAACTATTTTTTGAAAAAATCTGTAATACCATCCTTGAAATTTATTACAATGATATATCCAGAAACAAGTAATGTGATTGCTGCTAGAATAATTAAATTTTGTGTAGAAAAGAAGAAGATGGTCAGGAAAATTTGGTAAATTAGAATTGTCCCAACAATTATTTTATAGCTTTCTTTGATTAAATTGACTAAATTTGACATAATGATCACCAATATACTATATGTTTAGGTATGCAGAAAAATGTCAGGATATCATTTTATTTGAAATCTTCTTTAAAATGTTTTATAATTGTTATGAATGAGGTGAGATTGCTATGTATTGTAAAAAATGTGGTTCTAAGCTTTTTGGGGATGAAGAGGTTTGCCCATATTGTGGGGAGCCTATAGACCAAAAAGAATCCAAAGAAGATATTGTTTCAAAGCGTCTTTCTATTTTAGAAGAAAATAAAACTGTTCGAGAGGAAATAGATGCTATTAACAAGGAGTATTCTTTTTCTGCAATGAAAGAAGAAAAGGTAGAGGACCCAGGCTCTATTTGGTATGCTGTATTAGGATATTTTGTTCCAATTGTAGGATTCATTCTATTTTTAGTTTGGAAAAATGAAAAGCCTAAATCAGCAAAACAGGCAGGAATAGGAGCCTTAATTAGCTTTGTTTTGAATCTCGTTTGTATAGTTCCGATTGTTTGTTGTATTGTGGGTAGCTCTTTTAATGGAATGTAAATCATGCATAAGAAATCAGCTTTTATAGAAAAAGGATTAAGCTTTTTTGTTCCATTTTTAGGACTTATATGGTTTTTTAAAAATAAAAATAGAGGGATAAATTTAATTGGCTTTTTTGTTAATTTACTGCTTTGTGGAATAATTATTTTTGGTCTTATTCAATGCTGTTCTCTCTTACAATCTCACATTTCCTTTATAGGGAAGAAGCCAATCTGTAATTTAAAAGAAGAACGAGCAATGCATTTTGGAAGCTTTGTATTTATTTTATGCTATAGATGCACATTTCTAATTTTAGGATCCATATCGGCTTTTCTTTTTAGTTATCTCAAAAAAATGAAACTATCCTGGTATTTGCTGAGTATGAGCATCCTATGCATTCTTCCTTGTTTTGTGGATGGGGTATTGCAACTTACAACAAGCTATGTTTCTACCAATATAGTAAGAGCTATTTCAGGACTTTGTGCAGGATTTGGTATAGGATATATCTTATATATTCCTTTTAAAAAATGGAATTTATTTCTTTAAAATTTTCTTGTTTTAAAAGAAATTTTGTGGTAAAATTATATAGTCAAACAGCTAAATTTAGCGTAGAACTTTGATGGTTCTACGCTTTTCTTTTGACGTAGTTTTCATGTAGCTTTTCTCTGATAAAGACTCTAAATATTATTTTTTAGGAGGATTTATTATGGAAAATGAAAATGTTTTTTTGGGAGAAGAGAAGGTATCAAAGTTATTATTGAAATTTTCTATTCCCTGCATATTATCTTTATTAATTAGTGCACTTTATAACATTGTTGATCAAATCTTTGTTGGAAATAGTGAACTAGGATATTTAGGAAATGCTGCAACAGGCATTGTATTTCCAATTTTAATTATTGCTCAAGCCTTTGCTTGGTGCATTGGAGATGGTTCAGCGGCTTATTTAAGTTTGTGTCAAGGAAAGAAGGATACAAAGAGTGCTCATCATTGTATAGGTACTGGAATTACGATAACTCTTATTATAAGTGTAATTCTTTTGACTGTTTTCTTAATTATCAAGGAACCTTTATTAAGATTGTTTGGTGCATCTGATAATACGATTGGCTTAGCTATTGAGTATTTTGTTATTGTTATCCCATTTTTCCCAATATTTATGATTATGAATATGATGAATTCAGTTATTAGAGCAGATGGTAGTCCAGCTTTTTCAATGATAGCAATGGCATCAGGAGCAATAGTTAACATAATTCTAGACCCCATATTTATCTTTGCGTGTCATTTTGGAATAGCAGGAGCAGCATGGGCAACGGTTATTGGTCAAGTTGTTTCGTTTGTCATGACAGTGATTTATTGTTTTAGAACTAAAACATTTAAGTTTATTTTAAAAAGCTTTATTCCAAACTTTAAAATATTTAAAAATGCATTACTTTTAGGAATTTCTACCTTCATTACACAGATGTCTATTGTTATCATTTCTTTAGTTTGTAATATCATGCTTGCAAAATATGGTGCTCTTTCTAAATATGGTCCAGATATTCCAATTTCAGCAATTAGTATAGAGACAAAGGTATTTACTATCATTATCAATATAGTTGTAGGTATAGTGCTAGGTGGACAACCCATTATTGGATATAATTATGGTGCTGGAAATGTAGGTAGAGTGAAGAAGACCTATCAGTTAATTCTTTTATCTAGTGTGATTGTAGGCTTAGTATCTACCCTAATCATTGAAGTATTCCCAGATGCTGTAATTGGAATCTTTGGTTCTGCAAATGATCCTTTATATTTGGATTTTTCAAGAAAACTGTTTAGAATTTTCTTATCCTTAGTAACAGGAACCTGCCTAATCAAAATGACATCTATCTTTTTCCAAGCAGTTGGGCAAACAGTGAAAGCTACCATTGTTTCATTAACAAGAGATATCATTTGCTTCATTCCGCTCGTGGTTTGCTTACCTTTAGGTTTAGGAATTGATGGAATTCTTTATGCAGCGCCTATTGCTGATTCTATAGGAATTCTTGTTGCAGGAATATTGACCATTCTTTTCTTTAAGAATTTAAAGCGAAATGATTTAAATCTTGTAGAAAATCAGATAGAGGATAGACAATAGTATGTCTATCTTTTTTTCTAAATATTTTCAAAGAAAATCTTGACTATTTAATTAAAATAGTATATCATTATAATGTTGTAACATGCACCACATAGAAAAGGTCTAAAATGATGCAAAATCTACCTTAATAGTGTGTCTTAAAAATTATAATAGGAGGTAATACGACATGTATGCAATAGTAGAAACTGGCGGTAAGCAAGTTCAAGTAGAGGTTGGAGCAGCAATCTACGTTGAAAAATTAGACGTAGCTGAAGGTGAAACTTATACTTTTGACAAGGTATTATATGTATCTGGTGAGAAGACTTTAGTTGGTACACCATATGTAAAGGGTGCAACTGTAACTGCAAAATGTGAAAAGCAAGGACGCGGTAAAAAGATTACAATCTTTAAATATCGTCCTAAGAAGCATTCTGCATCTAAACAAGGTCATCGTCAATCCTTTACAAAATTAGTTGTTGAAGCAATTAACGCTTAATATGGCAACTTATAAAATTATTCGTAAAGACAAAGAAGCAACAGTAGAGGTTCAAGGACATGCAAACTATTCTAGCTATGGAACAGATATTGTATGTGCTAGTATCTCAACAGCTTGTATATTTACTGCAAATCTTATCGAGAAACTCAATTTAAGTTACAACATTATCGATTTGGTTTGTGAAGAAGGATATTTTCGTTTACAGGTGAAAACCACAGATACTACAGCTAATGCTATATTTGAGAATTTAGAATATACATTAGAAGAAATATCCAAACAATATCCGAAAAATTTAAAATTTATCAACTAGGAGGATTTCTAAAATGCTTAAGCTTAATTTACAATTATTCGCTTCTAAAAAAGGTGTTGGTTCTACTAAGAACGGACGTGATTCAGAAGCTAAGCGTCTAGGCGCTAAAGCTAGCGATGGACAATATGTAACTGCTGGTTCCATTTTATATCGTCAAAGAGGTACTAAAGTATTTCCAGGCAATAATGTTGGACGTGGTGGCGATGATACACTTTACACAAAGGTTGCTGGTGTAGTAAAATTTGAACGTAAGGGTCGCGACAAAAAGCAGGTATCTGTTTACCCAGTGGCTTAATAAAAACAGTAAGATGCCCATTGTGTTGGGCATCTTTTCTTCTTATAGGAGGGATGATTATGTTCGTTGATCTAGCAAAAATGGAAGTAGAGGCTGGACGTGGTGGCGATGGTATTGTTGCCTATCGTCGTGAACTAAAGGTTGAAAAGGGTGGACCTTTTGGGGGAACTGGTGGTAATGGTGGTTCCATTATTTTCATTGGAGATGAGGGGCTCTCTACTTTATTAGATTTAAGATACAATAAAATATTGAAAGGAAATTCTGGAGAAAAAGGTCGTCATAAAGGTATGACTGGTGCCAATGCAGAAAACACCTATGTCAAGGTTCCTGTTGGAACAATCATTTTTGATGATGCTACTGGCAGAGTTATTGGAGATATTACAAAGCATAGCCAAGAGGTTGTTGTATGTAAAGGTGGCAGAGGCGGTAGAGGGAATATGGCCTTTGCTACTGGAATATTGAAATGTCCTGATTTTTGTGAAAAGGGAGAACCTGGCGAAAAGAAAACAATACGTTGTGAGTTAAAGGTATTAGCGGATTGTGGTTTGGTTGGATTCCCAAGTGTAGGAAAGTCTACACTTATTGCTGCTGTATCAAAGGCTAGACCTAAAATAGCTGAATATCACTTCACAACACTTGTACCAAATCTAGGTATGGTTGAGGTTGCTGATGGGAGAAGCTTTGTTATGGCAGACCTACCAGGAATCATTGAAGGAGCACATCAGGGTGCAGGACTAGGTTTACAATTCTTGCGCCATATTGAACGTTGCCGTGTTATTGTTCATA
Source organism: uncultured Mollicutes bacterium (assembly GCA_947177025.1). Taxonomy (GTDB): domain Bacteria; phylum Bacillota_I; class Bacilli_A; order Acholeplasmatales; family Anaeroplasmataceae; genus Pelethenecus. The sequence continues at coordinate 4,127 of CAMWSQ010000050.1, read as the reverse complement.
TCATTGATATGGCAGCAACAGATGGTAGAGATCCTTATTCTGATTATTTAATTATCAATCAGGAGCTTGCAAGCTATAAGATGAATTTGACAAAGCGTCCTCAAATTATTGTTGCAAATAAAATGGATGTAGATGGTGCTAAAGAGAACTTAAAAGAATTTAAAAAGAAAGTTAAGGACCCTATCATTGAAATATCTGCCTATACAAAACAAAATCTAAATGAATTATTATATAAAATTGCAGATACTTTAGCAGTAACATCAGAATTTTCTTTATTTGAGGATGAAGAGATAGAAGAGGTTGAATATGGAATAAAGGAAGAGGAGCCTTTCTTTACGATAGAAAAACAAAGTGATGGTGTATATAATGTTACAGGTACAAAGCTAAGACGACTTTTTGATATGACTGACTTTGATTCTGATTATGGTCGTATGCGTTTTGCAAGACAACTAAGAACATATGGCTTAGATGATTCCTTAAGAAAGCTAGGAGTACAAAATGGAGATACAGTTCGCATCTTTGATTTTGAGTTTGAATTTGTCGACTAATAAAAATCTCATCATTACTATCTTAGCTATAGTAGAAATTTGTATGTCACTCCTTACAGCCATTCTTTATAAAAGAGATAAAGTTAGAGCTAAAAAGGGTCTGTGGAGAACAAAAGAATCCATTCTCTTGCTCTTACCTTGGCTGATGGGTGGTCTTGGAGGATTTTTAGGAATCTATTCCATACGACATAAAACAAGACATTGGTATTTTCCTTTAAACAATATGCTAGCTTTAATAGCACAGGCTTCTTTATTTATAAGTTTAGCAATATTACTTTAATTGCTCTATAGGCTTTTCTATAGGGCTTTTTGTTTGACTTTAGCTAAATTAAATACTATAATGAAAATATATGACAAATATTTAAAACGATATATAAGTTGTTAAAATAAAGCAGAAGCAGAAGTGAAAAGAGGGATAGTATGAAATATGTTTTAGTAATAGACCAAGGAACTACATCCAGTAGAGCAATTGTTTTTAACACCTTAGGTGAGGTTGTTGGGCAAGCCCAACAGGAATTTAAACAAATCTATCCTAAACCAGGCTGGGTTGAACATAATCCTATTGATATTTTATCTAGCGTAAGAAGTGTAATATCTACAGCCTTAACAGAATCTAGAGTAAAATACTCTGAACTTATTGGTATGGGAATCACCAATCAAAGAGAAACAGTAGTGATGTGGGACAAGCAAACAGGAGAGCCGATTTATAATGCGATTGTATGGCAATGCAGAAGAACTATGGAACGATGTATTCAGTTAGAAGAGTATAAAGAAGAAATTCTAGCTAGAACAGGCTTAAAACTAGATTCCTATTTTTCTGCAAGTAAAATAGAGTGGCTTTTAAAGAATGTGGATAAGGCTAAAGAACTTCTTAATTCTCATCGGTTACTTGTCGGAACAATTGATACCTACCTTATGTGGCAGTTATCAGGAGGAAAAATATATAAAACAGATTACACAAATGCTTCTCGTACAATGCTTTATAACATCCATAGTCTTTCATGGGATTCATATCTTTGTAAGCTATTTGATATTCCTATGGAAATTTTACCAGAGGTATGTCCATCTAGTTATACCTATGGTTCTACAGATAAAGAAATTTTAGGATTTGAGATTCCAATCTGTGGTGTTGCAGGAGATCAGCAATCGGCACTTTTTGGTCAATGCTGTTTTGATAAAGGTGATCTTAAGGTCACCTATGGAACAGGTTGTTTTCTTTTAATGAATACAGGAAGTGACGCTTTAGTTTCCAAAAATGGTCTTATTACCTCATTGGGTTGTCAAACAGATAAAAAGCCTTCCTATGTTCTTGAAGGAAGTGTATTTGTTGGTGGTGCTGTTATCCAGTGGTTACGAGATGAGCTTAAGATAATCTCTAGTGCCTCTGAATCTGAAGAATTAGCTAGAAGTGTAGAAGATACAAATGGTGTCTATTTAGTTCCTGCCTTTGTAGGATTAGGCGCCCCTTATTGGAATTTTGAGGCTGAGGGCTTAATTACGGGTATCACTCGAGGAACAAATAAAGCGCATATTACTCGTGCTGCCTTAGAAGCAATTGCTTTTGAAGTCAATGATGTAGTAGAGGCAATGAAAAAGGATTTGGGTGTAGATATTCTTACAATTGAAGTAGATGGTGGTGCCATAGGAAATAACTTTTTGATGGAATTTCAAGCGAATATTACAAATGCTGTAATTGCAAGACCAAAGAATAGGGAAGTGACGGCTTTAGGTGCATTTTATTTAACTGCTTTAGAACTAAACTTGTTTGAAAGTTTAGAAGAGATAAAATTAAAGAACCCAATTGAAAGAACCTTTATACCTCAAATGACTACAGAAGAACGTGAGATTAAATTAGAAGGATGGACTAAGGCAATCAGAAAAGCTTCCTTAAAATAAGAAAAGTTTTATTCTTTTTAATAAAAAGAATGGAAGTTTTTTTCAATTTGTTATATAATACGTATGGATTTATGGAGGATATTATGATGAAAAGACCAGTAATGTTAATTATAATGGATGGATATGGACTTGCAGAAGCATCTGGTGGAAATGCTGTATGTCAAGCAAAGAAACCAAATCTAGACAGAATCTTTAAAGAATTTGATACGAAGACCTTAAATGCCAGTGGAGAAGCAGTAGGATTACCTGAAGGTCAAATGGGTAATTCTGAGGTTGGACACATGAATATTGGAGCAGGTAGAATTGTATGGCAATCTCTATCTCGTATCAATAATTCAATTAAGACAGGAGTATTCAATCAAAATGAGGCAATTGTAGAAGCAATCATTAGAGCTAAAAATACAAATAAAAAGTTCCATATTTTTGGGCTTTGTAGTGATGGTGGAGTACACTCTCATACATCTCACATTATTGCAATTGCAAAGCTAGCTCATAGCTTGGGCTTAGATAAGGTATATTACCATGCTTTTTTAGATGGACGTGATGTTGCTCCTAAGAGTGCTAGCATTTATTTGAAGAAGATTGTAGATGAGGGAAAAGTTACTGTTGCTACTGTAGGTGGAAGATATTATGGAATGGATCGTGATAAGAACTACGATCGTATTCAGGTAGCCTATGATGCAATGACTGTTGCAAAAGGTGAATTCTTTGCAGACCCATTTGAAGGTATTGAAGCATCCTATGCAAAGGGTGTAACAGATGAATTTATGGTTCCATTTGTAAGTTCTAAAGAGGGTATGGTAGAAAGTGGAGATTCTATTGTATTTGCTAACTTTAGACCAGACCGTGCAATTCAAATTTCAACTTGTATGTCTAATCCAGAAGGAATTGTGTATAATGCAGAAAAACCTTATCGTATGGACTTATCCCATGCTCCAAAGGATATTTTCTTTGTATCTATGATGAAATATGCAGATACAGTAAAAGGACCACTTGCTTTTGATTTACAAAAGCTTGATCATTTATTTGGAGATGTAGTAAGTGAGGCAGGTTTAAAGCAATTGCGTATTGCTGAAACGGAAAAATATGCTCATGTCACTTTCTTCTTTGATGGTGGTGCAGATAGAGAAATCCCAGGGGCAACTCGTATTCTTGTGAACTCACCAAAGGTTGCAACCTATGACCTACAACCACATATGAGTGCATACGAAGTATGTGATAAGGTTGTAGATGCTATTCATAGTCAAGAATTTGACTGCATCATATTAAACTTTGCAAACTGTGATATGGTTGGTCATACAGGAGTTATCCCTGCAGCAGTTGCGGCTGTAGAAGCAGTAGATACTTGTGTTGGACGTTGTGTTGCAGCATTAGATGAAGTTGGTGGTGTTGCATTAATAACTGCAGATCATGGAAATGCAGAAAAGCTATTAGATGCAGAGGGAAAACCATTTACTGCTCATACAACAAATTTAGTTCCAGTAGTTGTTACAGATAAGAATATTCATTTAAGAGATGGTATTTTATCTGATATAGCACCAACATTGCTTGAATTACTTGGTGTTGAAATTCCTGCTGAAATGACATCAAAATCATTGATTGTCAAATAGGCATTGAATTTTTTAAAGAAATATCATATAATAAAAATAGAAAGACAAGGTTAGAGTAAAATCTAACCCCATG
>CAMWSQ010000049.1 GCA_947177025.1 uncultured Mollicutes bacterium | reverse complement strand
TATTGATAGATATCTTCTATAAAATATCCTTCCATATGCTTTCTTAAAAGCATTGTTAAACTTTTAGGAGTACTTGGAAAATCATAAGCTCTTGTTGTTAGATGAATTCGTGCGTAATCAGAGGATAGGCAAAGCATTAAATTATAGTTTTGATGGTTTGCGCGGATAGTAAAAACAAAGTCTGTGTCTCCAGACTCCATAATTTTTGTTATTCTACCTGTTTTTAAAACATTCAATTCGTCCATCAATTTATGTAAAAAAAGACCATCAAAGCTCATACTATCACCTTCTATAAGTATACCATAAATTATCAGAATATGAAATTATAAAAACAATTATTCTTTATTTGTTTTATAAACTATGGTAAAATATACAAAAGGAGATGGCAGACTATGGCTTGGAATCAAAAGAAAATTTTTGCAAGATTTGTTCAATATTTAGAGAGTAAACAAATTCCTTATGAAATTGATGAGGAAAATCTAGTTGTCAAATTAGATCTTTTCTTTAAGGAAAGAGGCTTTATGCTATACCCATATGTTTCAATAGAAGCAGGTGTATGCAGTATGAATGTGAATATTGCAAAATGTGGTCTTAAAGGCTTCAATTATGAGAAATTAAATGAATTTAATAGAAAATCCAAGTTCTTTAAATGCTTTTTAACAGAGGAAGGTATCCTAACTTTAGAGTATCGTTTTTTACTTGATGAGATTAATTCAACTGTTTTTGATTCCATTATTGAGAGTCTTTATTTGTTGGAATTTGACATAGATAGCCTATAAAAACGTTTTTGTAGGTTTTTTTCTTGTATCATTTTCTAGTTAGTGATAAAATAACACAAAGGGATGGTAGTAAGCATGAAACTAAATGACCGTGGATTACTTGTTGTCATATCTGGTCCTTCAGGTGTTGGAAAGGGAACAGTAAGAAGAGCATTGTTTAATATGCCAAATCATAATTTGGTTTATAGTGTTTCTATGACAACTAGAGAAAAACGACCTAATGAAATAGAGGGAGTAGATTACTATTTTGTTTCAAAAGAAACATTTTTGGAAAGAAAACAAAATGGAAAATTTTTGGAAACTGCCGAATTTGTAGGAAATTATTATGGTACTCCTTTAGATAAAGTAAATGAGCAACTCGATTTAGGAAACGAAGTTGTATTGGAAATTGAAGTCGATGGTGCTCAGCAGGTTAAGAAGAAGGTTCCTGATTGTGTTATGATTTTTATTGTACCACCTGGAAAGAAAGCTTTATATGATCGTTTGAAGCGTAGAGGAACAGAATCTGAGCCTATCATTGCAGAACGAATTGCGAAAGCAAATCGTGAATTTAAGCTAGCTCATTTATATGATTATATTGTTGTAAATGATGAAGTACACAATGCTGCAGACCGAATTATGGCAATAATCCGTGCAGAACATGCAAAAACTGAAAGATCCATCCATAAATATATGGAAATGATAGAAGAAAATTAAAATTATTTCTTTATTTTTCTTGTAAATGTGATATAATTATTTTGTATCTTGAAAGGATGAGGAATATGTCAAACAAAAAGAATTACGATGGTATGCGTTACCCTTCTGTAGACGCATTATTAGATAAGATTGATTCTAAATATAAGTTAGCCTATGCAGCAGCAAAGCGTGCTAAGATCATTGAAGAAGAGGATTATACATCCTATGAAGATGGTTTATGTGTTAAGCCTGTTGGGCAAGCATTAGAAGAAATTTTAGTTGGTAAAACTAAGATGACATTTAAGTAAAATAAGTGGTTAATAGTCAACCAAACTATTAGCCACATTTTTTTCTAGAAAGGAGGCCTAGAAGGATGAATGCAGAACAATATATTTTCAGTTTTTTTGTGTATGCTTTTTTAGGTTATTTATGTGAAGTAGCCTATTGTTCTATTCTCCAAAGACATTTGGTAAATCGTGGATATCTGTATATGCCAATTTGTCCGATTTATGGAGTAGGAGCTATCCTCATCATTCTAGTGATGCAACCTATTATTGATATGTGGTATTTAGTCTTCATATTAGGAATTCTTTTGACCTCTTCTTTAGAATATGTTACAAGCTATCTTATGGAGATTATTTTCCATATGCGGTGGTGGGATTATTCCAAAAGAAAATTCAATATTAATGGACGAGTATGCTTAAGAAATTCCTTGATGTTTGGGGCACTGGTCATGCTTGTACTATATGGTCTAGAGCCTCTCATTCAAAACCTGATGAATGGAATAGGTACACTTGGTCTATGGATCATGGATGGTATATTCCTCGTAGGATTATGTATTGATTTCATTTTTTCTACGATTAAGAATATCAATATTGCTAAGGTTGTTTCTAAGATTAGTGAGTTTACAGAAGAAGCAACCGATAAGCTAAAGGGACTCAAATCTTCCGCTGTAGAAAAGCTTCATGAAACAAGGGAATATATATCTAATACAACAATTGCTTTAAAGCTCAAGGAATTCATTGCAAAATATCCAAACGTTTCCTTCCGTAAGGTCGGTAAAGGAAAGAAGCGTCTAAGTATTAAAGAATTTATTTCTGCACATTTAAATGATAAGGATGAGAATAAATAATGTCTATTATCGATGAGAAATTAAAGCTATTGCCTGACCGACCAGGCTGTTATCAAATGCGAGATAAAAATAATACAATTATTTACGTTGGTAAAGCAAAGAATTTAAAAAATCGAGTACGAAGCTATTTTCATGGGGCACACAATGCCAAGACCACGAAGCTAGTGAGTGAAATTGCAGATTTTACCTATGTCATTACAGCAAGTGAGCTAGAGGCCTTTGTTCTGGAAATTAATATGATTAAGGAATATGATCCAAAGTATAATATTATGCTGAAAGATGATAAGACATATCCTTATATTGCCCTGACCAATGAAGAACATCCCCGCTTGATTGTAACAAGAAATCAAAGAAAGCGAAATAAGGCCCGTTATTTTGGACCTTATCCAAATGTTCGAGCTGCTAGAACCACTATGGATTTGTTGAATCAAATCTATCCGTTTAGAAAATGCTATACCATCCCTAAAAAGGAATGCTTGTATTATCATATGCACCAATGCCTAGGTCCTTGTATTCATAAAGAAAAGCTAGAGTATTCCACCTACAAGACTAAGGTTTCAAGCTTTTTAAATGGAGATGCTAAAGACGTTCTAGAGGATATAAAAAAATCTATGCAGGAAGCATCAGATAATTTGGAATTTGAGCGAGCAAAAGAATATCGTGATTTAATGATAGCAATAGAGGATACAGTAGCCAAGCAAAAGATTTCTATCAATGATTTAACGAGTAGAGATTACATTGGTATTTATTCAGATGAAGAAGAAATTTCTATCAATATTATTATCACAAGACATGGCAATATTGTCCAAAATCATCAAACGATTATCAACAAATACGATAGTCTTGAGGATGAAGCGATTAACTATTTAATGCAATTTTATGAAGTGAATACCAAACCTCATGAAATCTGTTTTAAAGCCTTTGACCCATCTTTATTAGAGAGTGCTTTGAATGTTCAAATCTATGATGCAAAGCTAGGTAAAAAGAAGGAAATCCTAGATATGGCAAATGATAATGCCAAATTTAATTTAGAAAACAAAAGAAATATCTATAAAAATCAAGTTCTTAAAAAAATTGAGACAATTGAAGAATTAGGCAATCTCTTAGGGATTCCAACTCCAAGAAGGATTGAAGCCTTTGATAACTCAAATTTATATGGAGAATACCCAGTTTCTGCCATGGTATGCTATATCAATGGTAAGCCAGCACCAAAGGAATTCAGGAAATACCATATTAAAACAGTTGTCGGAGCCAACGATTATGAATCCATGAAGGAAGTCATTTATAGACGTTATTTTAGATTGCTGGTGGAAGATGCAGAATTTCCAGATTTAATTGTTATGGATGGTGGAGAAATTCAAGTTCATGCCGCAATCGATGTTTTAGACAGTCTAAATTTAAGTATTCCTGTTATGGGAATTCAAAAGAATGATCGTCACAAGGCTTCTAAAATTTTCTTTGAAGAACAGTTATTTGATTTAGATAAGAATTCTCCAATTTATTTATTACTTGCAGATATTTCTCAACGTGTTCATGACTTTGCAATTAGCTTCTTTAGAAGTAATAAAGCGAAAGGATTGTTTTCCTCTATCCTTGACCCAATTCCTGGATTAGGACCAAAGCGTAAGGAAGAATTATTAAGGTACTTTATCAACATTGATAAAATTAAAGAGGCTTCCATTGAGGAATTAAAGAAGGCAGGAATGCCTAATAATTTGGCTATAAGTATATATGATTATTTTCATAAAGATACAGAGTAGAAATCAGATGAGGTAAAAATATGAAAAAATGGTTAATTTTCTTGGTATGTACTTGTTTTATTTTAACAGGCTGTAAACCGAATAAAACTGATGATAAAAAAGACCCTATCCCAGAGTCAAATTCTTATTCTCTTGGTGCATATGGAGATTATGTTCAATATACAGATACTTCAAAGGATTCAAGTAATTTGGAAAAGGAGTATCTAGCATTAAAGGAAAAAAAGTCATTAGAAAAGAATGGTCTTTTGGAGGAAACCTATCCCCAGGGACTTATCGATTTCTTTACTATTGAGAATAAAATAAAGCTTACCATTGAAATAACAAAAGAAGAACTAGAAAAGCTAGATTTAGACTATCAGCAAGGAAATAAGGAATCTTATAGAATCTGTAACTTAGATATCCAATTTAATGGTCTTATCTTTCATTTTGAACAGGTTGGAATTCGCCAAAAGGGAAATAGCTCTAGAGGCGCTATCTTGGATGAGGAAGGAAAAATCTATCTTAGACATTATAAGCTAAGCTTTTCCGAAACCTTTGACGATGAGTTTAGAGATGACCCAATCGAATGGACAGATCAGGAGGCTTTAGCCTATCGAGAGGATAGAACATTCTTTGGATTAGAAAAGCTTAATATTCGTTGGAATCGAAATAAAGAAAAGACTTATATTCGAGAGTATTATGCCTTTGAAACCTATCGTGCAAATGGAGTTTTAGCACCACATACAAATCCTATGCAGGTGGAAATGAAAATTGGTAACCAAATAGAAAACCTAGGAGTGTATTTGGGAGTAGAAGATATTAATAAGGATTTCATTAAAAGAAATTTAGCTTCTGAATTGACTGGTGGAGATTTATACAAGCTTGGTTGGACTACTGAAGGTGCGAAATTAGATAAAACTGATGATAGACTATTTGGTGTTGAAAAGCAAGTTAAATCGAATGGAAAATTCAATCAAATTGGCTATTGTTATGATTTAAAAACGAATAAGAAAAAATCAACACATGAGGCAATTAAGAATTTTATACGAAAGATTAATCAAACAAGTGTTCAGGACTTTTATACCTTCTTTCATACTGACTTTGATTATGATACTATGATAAGCTATTTAGCTATTTCTTATCTTTTAGGGGATCCCGATGACTTGAGAGGAAATTTTAACAATGTATATTTATACTTTGTTCCAAATACAAATCAAGCGATTATCATACCGACAGACAATGATAGAGTATTAGGGTCAACAGGAGGTTCAGGAAATCCAACTCGGCATTATGGGACAAAAAATAATCCTTTTGATGCTCAAACAGGATATTCTATGAATGATATGCCTTTATTTACGAAAAGTATTTTGGAGTTTGGAAATAAACAGATTCAAAAGGATTATTTGGAAAGAATCCAAAAAATTATAGAAGCAAAATGGATGGACATAGACACCTTTAAACAATACTATACTCTTGCTGAAAAGAATTATAGTAGTTGCTTGCAGCTAGGAAGTAAAGTTCATGGAACCAATGTTTCATTTGGATTGGTTGAAGGAACAAGTCTTTCAGGTGAGGACAATCTATCTATTGAAGTCTATTTCAATACGAAAAAACAAACAGCATTAAGCTTTGAGTGGGATTCAAATGTAGAATATTCAGAGTTCTATTTCCGTGGAGAAGCAAATAATTGGAATGGTATATCTAAAGAATATGGTCTGATAATCATAGATGGAATCCCTACACTTGAGATTTATATAAATCATAATCAGTCCTTTAAAATTGCAGATAGCTCTTGGAACAAGGAATTCAACTATGAAGATTTAGTAGATAAAGAAGGCTTTGAATCTAAAGGAGACCATAAAAATATTGGAGTTTTAGAATCTGGAGAATATAGGATTCAAATCCTTAATTATGGAAAAGAAAATGAAGCTTTATCTATAATGAGAAAGGACAATCAATGAGAGAAATTCAAATTAAAGGTATTTATCGCCATTTCAAAGGAAAATATTATTTAGTAGAAGATATAGCATATGACTCTGAAACAAAGGAAAGAATGGTTGTCTATAGAAGACTATATGATGATCATAGCCTTTGGGTAAGACCATTAGAAATGTTCTTGAGTGAAGTGGATCACAATAAGTATCCTGAATGTAAACAAAAATATCGTTTTGAGCTTTGTGAGGACTAAAAAGATTAACCATTTTATTCTTTGATGCATAAAATAAAATGGAAATAATGGAGGTTCTTATGAACGGTCACTTTTTAACTCCTAGGGAGCTAGAAATATTTAAATTGTTAATTCAAAACGAAACTACAAAGACAATTGCTGATAAGCTACATATTAGTGATAAAACAGTTCGAAATCATATCTCAAATGTGATTGGAAAGCTAGGAGTAGCAAGTAGAACTCAAGCAATTATATTGTTAGCTAAAAGTGGAATGATTGAAATATAGTCATTTCACTTTTTTGTTTTATATTCATTTTCGATATGGTATAATTTAAGTATAGCAAAGGAGAAAAATATGAAAGAAGAGAAGTTGATTCCAAACAAAAAGCTTTATTATATATTATCTAGTATTGGATTAAGCTTATCTATTGTTTCAATAAGTTTATTATTTTCTCTAGATAAGCTGTGGTTAAATATTGGGCTTTCTATTGCTTGCATAATATACGCAGTTATTTTTGTCATAATTTATTTAAGAAAAGAGATTAAGGAAAAAACTAATTTTTGGGGGATATTGGGATGGGTAATTTTAGTCCTTGCTATTGCTTTTATAGGTACAGCAATATTTATAGGCTGTGTTGATGAAACGAACTCTCTTCCTTTTTTGAAAGTATTATTTATGGCTATAGATATTACGCCAGGAATTTATATTGTAATTAAGTTTAGTATCTTCTTTTTTTTGCCGTATTAAAATAAAGATGCTTGAAATCTTATGAATTTGAGATTTCAAGCATTTTTTTATGCTTTAAAAGAAAGAATAGAAAAATCATGAATCGTTGTTTGTATGGTTTTAAAAATTATACCCATACTAAATAGTAGAAAGGAATGATTGTAATGATAGAACCAGATACAATTAAACTATTAAGAGAATGTGATTTAGGAATTAAAATGGGAGTATCAGCTATAGCTGATGTAGAAGATTATGTTAAGGATTCTGAATTTAAGGAACTTTTAGATAAATGTAAGGCAGAACATGAAAAACTAAAAAATGAAATGCAAGAATCTTTAAATAAATATCAAGACAATGGAAAAAATCCAAATCCTATGGTAAAAGGAATGTCTTGGATGAAGACAAACATGAAGCTTAAAATGAATGAAAGTGATGCCACAATTGCTGATTTAATTACAGATGGATGCAATATGGGAGTAAAATCCTTAAATCGTTATTTAAATCAGTATAAAGCTGCCGATGAGGTTACAAAGGATATGACAAAACGCTTGATTCATTTAGAGGAACAATTGGCTACCGATATACGTAAGTTTCTATAAACTATGAATCAAACAGTTTTAGTTACAGGTGCGTGTGGAGGAATTGGGAAGGCTTTATGTAAAAGATTTCTTACAGCTGGATATTCCTTAGTTTGTGTAGATCAAAGCTATGTGCAATTACAAGCCTTAAAACAAGCATTTTCTAACACACCATCAAAGATCTATTGCATTAAACAAGATTTGAGGAAACCAGATTCCCCTACTTTGATTTATGAAGAAGTCAAAAGACAAAACTTAAATATAGATATATTGGTGAATGCTGCAGGGTTTGGGATATATGGAGATTTTCTTGACCAGGGAATAGAAGAAAATCAAGCCTTAATAGATGTAAATATTTCAGGATTAATGAAGCTATGTCATCTATTTGCGGCAGATATGAAAGAAAGAGGTAGTGGAACTATCATCAATTTTTCTTCTATATCTGCCTTTTTTCCAGGAAAACTAATGTCTGGGTATTATGCCTCTAAGGCATTTGTTTTATCCTTTTCTATAGCTTTAGCTGAAGAATTAAAAAAATATAACATAAGGGTTCTAGCCATTTGTCCTGATGTAATAGATACTCCGTTTTACGAAAAAGCCCATGCAGATAGATTGCATAGCCATTTATTAAATCGGTTGAAGCCTAAGAAGGTTTCTACCTTTTCTAAAAAAGCCTTTAAGGCAATTCAGCATAGAAGATATTATGTTCTTATAGGCTTACGGGCTAAGCTTCTCGTGTTTTTTAGTATATTTGTACCGAAGCGTATTCAAGTTAAAATTATAGGTTTTATCCAAGCTAAAGTAAAAAAGAATTCTTAATTTATGTGAAGACACACTTCACATTTTTTTTATTTCTTCATACCTTAATATAGGAAGTGGTATGAATTGTGTGGAATATTTTATAAAAGTAATTTTTACACAAAAACAAATGAAGACAAATTTATAAAAGCCTGTAATCTTTTAAATCATCGTGGACCAGATGATTACGGATTTTTGTTTAACAAGGAGCATTCCTTTGGGCATAAGAGGTTAGCCATTCGTGATGTTTTACATGCGAAGCAGCCGATGAGTATTTTAAATGATCACTTGATTTATAATGGGGAGATATACAATCAAAAGGAATTAGAAAAAAAGTTAGATTCTCCTTTGGAATTCAATAGTGATACTTTACTATTGCTGAAGCTTCTTATGAAGTATAAGGAAGGTATTTTAAGAGATTTAAATGGAATCTTTGCTTTTGTGTATACCCATATGGATGAGGTATGGATTGTACGGGATATGTTTGGTGTAAAACCATTATACTATACCTTCTATAATAAGGATATCATTGTTTCTTCTGAAATAAAGTCTATCCTAGAATATACAAATCAAAGAGTGGTTGATAAGGAAGGCTTATGTGAATTATTAGGAATGGGACCTTCCCATAGTCAAGCCAAAACTGTATTCAAAGGCATTTATGAACTTAGACCAGGTCATTATCTTAAGTTCAAAAAGGATGCCCCTCTTGAAGAATATGTCTATTATCAGCTGAAAGCCAGTGAATTTCATTTGTCCTATGAGGAGACAAAAAATAAGGTAAGATTTCTTTTAGATCGAGCGATTAAAAGACAAATGATTTCAGATGTCGATTTATCTACATTCTTATCAGGTGGATTAGATTCTTCAATTATCTCTACAATAGTAGCTATGAATAAGGATTCTTTAGATACATATAGTATTTCTTATGAAAACTCTGAATTTAAGGAAAATGCATTTGAACGGTCTAGAGATTCAGATTTTACCCACTTAGTAAGTGATGCGATTGGTTCAAATCAGCATGATATTATGATTGATAATAAATCCCTAGTGGAAGGTCTTAGAAAGGCTGTACTGATTCGAGATGTTCCAGGAATGACGGATATTGATTCCTCTATGTATTTTTTAGCGAAGAATATTCGTAAAAAGCATCGATTGGGTTTATCAGGAGAATGTGCAGATGAGGTGTTTGGTGGATATCCATGGTTCTATGAAAAGAAGAAAAAGCTGACAACTTTCCCTTGGATTCGAAACCTAGACTATAAAGAAAGTCTATTAAATGACAAATATCGTAAAATATTGAATCTAAAAAAATATGTTATGAATGAATTTGATATGGCTATAAAGGAAACTCCAATCCATGCATCAGATAGTAAAAGTACAATTCGAGAAAGACAACTAAGCTATATCAATATGAAATACTTTATGACAAATCTATTAGATCGAAAGGACCGTCTAACTATGGCAGCAAGTATTGAAGTACGTGTTCCTTTCTGTGATAAAGATTTAGTAGATTTCTTGTATAACGTTCCTTTTAAATATAAGTACAGAAGTAAAGTGGAGAAGAAGCTTTTAAGAGATGCATATAAAGGAACTGTAATTGATGATGTAATCGATCGAAAGAAGAGCCCTTATCCTAAAAGTAATTCAACAGAATACCATAATGAAGTTGTAAAACTTTTAAGAGAAGTCTTAGAAGATAAGAATAGTATCTTATATGAAATCTTTGATATAGATAAAATCAAGGATATCTTAAATTCAACCGAAGAGCTGGAGGTTCCATGGTATGGTCAGCTCATGCGAAAAACTGCATTTTTAGCCTACCTTTATCAGATAGATTATTGGTTTAAAACCTACAAAATAAAATTGGAGATTGAGTAAATTTGGAAAACTTAGATTTCGTATCTAAATTGTTAAATGAACGAATTATGCTTGGTAAGAAAGAAGATATTACAGATAATTTGAGCATAGTTCCTGTGTATAAGGTTAAAGTGAATTTCTTTAATGTAAATACGGATATTAAAGATACTGCAGGGGATGGTAGTAATGTCAATCTACTCATTACACCTGTATGCATCCTACAGATTAAGAATGAGACCATTACAATAATTAAGTTTGAGGATAAAACACCAAAAGAAGATTTCTTTGACATTATCCCTAGCTTAGTATCAAATATCAATATCAATGATGTTATAAAAGGTTTAAAGATATAGAATAAAAGGATATTTTGAATAATATCCTTTTATTTTGGTTTTATAGAAAAATATGTATGGATTTGGAATGAAACTGCAATCTTTAGTTATGTCGAACTGTGTTATAATTAGTGGAAATTGGGAGGAAATAAATATGTTTTTTATAGTTTTTTTGCTATTAGATACATATTTTAAAGAGAAATTTCTACAAATTCCTTTTTTAAAAATGCCATTAAATTTATGGCATTTTTTTGCTTTATGGAAATTAAACCACCTTTCCTAAATATTAATAAGCAGCTTTATTAATGTGCTAACTATTAAAAACAAAAATATGGCAATGTCTAATTTTTGTTTTTTTAGGTGAGTAAGAGGGGAGGTGAATCAAAATGCTAGACTTTTATAATTCTTTTATAATAGAAAAAGATAAGATAAGCTTTGAGGATTTTGAAAAAATGATGAAAAGCATTTATTGTTTTTTGATTGAACTAGATCATTTTAAGAATGAATATTAGCACAAGATCTTTTATTACACTTATT
>CAMWSQ010000048.1 GCA_947177025.1 uncultured Mollicutes bacterium | reverse complement strand
CTGTAGGCTAATAAATAACCAAAGAAAATACAAATTACTGTTGTTAAAATACTATATTTTAAGGAATTCAAAAATGCGATGACAACATATCTTGTTCCTAAGATAGAAAAATTATGCATTGTAAATTGCATACCTTTAAATTGAATTCCTTCTGCATCCACAAACATCAGGCAAAACATAATCAAAACTGGAAAACAGGCAAAAATATATAACCAGTAAAGATATGGTTTTGCAAATCGGTCTAAATGATGATTTCCTTGTGGATGTGGCTTTGCTACTCCGTGACGATGGTTTTGCATGATCCGTCTACCTTCATTAAGCAAATTTCATATGGGTCTACAGATAACCCAACCTTTTGTCCTGTTTTAACATCTTCATAAGTATGGACAACAAATTCCATTCCATTTAAGTCTACACACAACTCGTAATGTACACCTTTAAATATAGAGGAGGTAACATTTCCGATTAGCTTTGCCTTCTTTAGAGGCACAACATCCCAATCCTCTGGACGAATAACAACATCCACAGGCTCATTGTCTTCAAACACATATCCAACACATTCAAAGTCTACATCTAAGAAACGAACCAAATTTTTCTTTACATATACTCCACTTACAATATTGGATTCTCCAATGAAATTAGCTACAAATCGATTGACTGGTTCATTATAAATATCCTTTGGTGTTCCAAGCTGCTGAATAATGCCATCTTTCATTACAACAATACGATCTGACATTACCATTGCTTCTTCTTGGTCATGGGTAACAAAGATAAAGGTAATCCCTAAATCTCTTTGCATTTCCTTAAGCTCATATTGCATGTTTTGTCTAAGCTTTAAATCTAACGCAGATAGAGGCTCATCCAATAGTAAAATTTTTGGCTTTAAAATAATAGCTCTTGCAATGGCAACTCTTTGCATCTGCCCACCAGACATATTTGTAATTTTACGGTCCTCAAAACCCGATAAATTGACCATTTCCAAGGCAGCCTTAACTGCACTTTTTAATTTTTCTTTTAATTTCCAATTCATATCAAAGAATGTGATTTTATGTGCCTTATCCTCAGGAACACCTAAAGCCAACTTATCCTTTGTAATTTCTTCCTTTAATGCTTCTTTTCCACCGAAAAACTCAATCATGAATTTTCTTCCACGATTTTTAAGACCAAAGGCTACATTATTAAAAACATTTAAATGTGGAAAAAGTGCATATCTTTGAAACACTGTATTGATAGGTCTTGCATAAGCAGGAAGATCATTGATTTCCTTGCCATTCACAATGATTTGACCTGAGTCTGGATTCTCAAATCCACCAATCATACGCAATGTAGTCGTTTTTCCACAACCAGATGGTCCTAGCAGAGTTAGAAACTCATTTTCATAAATAGTTAAATTAATATTGTCTACGACAGTTACTGCACCATATTGTTTAACAATATTATGCAATTCGATAATTGGTTTAGCCACCGCAATTTACCGAACTTGAAGAACAATTTGATTTGTCCTTCTCCTTTTTTTCCTTTCTTCCGTATTTTTAGGAACAAACTCCTCGAAAAAAATCTATTTTTATAGACGAAATAATTATACATCAAATTTTTGATTTGACAAGAAAAAATATATTTTTTTTATAAAAAAAATAATCCCTCTATTTTTGAGAGATTATTCTTTATTTCAATACTCTAGCTTTGCTTCCATTGGAAACAGCTTTTCATAGAGCTCAAAAATATCATCAAAATCATGAATTTTAAAGAAACTATGTAGCTTTTTTACGTTCCATTGCTTATAGTTGTATACCTTAAAATAAGGAAAGTATTGGATTCCTTTACAGAAATGTTTTAAAACAGTATCTGATTTTATTTTTCTTTGCTCATTAAAACGGAAAGGCATATATACTCTCTTAGTAGATGCCTTATACAATGCAGTTTGATCTGAAAAATAATATTTCTTATGGGCAAGTAAATCAATAGCCTTGTTAAAAAGATTCGTTTCTTTAATCATCTTTAAATTTAAATAAAGAACTCCTGCATTAAAATAATCTCTTTTAATCCAGAATCTTCCCATATAATCTTTGCATACAGCAAGCTCTGCATCTTCAATATCAATTTCATTAAAGGCTGATAAATCGGAACAAGTCATAATATCTGTATCCATGTAAATGACCTTATCACAGGTTAAAACCTGTGGAGATAACAAACGAATTAATGTTCCAGGAGTATATTTTGGATTTTTATTTGGAGAATCCTTAAATGTCTTTTCAAAAAGTTCAGATATATCATAATAGGTTAATTCATTTTCTGGATTATATGATTTCATAACCTCACGCAAATGGTCTGCAGATGCTTCTGGAATTTTAGGTACAGTAGACCAAGAAATCTCCATTGTCATCAAATGAAGATGCACTGGTTCCTTCGTATTTTTCATAATAGAAAGAATATTTAAGCAAACACCCTGAAATACTTTGTAGTTACAGCTCTGTAATATGTGAATCATCCTCTATCTCTCCTTCTGCTTCTTCAGTCTCCCATTTCTTTTTACCATGCTTCACCCGAATCTCATAAACTATGTAAGCAATAGCACTTAAAATCATCAATAAATAATATGTTAAGGCACGCCATAAAATCATACCTGTAAATCCTATATCCGTGGATAATCCACCAAATAAGGAAGCAGTGAAAATAGTTGTAAACGCAAATTCGATTCCACCTGTTCCTCCTGGAGTTGGCACCCATACCATTGTAGTTATTGCAAAAGCTGAGGCTAAAATAATATAAGGCATTAATTTAAAACCAAAATCAGCACCTAAGGCTTTCAAAATATAGTACGGAATAGCGTAATAAAATAACAAGGCTAGCATTTTTAACAATATGGCTCCAATAAAAGAAGTTTTATGTGAAAAAATACGTTTGGCAGCCACCTGTGCATTTTCACAATAGTTTTCAAATGCAGGTATAGCTTTTGTTAAATGTTTTCCGATAAACTTTATTTTACAAAACTGTAGCAGTAGTTTTTTTAATGCATCCCGAATAAATTTACATGTTGCCATTAAAATCATAAATACAAGTGTAAATAAATTCATTGCGAAGCCTAAACCAATCATCCAAGCAGTTGAAGCATTAAAGTTTTCTGAAAATTTGCCATAAAAAACTAAGGATGCAATTGCATAAATATTACTAGCAATCATTAAAGCAATAAAATTAGAAACTATAATTCCTGTTGAGTCACTCGCCTTAATTTTCTTTTGTGTAAATAAATACACCTGAACAGGCTGTCCTCCTGTAGAAAATGGGGTAATTGCATTAAAGAAATGTTCTGATTCTCCTACCAAATACAAATCTAGAAAATGGGCTTTGAACTTATTTTGTTTGGCAATAAAGCATAAAGACATGGGCCATAATATTGCATAAAGCACTAAGCACAGCACAGCCATTCCCATATTTGCCCCATTCACTGTTTTCAGTAGTTTTAAGGTCGCATCAAAATCATTAAAATTAAACAATATAATAAATACAACAGATGTTATAATTAATACTATTAAAATAGATATAATTGTTTTTTTTCGATTCACAGGTTTTTTCTCCTGCTTCAATTCTATCTTTTGTTCTTCCATAATTTTACAAATCCTTTACCATTCATTATTTTACTTAAATATTTGATTTTTATCAATAGTTAATGATATTTTTCTTGATAATCTAAAATAAAAATGATAAAATTTGGATTGTAAGTAAAAAAATTAGGTTTAGGAATGTGTTTTATGAAGAAAAAGAAACAGAAAATCGTTTATTACAACGATATGAAAAATGATGATTTTTCTGGCACGAATATAACCATTCAGCCACTAAATGATTCTTATAAATATTTACATAGAAACCCTTTCTGGCATATTGGAGCTTTTTTTATTTATTTTATAGTTGCAAAGCCTTTGTTCTTTCTTTTTACCAAATTTATTTGTCATCAAAGATTTGCAAATAGAAAGATCATCAAGCAAGCTAAGAAAACAGGAGCAATCCTATATGGAAACCATACAACCTTACTTGCTGATGCTTTTGTTCCGAATTTGGTTTTTTCCTTTAGAAGAAATTATATTATTGTTTCTCCAGAAACTCTTTCTATTCGGGGAATTAAAACCCTATTAGGTTGGTTAGGAGCTATGCCTCTAACAGAAAAACTCACATTAAAGAAAAAATTTATTAAAGCATTACATCATCATCTAGATAAAAAAAGACTGGTTACAATATATCCAGAAGCTCATATATGGCCTTTTTATACTAGAATTAGACCATTTGATGATACAAGTTTCAAATATGCTGCATTATTTGATAAGCCTGTATTTGCTCTTACAAATTGCTATCAAAAAAGAAAGCTTGGAAAGAAGCCTAAAATCATCACTTATCTAGATGGTCCCTTCTATCCAAATTTAGAGTATAATACAAAGGAAAATGCAAAGTACCTTAGAGATTTAGTATATCAAGCTATGGTAGACCGTACAGAAAAATATTCCACTTATGAATACATCAAATATGTTCAAAGAACTGACGAAGAAAAAACAAGTCAAAATTGACTTGTTTTTTTATGTATTAATCTAAAATGTGATATAAGAAATGAGGGGTCTGTTCTAACCAGCTTGGCCAATCATGCGGATGTTCATATCCCCAATAATCAAACCATGCAGGAACATTATGCCGACTAAATTCAAAATCTAATGCTCTTGTATCATTCAGGCATTCTTCTTCCCATGAACCTTGTCCTACACAAACAATTACTCTAGCTCTACGATATAAATCTAAATAATAATGGTTCATATCCATACAGCGTATAGAATCCAAAGGAGAATTCAAGAAGGTTAAATCATCTGCATAATTCTTAAAGAAAAATCCTGAATGATAAATCCCTGATAATGCTAAAACAGCATCAAATATGTCTGGCTTGCGCATAAAGAAATTCATTGCATGGTATGCTCCCATAGAACAACCAAAAGCCAAAATACCTGAAGCAACTCCGCCGCCATTTCCATAGGTGTTGATTTCATAGATGCGATGCACGAGATCTTCAATTATATATCTAAAATAGGCTTCCTGAGCTTCAATACGCCAACGAGGATTTTTTCCCATATCACTCCAGGATTCTCCATCAATGGAATCCACACAAAATACTTGAATCTTTCCTTGGTCAATATACCAACGCATTGCTTCTATCAAACCACGATTTTCATAATCATAAAATCTTCCATTTTGACAAGGAAAGGCAATACAAGGCTTTCCTGCATGACCAAATACCTTATATTCCATATCTCGTCCTAAAGCTGGACTATATTCTTTATAATACTCTACTTTCATATGAAATACCTATAAATATTGATTTAGAACTGCTTCAAGCCATTCCTGACGACCTGAGGCATTCTCAATTTGGTCATGAGACAAAGCATACTCACTTAATTCTTCTAAGGAAACTTTGCCTTCAGATATCTTTTTACCAATACCTGTTTTGTAGGAAGCATATCTTTCTTGTTTGAAATTCTCGAATACCTTATCTTCTAAAAGCTTTGCTGCGATTCTTAAACCTCTTGCAAAAGTATCCATACCTGCAATATAGGAAATAAATAAATCCTCATCTGTAAAGCTTTGGCGACGAACCTTTGCATCAAAGTTTAGACCACCTGTTCCTAAACCACCATTCAATAATACTTCATACATTGCTAGTGTTGTATCATAGAGATTCGTAGGGAATTGGTCTGTATCCCAACCTAAAAGCATATCTCCTTGATTTGCATCAATAGAACCTAATACACCATTAATTCTAGCTACAGCTAATTCATGATTGAAGGTATGAATTGCTAAGGTTGCATGATTTGCCTCAATATTCATTTTGAAATCTTTATCTAAACCATATGTTTTTAAGAAGCCAATGACAGTTTGAACATCAAAGTCATATTGATGCTTTGTTGGTTCCTTTGGTTTTGGTTCTATTAATAGCTGAGCATTTAAACCACTCTTCTTATTGTAATCTCTTGCAAGAGTAAGTAATGTTGCATAATGATCTAATTCTTGCTTAAGGTCTGTATTTAATAGTGTATCATAGCCTTCTCTACCACCCCAGAACACATAGTTTTTTCCACCTAGCTTCTTGGTTGTATCCATTGCTTTTTTAATTTGTGCTGCCGCATAGGCAAACACATCAGCATTTGGGCTTGTTCCTGCACCAGCTAAATATCTTTTATGATTGAAACAATTTGCAGTACCCCATAAGCATTTGATGTTAGTTCCCTTCATTTTTTCCAAAACATAATCAGAAACCTCATCTAATACTCGATTAGATTCTGCTAAGGTAGCCAATTCTGGTGCCAAATCACGATCATGGAAGCAAAAATATTCAATACCAAGCTTGTCCATAAATTCAAAGCCTGCATCCACTTTGGCATAAGCCTCTTTTACTGGATCAGCATCTTCAAAGGTACGAGTCATTGTATTTGACCCAAACTGGTCAGATCCCTTAGCACATAAAGTATGCCACCAGCTCATCGCAAATTTCAAATGCTCAGACATTGGTTTTCCTAAAATCACTTCATCCTTATTGTAATACTTAAACGCTAAAGGATTTGTAGATTTAGGTCCCTCATATTTGATTTTTCCAACTTTAAAATATTCTTTCATTTTCTTTACCCTCCTATATTTTAAAAGCTTTTTTATAATATTCTTTCAAATGAATATATGCGTCTTTATAAAGCGTATAGCCTTGTTCATATTTCTTTACCCATAATGGATTTGGCTGTGTTGTATCTAAAACCTTCAGGATAGCAGAGGTAGCTGCCTTAATGGATGGATAGATATGGTCTGCAACCATTGCTAAGATTGCAACACCTAATGCTCCTCCTTCAGATTGCTCTATTCTTTCTATATTTTCTTGTAGATTGGAGGCAAGAATTTCTCTCCATAAGGAGCCTTTAGATCCACCACCTGATACTCGAATGTGGTACTTTCCCTTTGGAAGTAATGTAAAACAATCCTTTAAGCTGTAAGAAACACCCTCTAACACAGCTCGAACAAAATGACCATTTGTTGTATTTTGCCGAATACCAATAAAGGTTCCGCTCGCATAAGGATCCATATGTGGAGTTCGTTCTCCATTCAAATATGGCAAATAGAGTAGCCCATCAGATAATGGATTTATCTTCTCTGCAAATCCATTTAAAGTAGTATACTCCTTGTCCATAAACAAGGCTTCCTTTAACCATTTATAAGACAAGCCACAACCGTTGGTTACTCCCATAATATGATACGTATTTGGAACAGCATGCATAAACACCTGTAATTGATTTGTAGATAAATCCTCCTTTAGAATTGGTGAAAATACAACACCTGAGGATCCTAAAACTAGACTTACATCTCCACGCTCAAGAATTCCATTTCCAATTGCTGCTGCAGCCTGATCCCCAGCGCCTCCAACAACAAAGCATTGTGTGGTTAATCCTGTTTCTTCTGCAACCTCTTTGGTGATATATCCACTAATCTCAACAGACTCCATTAGCTTGGGAAGCTTGTCCAAGGATATTTCTAAATAATCTAGTATCTCTTTCGAATAGGTCTTTTCATATATATTCAATAGCTGCATTCCTGAGGCATCAGAATACTCTGTTGTAAAAGCCTTCGTTAAGCAATAGCGAACATAATCCTTTGGAAGCAGTATTTTATGAATTTTTTTATAGAGCTCTGGTTCATGATTCTTTACCCACAATATTTTAGATAAAGTGAAGGAAGGAACAACCTCATTCCCAGTAATGGCTTTGATTTTTTCATTCCCCAAAGCAGAGGCTAGCTCTTCTGCCTCTTGAACAGCTCTGTTATCACACCATATAATACTATTTCTTAGTACCTTGTCCTTCTCATCTAACAAGACAAGGCCATGCATCTGTCCAGAAAGACCGATACCCGAAATCAAGTACCCTTCTTCTACAACCTGTCGTATTGTAGTTTTAACTGCCTGTATCCAATCTAATGGATTTTCCTCTGCATAGCTAGGCTGTGGTGTATATAGCTCATATTCTACTGTTTTAGATGTCATAATATTGCCCTGTTCATCAAAACAGACTGTTTTAGTTCCACTTGTTCCTATATCAATTCCTAAATAGTATTTCATATTCTACCTCTGCTATATTCTTTTTTTCTTGGGAATTCTTTGATTGTCTCTTGTCACACTGGAGGTGATAAAGGAATTACTTCCAATTGTTACATTGGGACCAATCGTTGTATCTCCACCAAAAATAGATGCTTCTGAATAAATTGTAACATGGTCTAAAATCGTAGGGTGTCTTTTCACTCCTTGGAGTTTATGACCATCTCTTAAGGATAATGCCCCTAGGGTTACCCCCTGATAAATTTTCACATAATTTCCTATAACTGTAGTTTCTCCAATCACAATTCCTGTCCCATGATCAATACAAAAATGATGTCCTATTGTTGCCCCTGGATGAATATCAATTCCTGTTTTACTATGAGCAATTTCACTTAAATATCTTGGAAGGAGTGGAATGCCAAGTAAAGCCAACGTATGAGCTATACGATAAATCACAATCGCATAAAATCCAGGATAACAAAGAATAATTTCAGATTTTGATTGAGCAGCAGGATCTCCATCATAAATAGCTTCTAAATCCATTTTTAATGTAGCATCTATTGTAGGAATTTGAAGAAGAAATTCTTCCATAATATCATCAAAAACAGCATTTTGTTCTTTTGGATAAATACTTGTCAGTACTATCTTAAAATTCTTTTGAAGCTCTTCCATTCTTTCTTTAAAATAAGAATCTACAGTTTGAGTCTGTGGTATGCTAGGAAATAAAATATCCCAAACAGAATCTATAAACTTGCAAACAATTTCCTTCCGAAAGGAATTAAATTCCGTGCAACTTTGTTTTTGATTAGAAAGCCATTCTTCAAAAGCATTTGGCATAAACATTCACTCCACTATTCTCTAGTGTTATTATATAACTTTTTTAAAAAAATAGAAACTATATAAAAGAAAATTCCTCAAAAAAATGAGGAATTAATATACACCTAAAGCAAGCATTGCCTTAGAAACCTTTTCAAAGCCTGCAATATTCGCACCAGCTAGTGTATCATAAGGGTTTCCTAATGCCTTTGCTGTATCATATACATTATGGAAAATATTGACCATAATATCCTTTAATTTAGCATCTACCTCTTCAAAGCTCCAGCTTAAACGAGCTGAGTTTTGGCACATTTCTAATCCTGAGGTAGCAACACCTCCAGCATTTGCAGCTTTTGCAGGTCCATAAATAATTTTATGTTCCATAAAGTATTTTGCTGCTTCTAATGTGGATGGCATATTTGCTCCTTCGCAAACAGCGATTACACCATTTTGAACTAAAAGCTTAGCATCCTCTAAATCCAATTCATTTTGAGTTGCACAAGGGAAAGCCACATCACATGGAATAGACCAGATACCTTTAGACCCTTCATGATATTCAGCACCTGAAATAGTTTCAACATATTCCTTGATTCTACCTCGACGGACTTCCTTAATTTCCTTTACAACATCAAGCTGAATGCCATTTTTATCATAAATATAACCGTTAGAATCACTTAAAGCTACTACCTTAGCTCCAAGCTGTGTTGCCTTCTCACAGGCATATATAGCAACATTTCCAGAGCCAGATATGACAACTGTCTTACCAGATAATGTATCCTTCTTCATTACCTTTAAGGCTTCTGCTGTAAAATATAATAATCCATAACCTGTAGCCTCTGTTCTTGCAAGTGAACCACCATATGGAATTCCTTTTCCAGTTAAAACTCCAACTGTTTTATTTTGAATTCGTTTATACTGACCATATAAATATCCAATTTCTCTACCGCCAACACCAATATCTCCAGCAGGAACATCTGTATCCTCTCCAATATGGCGATATAGTTCTGTCATAAATGCCTGACAAAAGCTCATAATTTCATGGTCTGATTTTCCCTTAGGATCAAAATCAGAGCCACCTTTACCTCCACCCATTGGAAGTGTCGTAAGAGAATTCTTTAATACCTGCTCTAATCCCAAAAACTTAATGATTGAAGCATTTACACTTGGATGAAACCGAAGTCCCCCCTTGTATGGTCCAATACTTGAATTATACTGAACACGATACCCTCTATTGATTTGAATTTCACCTTTGTCATCTACCCAAGCTACTCGGAATTGGACAAATCTCTCAGGCTCAACAAATCTCTCTAAGATTTTATTTTTTTCTATTTCTGGATGACTCAAAACATATGGCTCTAAGGATTCTAGAATTTCTAAGGCTGCCTGTAGAAATTCAGTTTCCCCCTTACTCTTTTCTGCCAAATCATCATATACTTTTTTTACATATTGTGATTGAAACATTCTACCACTTTCCTTTCCTTTACAATCATATCACTAAAATACTAAAAAATCCACAAAAATGTGTGTATTATTCGTTTTTTTTCTTTTTTTTCGAATAAATACTTATATTTGTATTATTTTCCTTTTGTAAATATTTTCTTTTCATTTATACACTTCATTTTATGCTGTACAAAAAGATTTTAATTCTATTCTATCTATCTTTTTTACACCATTTGTGATATAATATATTTATGAGAAAGAAAATTTTAAATTGTTGGTACAATCCATTTTTTCAATTTAATAAAACAAAAATATAGGTTCATCTGAAAGGATGGACCTTTTCTTTTTCTCAAAAAGAAAGGAAGATATTATGCTAAATAAAGAAACAAAATATGAATTAATCAAATTTGAAGATGGAGAATTCTCTTTAGATGTCAGTGTAAGCCCTACTGAGGATACCGTTTGGTTAACACAATTGGAAATGGTACAACTATTTGATGTAGATAAATCCAGAATATCAAGGCATATTAAAAACATTTTAAATTGCAAAGAATTACCACTATCAGTTGTTGCGGAAAACGCAACAACTGCATTAGATGGAAAAACATACCTTGTTAAGTATTATAACCTAGATATGGTTTTAGCAGTAGGATATCGTGTAAATTCAAAAAGAGGCATCCTCTTTCGTAAATGGGCTACCTCTATTCTAAAACAATATATGTTTAATGGATATTCTTTAAATGAGAAACGTTGCTTAGAATGCCAAGAAAATTTAATTAGTTTAAATAATAAGGTAAGTACTTTAATTAAGCAAACAAATGATAATATAAATTCTATTGAAGAATTAAAGCATCCTAATACTTTATTATCGGATAAGTTATTCTATGAGGGAAACATCTTTGATGCATATTCTTATATTAAACAATTATTTCTATCAGCTAAAACTTCTATTACTCTTATTGATGGAT
>CAMWSQ010000047.1 GCA_947177025.1 uncultured Mollicutes bacterium | reverse complement strand
TAATATAAGTATGTTTGTGAGGTGGTACTAATGGTAGATAACATATGTGCAAAATCAACACCCTATGGGGCTTCTGCAATAGCTATTATTCGTTGTAGTGGACCACAGGCAATAGACCTTGTAAATCAGATTTTTTTTGGATGTGATTTAACAAAAGTTCCATCTCATACCATTCACTATGGACATATTAAGGATGGAAACGAAATCATAGATGAAGTTTTATGTAATGTTTTTATTGGACCAAAATCCTTTGATGGAGAAAACATGGTAGAAATCAATTGTCATGGTGGAATTTTAGTTTCCAATAAAATCTTACAGTTATTATTAAGAATAGGCTTTCGAATGGCAGAACCAGGAGAATTTTCAAAAAGAGCTTTTTTGAATCAACGTTTAGATTTAACACAAGCTGAAGCTATAATGGATATTATTCATGCGGAAAATAATTTAGCATTGAAATCTAGTCAAAATTCTTTGCGCAAATCCACTACAAAATTGATTTACTCCTTTAGAGATCGATTGTTAGATATTCTTGCCAAAATAGAAGTAAATATTGATTATCCCGAATACGAGGATAGTGTAGAAGTGACAAAAGAATATCTTTTGCCTGTCCTTGTTGATGTTAGAAAGGATATGGAAGAAATCTTAAAGAATTCCAAAATATCTAAGCTTGCGATTCACGGAATTAAAACTGCAATTATTGGCAAACCCAATGTAGGGAAATCTAGCTTATTAAATATGATGCTAGAAGAAGATAAAGCTATTGTAACTGATATACCAGGAACCACTAGAGATTGGATAGAAGGATCATTAACCTTTGGAGACTTAACACTACATCTTATTGATACAGCAGGGATTCATCAAAGTTCAGACCGTGTAGAACAAATCGGAATTGAACGAAGCTCTAAGGCGATTTCTGAAGCAGATTTAGTTTTGGTGGTTTTAGATACCTCTAGACCATTAGATCAAGAGGATAAAGAATTATTAGAATTGACGAAAGATAAACCAAGAATTCTTGTTGGAAATAAAAAGGATCAACCTTCTTGTTTTGCATTAGATAATATGGTAATGATTTCTGCAAAGAAAAACGAAGGATTAGAATTGCTTTTAGATGCTATTCAAAAATTAACAAATCTAGATCAAATCAATATCGATGAGGGAAGGTTTTTATCTAACACAAGACAAACGAATTTGATGCAGCATGCATATGAAAGCTTAAATCAAGCGTATAAGGCTTGCCAGGATGGAACGGATATAGATTTAGTTGAAATCGATATTAAGCAAGCATTTGACGATTTGGGTGCTATTACAGGACAATCTACTCCTGAAGAATTAATTACAGCACTATTTACAAAATTTTGTTTAGGAAAGTAGGTATATTGATGAGAACATTAGTTATAGTAGGATCCCAATGGGGCGACGAAGGAAAAGGAAAAGTAACGGATTATTTAGCTCAAGAGGCAGATGTAGTTGTTAGAAGTCAAGGTGGAAATAATGCGGGGCATACGATTTTGTTTGATGGAAATAAGTTTGCGTTAAGAAGCATTCCTTCAGGAATATTTAATCCTAACATTAAAAACATTATGGCTAACGGAATGGTAATAGATCCAAAGCAAATGCTAGAAGAATTGCACGGATTAGAAGCTAGAGGGATAAAGAAATATCAGCTATTTGTTTCTAATCGAGCTCATATTGTTTTGCCATATCATTCAGCATTAGATGGCGCATATGAACAATTTAAAGAGGATAAGAAGATTGGGACAACAAAACGTGGCATTGGACCAACCTATGCAGATAAAGCCAATCGTATTGGTATACGAATGGGAGAGTTTATTCAACCAGAATTATTCAAGGAACAGTTAAAAACTGTTTTAAAAATTAAAAATATGGAACTCCAAATGCTTGGATTGGAACCATTTGATTTTGATGCAATCTATACTGAATATTCCAAATATGCAGAGGAAATCAAACCATTCGTTTGTGATACTGCTGAATTGTTAGAGGAAGAAATCTTAAAGAATTCAAAGGTATTGTTTGAAGGAGCACAAGGAGTAATGCTATGCTTGGATCATGGAACGTATCCTTATGTTACATCATCCTCTCCAACGGGAGCCTCTGTTCCACTAAACAGCGGAATAGCTCCTAGATATATTCAAGATGTTCTGGGCATTTGTAAGGCCTACACAACTCGTGTTGGTGAAGGGCCATTCCCTACAGAATTGGATGGTGAACTTGCACATTATATTCGTGAACGTGGTCATGAATACGGAACCGTAACGCAGCGACCTAGAAGAGTGGGGTATTTAGATTGTGTTGCTTTAAACTATGCTAGAAGAATTTCGGGAATTAATCATTTAGCATTGATGCTATTTGATGTTTTAAGTGGATTGGATACCATCAAGATTTGTTATGCATATGAGTTGGATGGAAAAATTATTCATACCATCCCCGCAACAACTTACGACTATTCTCGTGTTAAACCATTATATATAGAAATGCCTGGATGGAAAGAAGATATTACCTCTGTGACTTCTTTTGATGAATTGCCTATTCAAGCCCAAAATTATATTCGCAAGGTTGAAGAATTAACAAAGATAAAGGTTTCTTTATTCTCTGTTGGGCCAGACCGTAAACAAACGATTGTTTTGGAAGAGTTGTTTAAATGATGAAACCAAAGCTTTTGATATCTGCGTGTCTAACAGGAAAAAATACAAAATATAGCGGAGGAAACAATCTGAGCCCATTCTTGTCTGAACTTGAAAAACGCTTTGATCTTTATTTAATCTGTCCTGAGGTAATGGGAGGACTTCCTACACCTAGAGATCCAAGCGAGCAAAAGAACAATAAGGTATTTTCGAATACTGGCAAAGATGTTACAAAGGAATTTGAATTGGGCGCTAGGCTTTCGTTAGAAATTGCATTAAAAAATAACATTCAATTTGCTTTATTGAAGGAATCCTCTCCTTCTTGTGGAACCCATCAAATTTACGATGGAACTTTTTCTGGGAAAAAAATACCAGGAGAAGGAGTGGCCGCTCAGCTTTTAAAGGAACACGGCATTCAGCTTTATTCCGAAAATGAAATTCTTGAATTGTTAAAAGAACAAACAAATGAAGATTGAACAACGCACAAAAATGCGTTGTTTTTCTATTTTTGACAAAAATTTTCCAAAAAAGTGAAAAAGTGGACTTAACAAACAAATAAAGTTGTGCTATAGTAAGCACAAAAGGAGAAAAAATATGGAAAAAAAGATATTGGATGTGAAGGTGAATGAAGATTTAACAATCACTTTACCTGCAAAGGTTGCTGAGCATTTGAAGTTAAAATCAGGAGAAGAAGCAAGGATATTATTTTCTGAGGATGTGGCTTTGGTTATGTCTCTTGGAAAGTTTGGAGAAGAAATATTAAAAAAATTTTAAAAAATTAGCACTCAACTATTGACATTGCCAAAATCTGTGGTATACTATAGTTGTATTGGCACAAGAGAACAACGAGTGCCAAACACAGAAAGGATGATTTAAATGTTAATTTTTAATAATTTTTTTGATGAGTTAAATAATTTCTTTTATGGTCAAGGAGGATATAAGAGCTTTCCTGTTGATTTAATTGAAATTGAAAATGGATTTCAAGTAGTGGCAGAAATGCCAGGCGTTTTAAAGGAAGATGTAAAAATCAGCTTTGAAAGTGGAGAATTGACAATTGAAGCTGATCGCAAGAAGGACGCAGACGCTAAGTATTTAATTAATGAACGTGATGTTTTACATTTAAAACGTACAATCAGCTTTGGAGAAATCAATGAAGATTCTATTAATGCAAAGATGGAAAATGGTTTACTTTATGTAACAATTAAAACAAAGGTACCTGAAGAAAAGCCAAAGAAAACAATCATTATCGAATAAAGATTGTATTTTTGACATAAAATAGGATTGGAGTGAAGAATATGTATTTTATTAAGAAAAATAACGAAGATAAGAAAACTAAAATCGTAGATGATTTTCAAAATTTCTTTATGGATTCATTTTTTTCTAACAAAGCTTTAAAAACGGATATCATAGAAAATGAAACAAATTATGTTTTAAAAGTAGAACTTCCAGGAGTGGACAAAAAGGATGTTAATTTAGATTTCAATAATCAATACTTAACACTATCTGTGAATCAAGAAGAAGATCAAGAAGAAAAAAATCAACACTTTATTCGCAAAGAAAGAAGTCGCTTTTCTTACTCTAGAAGCTATTATTTAGACAAAGCAGATGAAGGAAATATTAAAGCTAAGTTAGATAATGGAGTTTTAACTATAACTATAGGTAAAAACAAAGACGAGATCAAAAAGAATATTACAATTGATTAAACAAAAAAGATTGTTGACAAAAATCAACAATCTTTTCTTTTTATTTAATTTAGTTTAAGCAATTCAAACATTTCTTCTAAAGAGTGCTTACTTCCAGGAAGGGTTGGCCATGTATGCATTCCATCATTATCCTTTCGAGGAATAATATGGAAATGAAGGTGAAATACAGATTGTTCTGCAGCTTCACCACTTGCATTTAAAATGTTTACGCCATCATAACCCAAATCTTCAACATAATGCTTAGAAATTAGGCGGATAGCCTCTGCAACATGTGCAATGGTTTCGCTATCACACTCCATAATGTTTGCTACATGTTTCTTTGGAATAACTACTGTATGCCCATCAACATCCTTTGCAATATCTAAAAATGCTAAAGTATAATCATCTTCATAAATTTTATAGCTTGGAAGTTCTCCATTTATAATTCTACAAAAAACACAATTCATATTGTCTGCCTCCTCATATGCTTTATTTTATCATAAAACTTTAGAATAAGCAAAAGATATTCTTGATGCATAAAGACACTTTTCTATCTACCTCGTTGTATCATATTTAAAAACAATGTATAATAGATATTATAAGAGGTGTTTTTATGAGTTTATTAGCAAAGCATAGTCAAATCAAAGAAGATAGAAGTAACATTATCACTTTAGGAGTTCTTGCAAAGGAAGCCAAGAAGAAGAATCCGAAGGTTGTAAATGCAACAATAGGAATGTTATATGATGAGGAAGGAAAACTTTTTACTTTTAAAAGTGTAGATCGAGCATTACTTGATTTAACACCTGATGAAAAATATGCGTATTCCTCTACCCCTGGAAATACAGAATATCACGAAGCACTAAAGAGATGGGTTTTTAGAGAGCATTATGATGAGATTCTAAGCAATATGAAGTGTAGTGTAATTGCTACACCAGGAGGAAGTGGAGCCATTTCTAATACATTCTCCAATTATTTAAATCCAGATGACATTGTTTTGTTGCCAGAATATATGTGGGGAAATTATAAACAATTTGCATATGAAAATTTTGCAAAGTATACAACCTACTCTATGTTTGATGGAGAAAAGTTTAATTTAAAGAGTTTAAAACAGAAAATAAATGAAGTAAAGCAATCAAGAAATCGTGTGGTTTTGGTTATTAATGATCCATGTCATAATCCTACTGGATATACAATGTCCTATGAGGAATGGGTAGAGGTTATTGATAGTATTAATCAGGCAACGGAAGATGGGACACCATTTGTTTTGTTATATGATATGGCATATATTGATTATGACAAACGAGGATTTGATGCAACTCGTAAAAATATAGCTTTATTTCAAAAGCTCAATAAATCTGTATTAACTATTCTTGCGTTTAGTGGATCTAAAACCCTAGCACTTTATGGATTAAGAGTTGGAGCACAGATTGCCTTATCTAAATCAGAAGAAGTTATAAAGGAATTCTTTTCTGCAAATAAATTCTCAAGTAGAGCAAAGTGGTCTACTACTACAAATCTAGGAATGAATCTCGTTAGTAAAGTATTAACCAATCCCAAGTATTTAAAGGATTTTGAAAAAGAATTGGAATCTGCAAGTCAAATGCTCATTAGAAGAGCAAATGCTTTTTTAGAATCTGCTAAAGATGTAGATTTAAAAGCATTACCATTTTCTTGTGGATTCTTTATTACGATACCTTGTTCTCATCCAGAAGCGGTATATCAAAAGCTAGTGGAAAGGGATATCCATATCATTCCTTTGGATGGTGTACTAAGAGTAACAATTGCAGCTATTACAGAAGAAGAGTGTAAGAGGTTGCCTTGCGAAATTAAATCTGTTATGAATATTTATGAATTAAAATGAATTGACAAGAATTAGAATGGGTGTTATACTATAAATAACAGGAGGATTTATCTATGTTAGAAATTAAATCTGTATCTAAAACATATAAAAAATCAACAGTTAAAGCCATAGACCAAGTCAACTTAACCATTGAAGATGGTGATATTTATGGCTTTATAGGACCAAATGGAGCAGGAAAATCTACAACGATTAAATGTATCACAGGAATTCATTCATTTGATGAAGGAGATATTCTTTTAGATGGTGTTTCTATTAAAAAGGATCCAATAGGCTGTAAGAAAAAGATAGCCTATGTGCCTGACAATCCAGATGTTTATGAAAACCTAAGTGGAATTGCCTACATTGAGTTTATTTGTGATATATATGGTGTAGGAGAAGGTCGTGAAAATCTAATTCATCATTATGCAGACCTTTTTGGTATTAAGGATAGACTTTCTGATAGCATAAAGAATTATTCACATGGCATGAAACAAAAGATTGTATTAATTGCTGCTCTTGTGCATAAACCAAAGTTATTGGTTCTTGATGAACCATTTGTTGGATTAGATCCAAAGGCCTCCTTTGATTTAAAAGAAATTATGAAGGAGCTTTGTGCAAACGGAACAATGATATTCTTTAGTTCGCATGTTCTAGAAGTCGTAGAAAAGCTATGTAATAAGATTGCAATTATTAAGGATGGAAAAATCATTGCTAGTGGCGAGCTTGAGGCAGTTCGTGGAGATTCTTCCTTAGAGAATGTATTCTTGGAGCTATATAATGAATAAACCATTTAAAGCTTTATTAAAAGTGGGGTTAATGCAAAGCTTTGACTTTCGAAAGAAGGATAAGGTAAGAAATGCCTCATTATTAATTCCACTCATTCTTATTTTCTTTTTCGGATCTTTATTGTCCTTAATGTTTAGCTTATCATTTTCTTTTATTTTAATTGATACAGGAAATAAGGAACAATTAAATTTAATTTTATATGCTATGGCAGGAATGTCTTCTATGCTAGCTCTAACGACAGGAGTTACAAAGACAAAGGGAACACTATTTGGAGGGAATGATTATGATATGCTTGCATCTCTTCCTATTCCCAAAAAGAACATCATTTTTGTGAAGCTTTTGAGTTTATATCTTGTTCAAGCATTTTATTCTGTAATAATGGTTTTACCTGTAACAATCGTTGTTGCAGTAATGGGACAACAACCAATCCTTTTATTGGATGGGATTATGTGTATGCTTCTTTGTCCTATCTTGCCATTGATTTTATCTGGAATTTTAGGATTGCTTATTGGGTTTATTTCCGACAGGTTTAAATTTGGAAACATTATAACTGTGATCTTTTACATTGCATTTTTAGGAGTTGTGATGTATACCTCCTTTGTGTTAAATTCTAATCACGGAGGAGAAGAATATGATCCTACAAGCACGTTGAATCTTTTAAATGTATTCGGTTGGTTTAATCCAACGACAAAGCTTTTAATGTTGAATTTCGTTGTACTACCTAGACTTTTATTTGTTGTCATTAATTTAGTAATCCTAGCAGCAACAATTTGGTTGTTTGCAAAATGTTATGACTATTTCCATTTCTTAATGACGACAACCCATTCTCATCAAAAGTATATTGCAAAGGAACATAAGCAAAAAGGACAATTTAAAGCTTTGTTTCTTTTGGATATTAAGCGATACTTTTCTTCTAAAATGTATTTATTAAATACAATTACAGGAGGAATCGTTTGTATCATTTGTACAGTAATTATGATTATTTCTTTTACAAATATTAAGGATCCAGAAGCAGTAGAAGTGCTTCATCAGATTGCACCTTACTTTGTGTTAATTATTGTGTGGTGTGTTGGAATGGCTGTACCTTCTGCAGTAGCCATCAATATGGAGGGGAAAAATTTATGGCAGATGAAAACTCTACCTATCAGCTATAAGCAATACTCCTTAAGCAAAATATTGTTATCCTATATTGTACTTGCTCCATTTGTATGTGTTGCATCCATAGTGTTGTTCATATATACTGAAAAGAACTTCTTAAATGCCTTCATTACATTTGTAACGCCACAAATCTATTTATTTAGTATGTGTTGTATTGGGTATTTTGTTAATCTACATTTCTATAAATTAAAATGGTCTAATGAAACAGAGGCAGTCAAAAACTCTGCGGGAACATTAATATCTATGCTTATAGATTTTGTATACACAGGATTTCTTTGCTTGGCATTGATTATTCCTGGGGTGTTTGGATACTTTATTGTAGGGGTAATTCTTTCTACCCTAGTAGTAACAGCCGTTGGAGTTGGATTCTTCTTGATTGATCAAAATATTTGTACGAACAGAATTACAAGAATGGAATGTTAATATCACATTGAAAATCTATTTTATGAGAATTTCTTATAGAATAGATTTTTGTCTATTCTTATCATTTTTTGCATAAAATAGACAATTTTAAGCTAAACTATATATGAATGAAAAAAGAAAGGGGATATAATAATGCGAGCTATACTTTTAGTTGTTTGTGGAATAGTATATTATATTGTTTTATTTATGCTAGCCAAAATGATTATACATGCTTTTAATATAAAAAGAGAAAAAACAACAATCGGTATAATTTTAGGTGTTGGCATTATCCCATTGTTCTGTATATTAGATTATATATTTAGAGGAAATCCATTTCTAGAATTTGTTTCTAGCTTTGGATATATTCTTTTGGGTTTCTTTTTGTATTACGTTTTGGCACTTCCTATTATTATTGGAATTAAAAAAATTATATCCTTAATTAAGAAAAAAGAGATGAAAATTCTTGGTAAATCAGGAATCCTTATAGCAGCAGCTTTAAGCTGTATTGTATGCATTATTGGTGTGATTTGTGCACAGGTCCCTGAAACTAAAAATTATAAGTTAGATATCGGCTTAAAGCAAAGAATGCGAATTACCGTTGTTTCTGACATTCATTATGGGGCAACAGGCTCTATGCTTTCCTTAGATAAAATGGTTCATAATATCAACAAAACAAATGCCGACGTAGTCTTGTTGGTGGGAGATGTCTTTGATAATAAAACAAAAAATTTGAATCATGAAAAATTTGTTACTACAATGAACAAAATAGAAAGCAAATACGGAACCTATGCAGTTACGGGAAATCATGAATTTATGACCAACACATTAGAAGAAATTGCGAAATTTTATGAAGGAACAAATATTCGTCTTTTATTAGATGAGGAGATTGTTATTCAGGATGTATTTCGTTTGGTCGGAAGAATTGATTATCGCGGAGGAAGAAAAGAATTAAATGAGGTCATAACCTCTAATGATCTTCCTATCATTGTTTTAGACCATCAGCCACAATTTTATCGAGAAGCTAAAGATCTTGCAGATCTTCAAATATCTGGTCATACACACAATGGTCAAATCTTTCCAGGAGACCTTTTGATTGGGCTATTAAATTTGATTGCTTATCAAAGTCCTTCAGATGGCTTACATCACTATGATGATTTTATTTTATCTATCACTAGAGGATATGGAACTTGGGGATTTCCTATGAGACTTTCAGGTCCAAATCAAATTGTAACTTACGATTTATAAGTATTGGAGTATCCGTTCGGATGCTCTTTTTTGCATTATCGAAGGAACATTGGCATATTCTTTAATGGTGATTACTATGGACATAATCGTATCAGGAGGATCAAATATTAAGGGAACTGTTACCTGTTCAGGAGCAAAGAATGCTGCAATGCCTTTGTTATGTGCTAGCTTGCTAGCTAAAGGAAAGGTTCTATTTCGAAATGTTCCTCGTATTAGTGACATATTTGATATTTGCGAAATACTTAGGTATTTAGATTGTAAAGTTATTTTTAAGGGACATACAATTTTAATGGACAATACCGATTTAAAATATAAGCCACTTTATTTAGAGCAATGTAAGAAAATTAGAGGATCCTATTATTTTATTGGTGTATTTCTGGCTTTATTTTTCAAATGTGAAATTTGCCTGCCCGGAGGATGTAAAATCGGAAGTAGACCTCTTGATGTACATCTTCAAGCGTTTACTGATTTAGGCTTTCGTTATGAAATTGTAGACAATATTTTATCTATTTATAAAACAAGCTCTATTGAGCAAGCCTCCATTCATTTGACGAAAAAAAGCGTAGGAGCCTCCTTAAATGCTTTATTTGCAGGAATGTCCTTAAATCATTTTGAATTACACAACGGGTTATTTGAACCCGAGGGACAAGACGTTATCCGTTTTTTACAAAAAATAGGATACCATATTCAATATCAGGATAATAAAATTCAATATACAAAAACACAACTAGAATTTAAGCTTGTAAAGCATACGATTATTCCCGATCGGATGGAAGCAATGACGTATGCTGTATTGGGATTATTAAAAGGAGAAGTCAATATAAAAAAAGTTAATCCATCAGATATGATGTATCCTTTAGATTTATTAAAAACAGCGGGTTATCAAATATCTTATACAGAAAATGAAATTACTGCAAAAAAAAGCTATGGGAAGCCAATGCAAATCAACACAGATATTTATCCAGGATTTCCTACCGATTTACAATCTGTTTTTGGCGTCTTATTTGTAAACACCATTGGAGTCTCAACGATGAAGGAGACTATATTTGAAAATAGAATGCAAATCTATAAAGATTTAAAAGAAAGTGGTGTAGATTGTACAATAAAGCAGAATGTTGCAACGGTGCGAGGAACAAATGCTATACTTTCTAAAAATTATACTGCATGCGATTTGCGACATGGTGCTGCCGTTTTGATTCTTGCATTATTGGGAAAACAAAAATCTAAGATATCAAATTTTGAATATGTTCTTAGAGGATACGATGATATTATACATAAGATCAAATCCTTAGGAGGAAAAATAGAAGTTGTAGAAGAAGTATAATTATACTAGTGTAAATATGTCTTTTTCTGTGAAGAATTATTTCAATGTTTTGCAAACAAATTTTAACAAATCATCTTTAGATATGAATTCAAGCCTAGTCAGAACAAATCTCTTCTTACCTACATCTTTAATAGAAGAACCGCATAAATATATAGAATCATCTATAATGATAAATCTGTCATGTATCTTATTTGTTCTAATAACTGTAAGACAATGATGGATAGAAAACTTTTCTATATCTTGATTGGTTAATGTAGAAGATGGATAA
>CAMWSQ010000046.1 GCA_947177025.1 uncultured Mollicutes bacterium | reverse complement strand
CAGTTCGTTCTGGTCAATTCTATGTTAATCAAAGATGGTTAGGTGGTACTTTAACAAACTTCAAAACTATCAAGAAGAGAATTAATAAGCTTCATGATCTTTACAAAATGGAAGAAAATGGTGATTTCGAAAAATTACCTAAAAAAGAAGTTATCAAATTAGTTGCAGAGCGTGCTAAGCTTGAAAAGTTCTTAGGTGGTATTAAGGATATGCAAAAGCTACCTAATGCTTTATTCATCGTTGATCCACGCAAGGAACGTAATGCTATTTTAGAAGCTCGTAAGTTAAACATTCCTGTATTTGGAATTGTTGATACAAACTGCGATCCTGATGATGTAGATTATGTTATTCCTGCAAATGATGATGCAATCCGTGCTGTTAAGCTTGTAACTTGGGTAATGGCTAATGCTGTTATTGAAGCAAATGGTGGAGAAGTTGAAAAATTCAACGAGCCTGAAGAAGTAAATTTAAGTGAAGAAATTTCTAAAGAAAAGCCAACTACAAAGGATGCACCAAAAGTAAGAAAAGCACCAGCTAAGAAGGCTGTTAAGGCAGAAGAAACACCTGCTGAATAATTGGAGGAAAGTAAAATGGCAAATATTACTGCTCAAATGGTAAAAGAATTACGTGAAAAAACATCTGCTGGAATGCTTGATTGCAAGAAGGCATTAGATGCAACAAATGGTAATATGGAAGAGGCAGTTACTTGGTTACGTGAAAAGGGTATTGCAAAGGCTGTTAAAAAGGAAAGTGCAGTTGCTGCAGAAGGACTTTGCTCTTATCGTATTACTGGGAACAAGTGTGTTGTTTTTGAGTTGAATTCTCAAACAGACTTCGTTGCTCAAAATGAAAAATTCTTAAATCTTTTAGATAAGGTTGGAGAAATCATTGCGAATTCAAATGCTAAGAATACAGAAGAAGCTTTAGCTTTACCTGTTGAAGGTAAGGATTTAAATACAGTTATTCTAGAAGCATCAGGAGTTATTGGTGAAAAGATTACTCTTCGTAGAGTTTCTGTTATTGAAAAGAATAGTGATGAAGTATTCGGTGCTTATAAGCATATGAAGGGTAGAATCGTTACTGTATCTGTATTAAAAGGAAATGATGACGTTGTAGCAAAAGACATTGCTATGCATGTTGCTGCTTTAAATCCTAGATATATTTCAAGTGCTGATATTCCAGCTGAAGAAATTGCAAAGGAAAGAGAAATTATTTTAGCTGCTGCTTTAAATGAAAATGCACAAGCAGCTAAACCAAAACCAGAAAACATTATTGCTGAACGTATTGTTCCAGGACGTCTTGAGAAGAACCTAAAAGAAATTTGTTTATTATCTCAAGCATTTGTTAAGAATCCTGATCAAACTGTTGAGGCTTATGTTAATGGTGCTAAATCTCAAGTATTGTATTTCACACGTCTTGAGGTTGGTGAAGGTATTGAAAAACAAGATACTGATTTTGCCGCTGAGGTTGCAGCACAGTCAGCAGCTTTCAATAAGTAATTTTTAAGGGAGGCTACTGGCCTTCCTTATTTTGCTGTATATAAAGATACGGAGGCGAAGATTATGTACAAGCGTGTTTTATTAAAAATGAGTGGAGAAGCAATCAAAGGAGAAACCTCCTTTGGAATTGATTCTAAGACAGTTCAATCTATTGCTAAACAAATTAAGGCAGCACATGATTTAGGTGTTGAAATTGGTATTGTTGTTGGTGGTGGAAATATTTGGCGTGGCAAGACCGCATCTGAATTGGGTATGGAACGTGCTCAAGCAGATTATATGGGAATGCTTGCGACGATAATGAATGGACTAGCTGTTCAGGATGCATTGGAACAAATTGGAGTTCCAACTCGTGTTCTTTCAGCATTAACCATCAATGAAATTACAGAACCATACATTCGTAGAAGAGCAGTAAGACATTTAGAAAAAGGAAGAGTTTGTATCTTTGTTGGAGGAATTGGTTCTCCATACTTCTCAACAGATACTGCATGTGTACTTCGTGCAACAGAAATCGGTGCAGAAATTGTTCTTATGGCTAAGAATAAAACAGATGGTGTATATGACTCTGATCCACGTACGAATGCAAATGCAAAATTATATAAGGAATTGACCTTTGCTGAAATTTTAGCAAAAGATTTAAAGGTAATGGATTCTACAGCAGCTTCCTTATGTAAGGATAATGGATTAAATTTAATTGTATTTAATATGAATGTTGAAGGAAATATTGTTCGAGCTGTAAAGGGAGAATCAATTGGAACCTTCGTAAAAGTAAAGTAGGTGAAAAAATGGAAGAACTAGAAATGATATTATTAGAAGCAGAAGATAAGATGGATAAGGCTTTATCCAATTTCGAAAGAGAATTATCTACTGTTCGTACAGGACGTGCGAATGCATCCTTGTTAGATTCAATTTATATTGAATACTATGGTGTATCCACTCCATTAAAGCAGGTTTCCTCAATTACAATTCCAGAAGCAAATCAACTTTATATCAAGCCTTTTGATAAATCAATTTGTAAGGAAATTGAAAGAGCAATCCAAGCATCCTCTTTGGGATTGACTCCTCAAAATGACAGCAATGGAATCCGTTTAATTCTACCTCA
Organism: uncultured Mollicutes bacterium; assembly: GCA_947177025.1. GTDB lineage: Bacteria > Bacillota_I > Bacilli_A > Acholeplasmatales > Anaeroplasmataceae > Pelethenecus. The sequence continues at coordinate 9,037 of CAMWSQ010000046.1, read as the reverse complement.
AATGACAGAAGAGCGTAGACGTGAGTTAACAAAGGTTGTAGGTAAAATGGAAGAACAAGCTAAGGTTGCTGTTCGTAATGTTAGAAGAGATGCCAACGATGAGGTAAAGAAATTAGATTTACCTGAGGATGATGAAAAAGGAACTCTAGAGGAGATTCAACAATTAACAGATAAGAAAATTGCAGTCATTGAAGAAGTAGCTGCAAAGAAAAATAAAGACGTAATGTCTATCTAGCTTAAGCATTTGCTTAGGCTTTTTTATTATTAAGGTTTCGTATGCTTTACATTATCCTCTTTTTTCTTTGATGAATTTTAGGAATTTGGTTTTATTTTCTTTCATTCAGTGGTATAATGTATATATATTTTGATTAGCTTGAGAAAGTGAGTGATGCATATGAAAAAAAGAATTATAACAGGAATCCTTCTTGCTATTATTCTTGTACCATTACTTTTAGTTGATGCATTGAAGCCATTATTGCAATGTGTTATTGGATTATTCTGTGTGGTTGCAACTGTAGAAATGATCCATATGGTAGAAAAGACCAAGCCGATGAAATTGGGAGTAAAGATAATTGTTGTTATATCTACATTGTTAATTTATTTGGGTATAGTAAATGAGGATCCTTTCTGTAGGAATTCTGTGATTACTCAGATTATGTCTAACATTTCCTTTAAATTGAGTATATTAACGACATTAACACTTGTATGTGCACTTATTTTTTCTTGTCAAATATTTGTTAAGGATTTTGATGCATCTGATGTTGGACGATGCTTTATGATTATTTTATATATTTCTCTAGGTTTTTCCGCTATTACGGTTTTAGTATTTAATGGTATGAGATTTATTATCTATATGGTTTTGATTTCTATATGTACAGATATCTTTGCATTAGTCTTTGGTATGCTTTTTGGAAAGCATAAGCTATGTCCTACGATATCTCCTAAAAAGACATGGGAAGGGGCTATTGGTGGAACTGTAGTAGCAACAATCATTGGTAGCTTGTTTGCAGGCTTATATCATTACTTTGGCCATTATTTTGTTATAGGTGCTAAACCAATTCGTTTTTTCACAGGTGTATTTGATTTGAATCGTGTTTCTGAAGTAGGATTAGTATTCTTTATTATTTTATTGAGTATTGTTCTTTCTATCAGCTCACAGATTGGAGACTTGATTTGTTCTAAATTTAAAAGAACCTATGGTATTAAGGATTTTTCACAGGTATTTCCTGGACATGGTGGTATATTAGATCGCTTTGATTCTGCATTGTTTGCAAGTATTGTATTCCTTTGCTTTATAACGATTGTTAGAATTCTATTTACTCTTCCAGAGTTTATGATGATTTAGGGTTGGAGCTTATGAAGCATTTATATATATTGGGAGCCTGTGGTTCAATAGGGACACAAACCTTAGATGTTGTTAGACAAAATCCAAAGGAATACAAAGTGATTGGAATGAGTGTAGGCTCAAATCTTGAGCTTGCTAAAGAAATAATTGAAGAATTTAAACCAGAAATTGTATGCTTCAGAAAACAGGAGCATATCTTTTCTATGTCCTATACTCCGATTGTTGTATATGGGGATGAAGGGTTGCTTGCTGTATCTCGATATAGAGGATATGAAAATGAATGGCTAGTGAATGCTTTAGTTGGTGTTGCAGGATTGCGTCCAACAGTAGAGGCGATTCAAAGTCGTAAGCATATTGCCCTAGCAAATAAAGAAACCTTAGTTGTTGCAGGAGACATTATTCGGGACTTGATTTCAAAATATAATGTGGAGCTTGTTCCAATTGATTCTGAGCATTCTGCAATTTTGCAATGCATCCGTGGAGAAGCAGCAAAGGATATTGCCAAGCTTTGGATTACAGCAAGTGGTGGCTCTTTTCGAAATAAGATACGGGATGAACTAGAAAATGTCACTGTAGAAGAAGCACTCAATCATCCAAATTGGAAGATGGGTCCTAAGATTACCATTGATTCAGCAACGATGATGAATAAAGGCTTTGAAGTGATTGAAGCCCATTATCTTTTTGATGTAGATTATGAGCATATTGAGGCAATTTATCATCCGGAAAGTATTGTGCATTCTATGGTTGAATTTCAGGATGGTTCTATTAAAGCTCAATTGGGAGTATCCGATATGCGTATTCCAATTTCTTATGCTTTGGCATATCCAAGTCATAAGAGTTTAATGGTAGAACACTTAAATTTAAAGCCAAGAACATTGACCTTCCAGGAACTATCCTTTGAAAGATTTCCTTGCTTGAGATATGCATATTTAGCTGCCCAAAAGGGTGGATTATATTTGGCTGTCTTAAACGCTAGTAATGAGGCTGCAGTATATTTATTCTTAAATAAAAAAATACCATTTTTAGAAATAGAAAAAATAATAGAAAAAGAGATTATGAGTAGTGCGTATGAAACAAAGAATACTCCTTCACTAGAAGAACGTATTCAGGTAGGAAAAGCTGTCTATGTAAAAATTTTAAAAGAATATGGAGAGATATTATGATTTTAGCACTTACAGGAGTACCTTTGGTTATTGTCAGTATACTTGCTTTTATTTTAATATTAGGTGTCATTATTATCATTCATGAGGGTGGACATTTTTTCTTTGCTCGTAAGGCAGGAATTCTATGCCATGAATTTTCTATTGGTATGGGACCTGCAGTCTATAAAAAGAAATTTGGAGAAACAACCTTTTGTATTCGAGCTATTCCTATAGGCGGATATGTTTCCATGGCTGGAGAAGAGGTCACAAGTGATTTAGTTAAGGTTGGAAACCAGATTGGCTTAAATTTACTTGATGGCAAGGTCAGTGAGATTATTACTGAGGAAGATATAGATGCTTTTGTACGTGGAGAAGTTACAAGTGTGGATTTATATGGTCTTGATGGGAATCCACTATTTATTACCATAAATGATGGTTTTCAGGAACAATATTATGAGGTTATGCGTGATGCATTTTATGTAATGAAAAAGAATGAGAGAATGCAGATTACACCTTATGATAGAAGCTTTGAATCTAAAACAATTCTTCAAAGATTTTTAACCTTATTTGCAGGACCTTTAATGAATTTCATTCTTGCAATTGTTTTATATTTAATTGTTAGCTTTGCAACTGGTGTTCCTAACTATAATTCGAATGTGATTGGAAAAGTTTCAACAACAAACTCTGATATGATTGTTGAAACAGAAGGAACAAAAACAACAAAACTTTTGCCAGGAGATCAAATCCAAGCTGTTTTAGTTGAAAAGGATTGGGTTCCAGTTCAAAATTGGAATGCAATGTCTAAAGAGCTGGATAAGCTTTTAGAAAATGCTTCAACGAAAGTCAGCATCAAAGTCCTTCGAGATGGCGAAGAGAAGGTTGTTTCCTTAGATTGTTATACCTATATTGTTTCTTTAGGAATATCTAATATGCAGGTTAAGGAAGAAGCATTCCCTAGTGATGTTACAAATGGTGTTCGTCTAGGAGCTATAGGAATCCGGTATTTAGATGATGGTAAAAAAGGAGAATATCCAATTCAATCTGGAGACATTCTTACTAAAATTCGTGTAGATCAAGTTAAAGGAAAAACAGTAATCCCTGGAACTGTAGTGGATATTACCTCTTGGGATCAGCTGATTGCAATCTTTAAGGATGCAGATATTGTTAATGTTCAATTTGAATACTATTCCTATAAGAAGGAAGGTATTGTTTCTATAGAGGATTGTGCTACCTTACAGACGTATGGCAATGAAGTCTTAGAAAATCAAAGAATTGACAAGATAGAAGTCAAGTTAGGCATTTCTCCTATAATGAAGTTTGATTTCTTCCAATGTATAGGAAATGCATTTGTAAGCTTCTGGGATGATTTCACTTTGATTTTTAGAACATTAAAGCTATTGATTTTCCCAAGTAGTGGAGGAATCCGTCAGGTTGGTGTAGATGATTTATCCAGTTTTGTCGGTATATTTGATTTAGTAAAAACCTTTGTAGGCTCAGGATTCCTATCCTTACTTGGTTTAATGGCAATGCTTTCTGTAAATATTGGAGTAATGAACCTACTACCAATTCCAGCATTAGATGGTGGAAGAATAGTCTTCTTAGGCTATGAGCTTGTAACAAGAAAGAAGCCTAGCAAGAAGGTGGAAAATATTATCAACAATGTTTTCTTTATCTTGCTGATGATTTTGTTTGTCTATGTCACGTACAATGACATTTTAAGAATGATACGAAAGGGGTAGGTAAGTATGGATTATACCAATCCAATCCTATTTCAGGATTTTTCGGATCCAGATGTGATACGAAGAGGAGATACCTTTTATATGATTGCATCTAGTTTCAATCATACTCCAGGTGTTCCTGTTCTAAAAAGTAAAAATTTAGTCAATTGGAAAGCAGTAGGCTATGTCTTTGATACATTGCCTATGGAACGCTTTAAGGATGTGTATCATGGAGAAGGTGCTTGGGCGCCTTCCTTGCGCTTTCATAATGGTTTATATTATGCTTGTATTCCATTTCCAGATGAAGGAATCTATGTTTCTTCTTGTACAGATATTGAAAAGGGAGATTGGAGTAAGCCTTGGTGCTTAATTGAAGGAAAAGGGTTAGAGGACCCATGTCCAATTTGGCTAGAGGATAAATGCTATGTCGTGATTGCTTTTGCGAAAAGTAGAGCAGGCTTTAATTCCTGTTTAGGGTTATATGAGGTTACTCCTGACTTAAAAACAAACCTATCTGATACCTATACCATCATTTATGATGGACACAATATGAATCCTACAATAGAAGGACCTAAGTTTAATACACGCAATGGTTGGATCTATATTATGGCTCCAGCTGGTAGTGTTAAAACAGGCTGGCAGGTTTGCTTGAGAAGTAAAAATATCTATGGTCCTTATGAACCAAAGATTGTTTTAATGCAAAATGACTCTCCAACCAATGGTCCTCATCAGGGAGCATTAATTGATTTGAAAAATGATGAATGGGCATTTATTCATTTTCAGGATTTAAAATGCTATGGAAGAATTGTGCATTTAGAACCAGTAAAATGGATTAATGATTGGCCAATTTGTGGACGTGTTGGAGATGAGCTTTTAGCAGGAAGTCCTGTTTTAAAGCATGAATTTTTAGTAAATAAAAAATCTAATTTCAAATTAGAAACGAGCGATTTATTCCATAAGGACAAGCTAGGATTTATGTGGCAGACACCTGCGAATAAGCAGCCAAATTGGTATAAATTGGAAAATGGCTTAATTTTAAATTGTTATTATCATTCCTTAAAAGCTAGCTTGGCTTTAAATCAAACTCCAAATTTATTTTTAACTAAGCTTGCATATCCTTCCTTTAAAACAACTGCCTTCTGTGAGCTCAAATTGGCACAGGATGGAGATGAAGTGGGTTTATGCTATATGGGTAGTACGTACTACTATATCTGTGTAAAAAGACTGCAAGGAAAAAATCATCTGCAGGTACGTTTTGGTGCGTTTAACCAAACAGAGGATGTTGTCTTATTTGATTGCTTATATGAAAATAGAGAAATAGAATTCACTTTGAAATTTACATATCCAGGAATGTATCAGCTTGGATTTAATAAAACAATTTTTAAGCAACAATATCAAGCTCTTCCAGGCAGATGGATTGGCGGAAAAGTTGGTATTTATGCTAGAGGGACAAGCAATCCTTCAAACGGATATGCAAAATTTAAGTATTACAAAGTAAAGGCTGTGAAGACAAATGAAAGCAAACGATAATTTCATTTTAGATATTAAACGTTTAGGGATCAATGGAGAAGGAATAGGCTTTTATAACCGCAAGGCAGTTTTTGTTGAGGATGCCATTCCTGGAGAAGGACATTCTGTAGAAATCATTAAGGAACAGGAAAAGATGTGCTTTGCCAAATCAATTGAAATTAAGCATAAATCACCAGCTAGAGTTACACCTAGCTGTCCTTATTACAAGGAATGTGGTGGCTGTAATGTTTCTCATATTTCCTATGAGAAAATGCTTGAATTTAAAAAAGAATCTGTTGTAGAAGCCATTTCAAGATATACCCATTTAAATCCAAGAAGCTTTGAAATTAGAAATACAGTTGCCTCAGATGAAATCTTTCATTATAGAAATAGAAGTCAGCTTCAGGTTGTAACTAAAGATGATCATTTAGAAGTGTCAATGCTAAAGCCCAATTCTAATTTCACAGTTCCTATCCAAAATTGTTTGGTGCAGAAACAAAAAATCAATGAATTAAATAGAGCTATTTTAGCTATTGCGGAAGAGTTAAACATTTCAAGCTATATTCCTAAATTTTCAAGAGGAATCCTTCGCTATATTTTAATTCGAGTAAATGAATTCAATGAGGCATTGGTTTGTTTTGTTTGTGGAGAAAAAAGCCCTAAGATTAAGGAATTAGCGAAACGAACAATGGCATTAGAAGGTGTAAAAGGAGTTTATGAATCTCTAAATACATCTAAAAAGGATGTAGGCTTTATTGGAACAAATCCAGTCCTATTAGAGGGAGAGCCTTATATTATTGAAAAATTAGGTAGGATTTCTTATAAGCTTTATCCCAATACGTTCTTCCAGTTAAATACAAAACAAGCCCATAAAATGATGGAACTTGTTTTAAAGGCTTGTAAGCTTTCTTTTAAGGAACGCGTATTAGACGCGTATAGCGGTGTAGGAGCAATTGGTTTATACCTTGCTCATATGGCTAAGGAAGTTGTTGGTATAGAATATAATGCTGATGCAGTAGAAGCAGCAAATGATAATGCAAAATTAAATCACATCCACAATGCAAAATTCTTGCAGGGAGATGCTGCATTATTATTTCCAAAGCTTCTAGAAGAAGAAAGCTTTGATGTTGTTGTCGTAGATCCACCAAGAACTGGGTTAGAGGATAAATTTATCCAAGCTCTTTTAAAAGCTAAAATAAAACGAGTAGTTTATGTTTCTTGTAATCCTGCCACACTAGCAAAGGATTTAGAAAAACTATCTATATCATATCAAGTAAACTCTATAACACCACTTGATATGTTCCCACAAACTGCTCTAACGGAGAGTATAGTTCAATTAACCAACATTGAAAGTGCTTCAGCAAAAAACAAATAGTTATTTATATATGATGTCGTTAGTGGTTTATAACGGCATTTTTTTTGTTTAATTACAATACTAAAAAAGCAAATGGTCTTTTTTTGTCAAATTGGCATATAAATAAGACAAATTTACAAAAAAACAAGAAAATTAGCACTCAACTATTGACATTGCCAAAAAATGTGGTATGATATGTTTGCGTTAATAAAAATAAGGAGGTAATATATATGGAAGCCAAAAGAATAACAAAAAAGCAATGTAAAGAAGCAAGACAACGTGCAGCTAAAATTATGCAGGATGTAAGAGAAAAACTTAGAGGCAAATATAAATTTTCTGAAAGATTGGTTGGTTCTGGAAAATGGGGAACTATGATTGAAGATGCCAATGGAGAATATGATTTAGATTATCAGTTCTTATTGACAAAGAATTCTGAAGATTACAAAAAGAATGGTTTTGATAGCCCAACGGATATAAAAAATGACTTCTTCAATGCTTTTGTCGATTGTGCATTGAAAACTGAGAAAATAGAAAATTCTACTACAGCTATAACTTTAGTAAATAAGGATAATAAACCTTATCATATTGATTTTGTTATAATACGTTTATTGCCAGACAATAAGGAAATCATTAGAAGAAATAATAAGGCAGAAACTCCTTCTGAAAATGAATTTACCTGGAATAAACTTCCAAATTGGAATGATGCATATACAAAATTTAAAGAACTTACACCAGAAGAAAAAAAGGATGTAATTGAAAATCATATCATACCTGCAAAAGTAATAGAAAAAGCCAAGCCTGAGAATGATTCAACAAAAATATCTTCAGCTAAAGTATTTGTCCGAGAGGTGAATAACTATGTCGCTAGAAAAGAAAATAGTTGATTATGATACTTACAAGCAAGAGATAGAACATTGGTTAGAACTAAAAGGTGAGACTAAATATCTTGAATTTGTAAAGATATTAGAAGAACATCATATTAAGATTACATGGGAAACTTTAAAAGATACTTATAGGTATGATAAAAGACTTTTAGTCAATTGCTTTAAATATCTTTCTTTTTATGAAGAGTTCTTAAGAGCACAAATTTGGAATATCAGTCAAGATAGTTATAATAGTTTAGCAGAAGAATATCTAAAGAAAATAATCGATGAAGTTATTAAAAATGAAGCTACTATTCTTTACAAAGAATTTGATATTCAATGTTTGAAAGAGAATAAAGAGTATATAAACTTGCTTAGAAATCAAGTGAGTCATAATAAGATTATTCTAAACATACAAAGAAACAATAAAGATATAAAAGATATTCTTATAGCATTTAGAGATTGTCTGCCAAAATCATATCAAAAAGGATATGTAAACGATATTAATAATTGCTGTAAAGGATTAAAACTAAGTAAAGATATTATTATTGAACTTGAATAGTATATGGAAGAAAGGATGATAATAAATGCTAAAAATACAATATATTTCATATTATGGTCGTAAGAGAGGTAATTACAATACTTGTTCATCTTTTGCAGAACCAGCATCTTTAGATTCCTTTGATATAAATATTGTTGATTTGAATGAAGAGGATATATGGATAAATGATAGTTATGAATCTACAGAGGTTAAGTGTAAGCAAGATTTAAAAAATTTATCATCTATGATTCGAGATGCTAAAAAGACAAAAATTATTTTTGTATTTCCACAAAATTTAACTTTTAACTGTAGAGGGTATTTGTATGAAATTAAAAACATATTAGCTGCTTTTTCAAATTTGATTTTTCGCTATCTTGATATTCCTCATGGCTATAGGGAAAATCTTAATTTGGGATTTGAAAATAATATAACCATAATAGATGGCTTTAAGATTTCTTCATCATTTTATTTTAGAGATGAGTATTATGAAATTCTTACACGAGCAGTAGATAGTGAAAAAATCACAACAATTAAAAATGGAAATATAGTATATACAACATTCAAT
>CAMWSQ010000045.1 GCA_947177025.1 uncultured Mollicutes bacterium | reverse complement strand
GGATATTATTGAGGTGAATGGTAAAGCCTTGACTAAAGAATCTTTAGTATATTATGTTTTATATAAACCTACTGGCTATTTGACTGCAGTTAGTGATAAATTAGGAAGAAGATTGGTAATGGATTTATTACCAAAAGAACTCACTAAAACATATCGTCTTTTTCCTATTGGTCGTCTTGACTATGACACATCAGGCGTATTATTAATTACAAATGATGGAGAATTATCCTATCGACTTACAAGATCAGCAAAAGAAATTGAGAAGGTATATCAAGTCCGTGTAGATGGAATTATCACACAAACAGCCATTAATCAGTTAATGCATGGTATATTACTTGATGGAAAAATGACAAAGCGTGCAAAGGTTGAAGTGATTTCACTGGATAAGAAGAATAGCTCCTCATTACTTAATTTAACAATTACGGAAGGAAGAAACCGACAAGTACGTAGAATGTGTGAGTCCATTGGGTTTCCAGTAAAGAAGCTCAAAAGAATCTCTTTTGGTGGTGTTAACCTTGAAGGACTTGCTGTTGGAGAGTGTAGAGCTTTAAAACCACATGAAATAAAAGTTTTATATAGCTTATAGCAATTGTAAATTTCAAAAAAGTATGATATAATATTTTAGATTGTATAAGAGGGATAGGCATGAAGAATTTTGTTGTAGCCCTAGATGGACCTGCTGGGAGCGGAAAATCATCGATCTCAAAGCTTGTAGCTAAAAGATTAGGTTTTACCCACATTGATACAGGAGCAATGTATCGAGCAGTAACACTAGAGGCTTTAAGAAGAAAAATCAATATCGAGGAAGAATCTGAATACCAATTTTTGAAAGAGACCTCTATTAAATACGTAAACAATACGATTTATTTAAATGGAGAAGATGTCTCAGAAGAAATCAGAAGTAGTTCTGTAACACATGCAGTTTCTACTTGCTGTAAATTTGGACTAGTCCGTGAGCTTATGGTGGAATATCAAAGAGAATCTGCCAAGTATGGGAAAGTGCTAATGGATGGTAGAGATATTGGTACAGTAGTATTACCTAATGCAGATTTAAAAATCTTTTTGACGGCTACTCCAGAGGAAAGAGCTAAAAGAAGATGTGCAGAAATTATAGAAAAAGGAATTCCTGCTACGTATGAGGTAATATTAGAAGAAATTAAAGAACGCGATTATAAGGATTCACACCGTGAAATTGCGCCTTTAAGACAAGCTGAAGATGCAATCCCAATTGATACAACTCATTTAACAATGGATGAGGTTGCAAATAAAATTATAGATTTAATAGATGAGAGGTTAGGAAGTATGGAAGATTTTAAAATGGAAGACTTGAATTTACCAAAGAAGCTTAGAGTAAAGGATCAGGTTACAGGAACAGTAGTTGAGGTAAAGGATAAAGTAATTTATCTTGATATTCATAATTTCACAGAAGGAACTATGTATTTGGATTATTACACTAAGGATAAGAGTGTTGAAAGCTTTAAGGATATTGTTAAGGTAGGAGATTTAATTGAGTGTGAAGTAACCAAGGTTACAGAGGATAATATTTATCTTTCTCGTTTGAATCAATTATCAAAAATTGCTTTCCAACGTATTGTTGAAGCAAATGCAAATCAAGAAACAATTGAAGTTGTAGTAACAAAGGTTATTCCAAATAAGGGATATGCTGTATCCTTTGCAGAAAATACTTTATTTATGCCATTAAGTCAGGCACCAGCTGATGTGAAGGTTAAGGATAAATTAGAGGTTCGCATCATTGAAGTAAATGAAGCAAGAAAGAATGCAGTTGTTTCTCGTCGTGTAATTGAAAGAGAAGAATATGCATCAGAAAAAGCTGCTGAATTGGATTCTATTTCTGTTGGTGATGTTTTAACTGGTACAGTTGTTAAAGTTGAAAAATTTGGTTTATTTATTCGCTTTAAATATAATCAAGGGTTATTACGTATCAATCAGCTAGCTCATACCTTTACAAATGATATTACTGCAGTTGCAAAGGAAGGAGATACTATGGAGGTTAAGGTTATTTCTAAAGAGAATGGCAAGCTTCTATTATCTCGTAAAGCATTATTAGATACTCCTTATGAAGCCTATGCAAAGACTGTTACAATAGGACAAAGTGTTAAGGGTAAGGTCGTGAATAAGCTCCCTTTTGGATTGTTAATTGAGCTTGCTCCAAATGTAAAGGGATTACTTCATCAATCTGAATATTCTCATAACCCAAATGACAATTATAATGCATTTGTGATTATTGGGGATGAAGTAGAATGCGCAATTTTATCTCTTGATCCAGCAAAGGAAAAGATTTCTTTATCTCGTAAAGCCTTAATGGATAACCCATGGACTAGAGTAGAAGCTAAAGTTGGCGATGAGGTTGAAATCAAGGTTACAGAAGTTTTAGAAAACGGCTTAAAGGTTGAAGCTTTAGGTGTAGATGGCTTTGTTCCTGCAAGTGAAGCATTAACTGATAGTCAAAATGGCACTGTTAAGGATTATTTCCATACGGATGATGTAACAGTTGCTGAAATTATTGATATTAAGCCTGCAGAATGGCGTTTGAGATTATCTATTCGTAGGGTTGCATCAAAGGAAGAACGTAAATCCTTTGAAAAGTATTTAGAAGAAGAGGATGCTTCTTTAACATTAGGCGATGTTTTAAAGGATGCATTAAAGTAATATTATAAGAATTGGTGGTGCTTAATATGTTGCCAAAGGTAGCAATCGTAGGGCGTCCTAATGTTGGGAAATCCACGCTGTTTAATCGTATCATTGGCGAAAGATTATCCATTACTGATGATCAACCAGGGGTTACTCGTGATCGAATCTATGCCAAAAGCAGCTGGCTATCAAAGGAATTTTTCCTCATTGATACAGGTGGAATCGAATTGGGAGATGCCCCTTTTTTGACAGAAATTAAGGTTCAAGCTGAAATTGCAATGGATGAAGCTGAGGTTATTATTTTTTTGACAGATTGTAGAAGTGGTGTTACAAATGATGATTTATTCATTGCAAAGCTACTTTATCAAACAAAAAAACCTGTCATTTTAGCAGTAAATAAAGTAGATGATCAAAAGTTTAAGGATAGTATATATGAATTCTATGCACTAGGGTTTGGAGATCCTATTCCAGTATCCTCCTCTCATGGAATTGGAACGGGAAATCTTTTAGACCAGGTTGTTGAGCATTTCCCTACAAAGGTAGAGGAAGATCAGGATCAAGCCATTCATTTTTCTTTGGTCGGAAGACCAAATGTTGGAAAATCCAGTCTTACAAACTGTTTGTTAAATGATAATCGCGTTATTGTATCTCCTATTGCGGGTACAACCCGAGATACGATTGATACTAGGTTCAAGGCATACAATCAAGAGTATGTAGTCATTGATACTGCTGGATTAAAGAAACGTGGTAAAATCTATGAAAATATTGAAAAGTATTCTGTGATTCGAAGCATTGATGCCATAGGTCGAAGTGACATTGTTTTATTAGTTTTAGATGCAGATACAGGAATTCTTGACCAGGATTTACATATTGGTCAATACATTGAAGAATATCATCGTCCTTGTATCATTGTAGTCAATAAATGGGATTTAGTAAAAAAGGATTCTAAGTCTATGCAAAATTTTACAGAGGATATCAGAAAGGATTTCAAGTATTTGGATTATGCTCCAATTGTATTCTTATCTGCCTTAGATAATAAACGTGTTCATACCCTATTCCCATCCATTTTACAAGCACATGAGGCGAATTATAGAAGAATTGCTACATCCGTTTTAAATGATATCATTAATGATGCGGTAGCTATGTTTCCTCCAAGTGAATTTAATGGAGGAAAGATTAAATTCTATTATTCATCTCAAGTTGGTGTCAATCCACCAACCTTCACATTCTTTGTGAATGAACCAAAATATCTTCACTTTTCTTATTATCGATATTTAGAAAACCAAATTCGAAAGAATTTTGATTTTTTTGGAACTCCTATCAAATTTGAATTTAGAAAGAGGGATTAGCTATGAGAATATCTTGTATTGGCGGAGGTGCTTGGGGAACAACTTTAGCTCAGGTACTATCTGATAATCATCACGAGGTTTTAATTCGTGATATAAATCCAGTATTTGTTGAAAAAATAAATAAGAATCATACCCATCCTTTTTTCGATATTTCGATTCCAGAAAATATTAAGGCAACACTTAGTTTAGAAGAAGCTATAGAGTTTTCAGATATTATTCTACTTAGTGTTCCAACGAAAGTTACAAGAACTGTTTTAAAGGAAATCAATGGGTTATTAAAAAGACCAACTCTATTTATCAATGTAAGTAAGGGAATTGAGCCTGAAACTTCCTATTGTGTAAGTCAAATTGTAGCAGAAGAAATTAAAGAAAAGTATTTTAAGGGCTATGTGAATCTTTCTGGTCCTTCTCATGCAGAGGAGCTGATTCTTAGAAAGCTTACTGCCTTAGTAGCAGCTTCTAGAATTGAAGCAGATGCAAAATTTGTTCAGACTTTATTCTCTAATGCTAAGTATTTAAGAGTTTATACCTCTAGTGATGTGATTGGAGTAGAGACCTCAGGAGCAATTAAAAATGCAATCGCAATCGTATCTGGAGTTGCCTTTGGTATGGGATTAGGAGAAAATGCAAGGGCCTTCTTGATTAGTAGAGGTGTCAGAGAAATTGTACTGCTTGTTTCAGCCTTAGGAGGAAAAACAGAAACTGCATATGGTTTATCTGGAGTTGGAGATTTAATTGTTACAGCCTCCTCTATGAATTCTAGAAATTTCCAATGTGGATTAAAAATTGGTCAAGGTATGTCTGTGGAAGAAGCTTTAAATTCTATGTCTCAGACAGTTGAAGGAATTAAAACAATCGAAGCAGCTTATAAAATTGGTATAAAGTACAAGCTAGAGCTTCCTATTATTTCTGCTGCATATCAAGTTATAAAAAATGAAAGTACGGCTAAAGAAGCTCTTTCAAATCTTTTAGGTAGAAGCTTAAAAGAAGAAGTAATTATAGTATCATAGTCAACTAAACGAATGTCCTCTCATATATTAAATTTGGGAGGATTTTTAAATGGATTTTAAGAGTATTATTGATTTGATTGCAAGATCAAATGTCAATCAGGAAGCTATGTATGAGCTAGTGAGTGAGGCTGCAACCTTAGACTTAAACGATGAAGACAATCTACGTCTAATTATCCGTAAGGGATGCGGTCTTGCAAATAAGACACTATCTCAAGCTCAAGAGGATAAAATCGTAAAGATGCTGAAGGATAAGGGAATTACTCCAGACCTATTTAATCTATTAAAAAGATAAACAAAGAAAAGGGCATGCCTGAATAAGCATGCCTTATTTTTTTAATTTTTCTATAATCTCTTCCTCAATTGCCTTTGGAACATATTTAGAAATATCACAGCCAAAGGTAACTAGCTCTTTAATTGCTGAGGAGGAAACAAATTGATTTTTTGTTGATGGAAGAAGAAGTAATGTTTCAATCCCAGGAGCAATGTCTCGATTGTATTGGAATAAGCTAAATTCATTCTCATAATCAGAGTAATTGCGTAATCCTCGGATAATGATAGAAATATTGTTCTGCTTACAATATTGAACGACAAGTCCATCAAAGGCTTGAACCGTTACATTTTTTAGATTAGAGACACATTTTTTAATCATTTGTACTCTTTCATCCTTTGTAAAGTTACTTTTTTTATTTAAATTGTATGACACTAGAATATGAACCTCATCAAATAAATGCGCTGCACGCTTTACTATATCTAAGTGTCCATTAGAAAATGGATCAAAGGAACCAGGATAAACTGCTTTTTTCATAAGTATACCTCCTAATGCTCCTATTATAGCATAATTTCCTAAAATTGAACATAGTTTTATTCAGGTGATTTTATGAAACGAATTGTCATACTTATGAGTATGCTTCTTATTTTTTGTGTTTCCTGTAAGAAGCAGGTAGATGTAACATTTGCTGAAGGAGAAGAAATCTTAGTTTATGCAATAGAAGAAAAGACAAGCAAAATCAAGGAAATTCGAGTGGAATATAGCATAGAAAATGAAGAAGACTTATTTACGATGTATACCATATATCAAAATATTTTACCATTAGGTTACTCATCCCCTGCAAATCCGAATGTTCATCTTCTAGAATGGAAAAGAACAAATAAAGCAGTTTTCTATAGTGTGGATAATTTCATTTTATTTTCTGACCTTTCAGCCTTTCAAGAGGTTCTTCTCAGAACAGGGAAATGCTTAAATCTAGAAGAGGTTCATATTATTTTCAATCAAAAACAGTTAATTTAAAAAAATGACAAATTATTTTTATTTTTATATCTATAATATAGATGTTTTGTGGTAAAATTAACTTATCAAGCAAAAGATGAGGGTATTTATGAAAAAAATCGTGGTTGCCACAAGGAATTTAGGTAAATTAAAGGAATTTCAGAATTTGTTTCCAGAGGATGAGGTTTTATCCTTAGCTGATATTGGATATGAAAAAGAAATAGAAGAGGATGGTTCTACCTTTGAAGAGAATGCAATTAAAAAAGCAAGTCAGGTTTCAAAGGATTTGAATTTGATTGTGATTGCGGATGATTCGGGATTAGAGGTTGAAGCACTAGGTGGTGCACCTGGCATCCATTCCGCTAGATTTGCATCCGATCATGATCCTCGTTCGAATAATGAAAAGCTTATTGAGCTTTTAAAGAATGAAACCAATCGAAATGCTCGATTTGTTTGTGTAATTTGCCTTTGTTATCCAAATGGAAAAACCATCCTTTCAAAGGGAATTTGTAATGGAACAATCACCTATGAAGCCAAAGGCAACCGTGGCTTTGGCTATGATCCATACTTTTATGTAAAGGAATATGGACAAACTATGGCTGAAATGCCTCTAGAGGTAAAGAATCAGATTTCTCATCGGGCGAAGGCCATTCAAAAGCTAAAGGAAATGCTATATGAAGATATTAGTTCTTTCTGATACCCATTCTAATGAAATTCGTTTGGATTTCAAAAAATATGATTTTGTAATCCATTGTGGAGATTATGGAAAAAGTATAGACCCTCATACTCAAAAAGACATTCTCTTTGTGAAAGGCAACTGTGATATCTATGGCCCAGATCTATTAGAGCTCAGCATTGCTTCTAAGAAGGTATTTGTGACTCATGGTTATATAGAAAATGTTAAATATGGTTTTGATAGGTTGATTTACAAGGCTTTAGAAAAGAATTGTCAGATATGTATGTTTGGTCATACCCATATGCAGGTCTGCTTTCTTGAGGAAGGTATTCTTTTCTTAAATCCTGGAAGCTATCCAGAAGGCTACATTGAAATTTTTGATGAGGAAATTGTTTTGCATCAAAAAAATACAATAAAAAAGATTTCTTATCGGTGGTGAAATTATGCATTTAAATGAAGTTTTACAACTTAATAAAACAACAGCTTCTATCAAAAAAATAGATTTATTTTTGGCTAGTTGTAATAAGAAAAGTATAGAGTATTATCAAGCATTCTGTTATCGAAATCTCATTTTACATTCTTTAGGAAAGACAAATGATGCTCTAAAAGCTTTATATGCGTATGTTCCAGAATTTCCAAAATTGAAGGATGAGGAAATTATTGCGATATGTGATGCCATTATTGAAATTACGCTATCTACCAAACAATTTGATCAAGCACGTAAATTTATTGATGAAAAGAAGCAGCATTTAAAGGTTTCTAACGCCTTACTCAATACAAAGGATGAAATATCCTTGGCAATTGCTAAGCATGATACACATCGTGCCATCTCAGAACTGAAGACGTATTTATTAGAAATTCTTACGATTGATGAATCCTTATGGGGATTAGAACAGCTTGCAGGAATTTATTATGAGGTTCATGATTACAAATCCTACTTAGAATTGATTCCTCGATTAGAAAGATTATATCAGGATAGTCTAAATACAAATAAGCTCATTAAAATTGAGTATCGCAAGCTAGAAATTGCCTTTGATGAGGGCAATTATGTAAAGGTAATCTGTGATGGAAATCGTTTAATTAATGAATATGACTTAGATATGGAAACGGGAATATTAGTTGCTACACTTTTATTACGCTCCTATATTCAGGTTAAGGATTATAGAAAAGCCTCCATCATTGAAAGTAATTATGAGGAACATTTATCTCAGGTATCTGCTCAAACTGCTTTAGGCTTTTCCAAGGCAGCTTTAGAGTTATACACTCAAACCAATTCTTTAATTTCTATGAAGCATTATCAGGATTTAATCAATGAATATAATGCTTTAAGAAAGAAGCAAGGAAAAACTGAACTTCCTAGGACAGGAGTCATTATTCCTCGAATCAAAGAAGATGGTCAAGTAGAATCCTTCTCCGAAGAAGCTAGAACACTTCCTAATCTTCATGAGTTGACTAAGAATGTAAAGGAAGTTTATGTTTCTAGCAATTATATTAAATTAGAAAAGCTTTTTGCAAAAATTAACAACTTAGATGATACTGTCAAATTTCGAGAGGTATTTCGTACTTCCTTAATTGAACTTTCAAAATTTATTCCATTTGAAGAAGCATTTTTATTATATTATGATCGCTCTTATATGGGTTTGCATTATAAGAAGGAAAGAGCTTATGACAAGAGACTGGAATATGAAAGTATAGAGGATACAATCAATTTTTTAGCAATTGCGCAAGAACAAGAAGTTTATATAGAACCTAATTCATTAACTGGACTAAAGAATATTGTTACAAAAGAACAATATCTAGATGTTCCATATGGAATTGCAATTCCTTTGTTTAAGGAAGACATTCCTTACGCATCCATTGCCTTTTGGTCAAGTGAACCTTTTATAGATCGTGATATGGTTTATGAGACACTAAAGCTGATTTCTCAAATGATACATAGAGTATTATGCTCAGAATTGAAACAGGATAAAATTCGTTTTTCCAATAAAAAGATGTTTTTCATTTATGAACATATGTCTTCTGGAATTAAGGAGCTTATGGAAGGTCATATTCATTTATCTCAACAGGCAAAGGACATCTTTGGCAGCCTTGAGGATATTACGGAGGAAGAATTTAAGTCCCGAATCCATGCGTCTGATTTGGCAAAATATGAAGCGATGATAGAAGATATTTATCGCTATCTATCCTCTAATCAGTCTATAGTTTATAGATACAAGAAAAATCAAGACTATATTGAAGTTAAGGAAACCTTTTTCCCTTCTTATGAGAATGGCATTATTTCCTTATATTCTCTGATTGAGGATTATACAAATCAAAGAAAGAAGTCAGATGAACTTTATACAATCGCCTTCACAAATCCAGTAAGTAAATTGGAGACTGAGGTAAAGCTTGGTATGGATTTGAAGGAATCTATGCAGCATCGAAAGCTGAGTCTGGCTGTCCTTGATATCCATGATTTCAAGCTGTATGAGGAGCTTTATGGTATAAATTTTGCCAACCAATTAATCTATGCCATTGCTGAGGAAATGAAGGCATACTATTCCACAAATTTCCAAGTCAAGCTATACCATTTAGGCTTTGATAGATATGCTATTCTTATCCTAGATAGTAATGATAAGAGAACCATTGATGCACTATTATTGAAATCCTTTGATAAGATTTCCAAAAATCTAAATCTGCTCAACAGCAGAATTAAGCTATATTTTAATTGTGGTGTATATCGACTTTCTAAAAGTGCTGGAATCGAGGATCCAAATCGAATTTTAGATAATGCATATGATGCTTTAGAGGATGCGAAAAGAGTTCCAGATTTGGCACATCATATTAGTCATTATGACAGTGAAGCCTCTAAGCTTCGTTTCAATGAAAATCAATTAATCACTAGTATCAGTGAAGCGATTGATCATGGAAGAATTGGAATAACATATAAGCAGATGGTATCCTTAGCTGCGAAGGAGGTTTATGCCTATGTTGCTCAAGTCTCTTTAGATAATTACACTGTAGATCCAAGCTATATGACTCAGGTAATTGCCAGAAGAGGATTAGAAGAACAAATGGATAAATATGTTATTAATGGTTGTTCTAAGGAATTAAAAATGCTCAGTGATTCTTCTAAAAGTTCTATTCCAATTTTAGTAGCCATAAATCAGAAGACACTTCAGACGAATTTTATAGGCTTTGTTGAAAATTTAAATCATTTCTACAAGACGACAAAGCATATTATCTTTTATTATGAAAATGGATCTATGCCCGAGCTTCATAAATTGAATGCCCTAGGTTATAAGGTAGCTAGTAGTAATCTAATGGATGTCATTGAAGGAAAGGTTAACTACTTTGTATATGATTTAAATAAGTTTGGCTTTGATTCCTTAAAGGAGCTTCAAAAGCTATGCCAAGAAAAAAATGTGATTTTAATTGTTCGTAATGTAAATTCAAAAGAAGATATTCTAAAATGTGATGAGTTAGGCATAGACTATGTATATGGAAGCTACTGGAAAAAAACAATTCGTATGAAAAAAGTCCTAGAAAAGCTTGCATAAAACCTTTTATCCTTTCATATACTTTAGTATAGGAGAGGAATAGTAAATGAAAAAGAAACTTAGATTGCCAATATTGTTATTAGCGGTAGTTGTCATGATGTCAATATTCTACATTCATGAAGCCAATAAAACAACAGATCCTGTAGGTTCCCCAAGCTTGGATACAAGCACAACAAAGCCAGAATTTGCTGAAGCAAGAATGAAGAGTATTGAGGATGTCAATGCATTGATTGAAGAAGCAGAGGCTAAAATTGCTTCTGGAACATTGACTGTTGCCCAAGTAGAAGAAGAGAATGCAAAAATCGTGTCCTTACGTCAAAACAAAATGAATGAGATTGCATTGGAAGAAATGATTATGGAATCTTTAAATTTTGAGGATGTCTTGGTTCTACTCAATGACGACACAGTTGTAATTGATGTATGTACAGAAACAGAACTGACCAAGGCTACTTTCATTAGTGTAACAAGATTGGCAAAAGAAAAATTTAATGACAATTATACGGTTAAACTTTCTGCAACCTCAAATAGCGATTAAAAAAATGGGTTATTGAAACCCATTTTTTTAAAATTATTCTTCGTTTTTATCTTTATCTTTTTTCTTATTCTCTAAATCCTGCTGATAGAGACGATTCAAGAAAAGAAGACGTTTGCTGATAGAAATAAAGGAATTGGCAGTTAACGCTAAAGATACAGAAAGATCAGTTAATGCTGTTAAATCATTCTCTTCAATGTTTTCTAAAAGATTTCGAGTGAGTTCAATAGCCTCTTTATTCTTTTCATTAACTAAATTCTTGAAGGTATTAAATACCTCATCCTTATTGGCATCTTCTTTACGATAGCGTTCATCAATGACTTGCTTTACTTCAGCAATAGTGAGTACTTGCTTTAAAGTACAAACCTCCTGAATTAAAGCCAAATGCTCACGATTATATTTCTTAGAAATTGGAGCACTTACAACTTCTCCTTTTACATAGTTATTAATCATAGAAGAAGTAATCTGTTTATCTAAGGAAGAGGTTTGGAAAATTGCGAGTTGTTTATCTAAAAAAGTAACAACCTGATCCATATACAAATCAATATCAGGAAGCTCGTTGTAATCCTTATATGAAAACTTTTCTAAATCCTCTAACCATTTTTTTAAAATATTGTTAATTGAATTCATGATTTAACACCACAATCATTATATTATCATGATTTTTAAAGAATTACAA
>CAMWSQ010000044.1 GCA_947177025.1 uncultured Mollicutes bacterium | reverse complement strand
ATCTCCCATTTACTTTTTAAAAAAAGTATGTTATATTTAAATTGCTAGGAAGATGGCCGCGAAGCTCAAACATTAAGAAAGCGAATCTGAGAGGAACAGGTGATGCGTTCTTAGCATAAATATGATTTAGAACCCTAAATGTTTCTAAAAAGAGGATTCAAACGTAGAAGATATCAGTCTTCTCGACCTTCCTGGCACAATTTATCAATGTAGGTGGCTTAGGCCACCTTTTTTCTTGTAAAATGACAAATTTTTTGCTATAATAAAATAATTATGGAGTATAAAAAAATGAATGATTTTTTAGATTTAAATATTAATGCAAAGATATTAGATGCATTGACTGAAAATAATATAGAAATCCCTACACCGATTCAAAGACAAGCAATTCCTCATCTTTTGGAAGGAAAAGATGTTATAGGACAAGCTCAGACAGGTACAGGAAAAACATTTGCGTATGCAATTCCTCTTTTAGAACGCATTGATGCTAAAAAGAAGACAGTTCAAGCTTTAATTATGTGCCCTACAAGAGAACTATCATTACAGGTATGTAAGGAAATTGAAAAGCTAGCAAAATACACAACGATAACTGCTACTACAATCTATGGTGGAGAATCCTATGAGAAACAATTTAAGGCTCTTGCGAAAAGACCTCAAATTATTATTGGAACACCAGGAAGAATCATTGACCATCTTCATCGTGGAACCTTGCATTTTTCTGCAGTAAGCTATTTGGTTTTGGATGAGGCAGATGAGATGCTTAAGATGGGCTTTGAAGAGGATATGGAGACTATTTTAAAGGAAGTTCCCATCGATAGACAAACCTCCTTATTTTCAGCTACTCTTCCTGCTTGGGTGAAGCAGGCAAGTAAAAAATATATGAAGGAACCTATCACCATTAAAATTGAAAAAAAGACCTTGACAGCAGAAAAAATAAAAGAGGTCGTTTACTATGTGAAAAAGGAACAAAAAAAGGATCTTTTAGTGAGATTGTTGGATTATTATCACTTGAAATCAGTTATGATTTTTGCCAATACAAAGGCTATGGTAGATGAGCTTGTTCTCTTTTTGCAGGAAAATCATTTTAAAGCAGATGGTCTTCACGGAGATTTAAAACAGCTCAGTAGAGACCGAGTTATGCAGGCCTTTCGTTTAGGCTCCATTGAAATCATGATTGCTACTGATGTTGCAGCTCGTGGAATAGATGTGGAAGATGTAGAGGCAATTATCAACTTTGATTTACCACAGGAAAATGAGATTTATGTTCACAGGATTGGAAGAACAGGACGTGCAGGAAAAACAGGTCTTGCCATCACACTTGCAACTACTCGACAGGCTTCACGTATAGCTGAACTAGAAGCTTTTACAAAATCTAAAATGGAATTAGCAGAGGTTCCAACCCCAAAGCAAATTCAAACCCGAACCCAAAAGCATTTGACAGAACAAATTTTATCTGGTGTAGAAGAAGCCTATGACATTCATGATTATGATAATCTATTAAGAGATTTAGCAAGGAAAACGACAGATCCTACACCAATTATCATATCTCTTCTTAGAATATTAAATGAAAAAGAGAATCGGAATTATCCACCGATTGATACTGTAAGACCTAAAATGAAAACAAAAGAGAACAGGAGCAGTTCCTCTTGGGTTTATATTGCTATCAATTTAGGCTCTAATGATCAAATTCGTCCAAATCAATTGGTAAATTTTTTGCATGATACCATATCCATTCATCGTGAGCATTTTGGAAAAATTATCATTCGTTCTGATATAACATATTTGGAGATTAATGCACAAGCAGTGCGATTTTTAAAGGATATTAAAAATAAGAAATATATGGGAAAACGACTAACCTATCAGCAGGTTAAGTCACTTCCAAAGCGTTAGGAGGACTAAGTATGCGTGTGGTTGCAGGAAAACTAAGACATCGAAATATTGATATGACCAATCTTGAAACCACTCGTGAAACTCAGGATAAGGTTAGGGGAGCTATTTTCAATATGATTGGACCTTATTTTGACGGTGGAAGAGCTTTAGACTTGTTTGCTGGAAGTGGAGCTATGGCTATAGAGGCCTATTCAAGAGGAATTGCTGAAATTGATATGAATGATGTTGAACCAAAGGCAATAGAAGTATGCAAGAAGAATTGTCGTAGTTTAAGCATTAATGCTGCGCATTTTTCCTCTTTAGATTATAAAAAATTTCTTGCAGAAACAAGTGTGAAATGGAATCTTATTTTTTTAGACCCTCCTTATAGAATGAATGCAATTCAGGAAATCTTAGCAGAGGTTTATCCTCATTTAGAAAAAAAAGGGTGCATTGTATTTGAATTTGCTAAGGACTCTATTTACCCAAAAGAGTATGAAACTCTTGTTGCAATTAAGGATAAGACATATGGGATAAAGAGAGTGGTTGTCTATCAAGAAAGGAGTTAGCATAAATGAATTATAAGGAACGTTATATTGAATTGAGAAAAGCAATGAAATGCCTTAAAACCATTCATGCCTTTGAACAATTTGATTTTACAAACTTTTTCTACTTGATAGATGATAAGACAAAAGGAATTGTACTTTTATCAGAGGAACTTATGGCAGAATCCAGTGGAATTCAAATTCATCTAGGAGAATCAGGAATTAACTATCTTTATGATAGCTTTCTGTCAAAAACGGGTTTTATTTTAAATGGTTTATGTGCAGATATGTTAACTGTATCCATCTTAAAGAAGGAAAGTCTTTTACCACAGGATATCGCCTTTTTAAAAAAATATCATATTCGATTGAGTTCAGATTTTAATATCATTCCTTTTGAATTTAGAGAAGGCTATGATTGTAGATATATGTCTTTAAAGAAAATGGAAATGGTTATCTCTTATATTTATTATTTATTAAGCTTGATTAAAAATGAACGAGAAGATATTTTGCAATGCTTTTCTGAGGATAAAATCGTATTGGCTGCATTTGATACTATTAACAATCTTTATGAAGTTCGTTATGCAGATGATGTAACACTGGGAAATATGCCAAGATTAAAAAAGGCAAACTCAGCCTTTGCATTAGAGTATAAAAATTCAGTATATGTAGATGATGTGTGCTATGTATGTAGATATTATGCACCAACTAAAAATGAATATGGATGCTACGATAGTATATTACTTGGATATTATGAAAAGAAGAAAACCCATTTTTCTACTCAAATAAGTTGTAAGCCACATCAAATTACGGACTATATTGTTGGCTTTCTGGATGAATTGTTTAAAAGGGAAGGTTTGCCAACCAAACTCATTTTTAATGATCGAAGGATAACAGCATTTATGTTAAAGACTCTAACTGCCTTAAACATTGAAGTTGAGTTTTCAAGGGAAATAGAAGTTGTAGATACTTTATTTTTTGAAATTATGACTGATCAAATGGAAAAACTAGAGGAAGGAGAAAAAAAGCAAAATCCTGCTTTTGTATCTTAAAATGAAAAAACTATTTTTGATTTTACTTATGGCATGTAGCCTTTTATTTGTTGGTTGCTTGGATCAAACACCTTCAAAACCAGATCCTGATCCAACACCTACGCCAACTCCAAAACCTTCACCTGATGGTAAAAAAGGAACAGTGAACATTGAAATTTTGCAAATGAATGATATTCATGGGCATATAGAAAATGAGGGAAGTTATGGAGGATTAGCTAGGACAAGCTATAAAATCAATCAAATTCGCAATGAGACTAAAGAAGATAATACGGTTTTAATTGGAAATGGAGATATGCTTCAAGAAACGGCTATTTCAAGAGTTGGCTATGGGAAAGTTGTCATTGATGCAATGAGTGAGATGAAATTTGATATGATGGGTGTAGGAAATCATGAATTTGACTGGGGATTTGATAAATTCTTAGAATATTTTGATGGAAATACCTCTAATGGAGAAGCAAGCTTTCCTCTTGTGAATTCAAACATTTATTATCACAATCAATTGGTTACAAAAGGAAATAAAGTCTGTGATTCCTTATTGCTAGAAAAGGAAGACGTTAAAGTTGGAATTTTAAGCTATATTGGAAATGTGTATTCCTCCATTAATGCGAATATGACAACGGGATATACCTTTAAATCTAGAGCAGAAGAAATTGCAAGCAGTGTACAGTCCTTAGGACAATCTTTAAAGAATCAAGGTGCAGATATCATCATTGTGAATATTCATGATGGTGAGTCTTCATCTTGTTTAGATTACGCTCCAAATCAACTGATTGCTAACTTAAAATATAAGGATTCCTATTTGGTGGATGCAGTCATCAATGGACATACACATACTAAGCAGAATGCGTTCATTTCTCGAACAGGTGGAACGAAGCTGCCAGTGATTCAATCTGCAGGAAAGCTAGCAAACTTTGGTAGAATTGATTTGACATATGACTTAGACAATAAGAAAGTAACGGATGCTAAGGTATCACATATTAATGCCAATTCCAGTTCGAAAGTAGATACTGCAGTAGAATCTATCATTACAAGTCATTACAATGAAAATAAGGCTATTTTAGAGGAAGTATATTGTGACAATGAAACTTTTATTGAACGTTATGATCCTATATTTCAAGCCTATATTTCCAATGTTATGATGGCAGGTACAGGAGCAACTGCAGCAGTTTGTAATACAGGAGCATTCCGAAATGATGTTTCTAAAGGAAAACTTGATTTTAATGCGCTATATGCCTTAAATCCATTTGATAATCATATTATTTTATGTGAGATTCAAGGAATAGATTTAAAACGGTTCTATGATGCAAATGCTTCTAAAGAAATCGTAATGACGAGTGATTATGGTGCATCCATTGCAACAGATAAAACCTATACTTTAGCTATCATTGATTATGTTTATTTTGGAAACTATTTTGCTGGATATCGAACAGGAGAATATATTGATACGAATTTAGTCCTTAGAGATTTACTTGCAGAGGATTTAAGATTAAGAAAACAAGAAGGGTTCAATCTTTATAGAGATTACAACAATATTTTATTATCTAAGGTTGATTTTTCTTGAAAAAAGTATGTATAAATGCTAAAATACTATCGTATGATAAATTGAAGATGAAGAAGAGTACTCAATTTAGATTTTATACTAGCGAGGATGAATGGTGGAAGCATCTATAAAATAATTGTGGAAAGACACTTCTGAGAGCTTTTAAAAAAAGACGTACCAGGCGTTAACGGATTTGAGTGCTAGTTTTCATACTAGAAATAAGGTGGCACCGCGGTTTTATACGTCCTTAATATATTTTTTAAGGACGTTTTTTCATAGAAAAAGGGTGATGAGGTATACAAACAGAATTACCAGTTGTAAATTTAGGACAATATGAATTAAGAACCATTCTTAAAGAAGACTATTTGGATTATTTTGAGATTGGAAGAGATGAGGAAACCTGTAGACATTTGAATTGGGGACCATTTCAAAAGCCTAGAGAAGCACTTTGGTGCATTGAAGAGGTCTTTTTGAAGCGCCCTTTAGCAGGATTACCTGCAGGATATGCCATCATTGATAAACATGCGGATCATAAAATGATTGGTATGATTGACTTTCATACGTATTATGAAAGCATCAATACTGCAGAGGTAGGATATATTCTAAATCGTGAGTATTGGAATCGAGGGATTATGACCTTATGCTTAAAGGAAATGACTAGAATTGGATTTACGCTTTTGCACTTGGACAAAATTTTAGTAGGTCATACTTTAGGAAATCAATCCTCTAAGCAGGTTATTTTACAATGTGGATATCACTTTGAATATCAATCCTTAGTGAAGATAAAAAATCATGAGCGAATTGCAATGTATTACAGCATGTATCGCTATGAGTATGAAGAAGGGAAGTAAAAAGAATGATTAGTAAACCAAAAGGAACATATGACGTTTTGCCAGATGAAGTGAAATCGTGGACTAAGCTTGAGTCTACGATTCGTAAGCTTTGTCAAATTTATAATTATAAAGAGATTCGTACTCCAATTTTTGAATCTGGGAAAGTTTTTCATAGAGATGTAAATGATACGTCGGATATGGTGACAAAGGAAACCTATGATTTCAAGGATCGTTCTGATCGAGATATGACTTTGAGACCAGAGGGAACTGCGGGTGTCGTAAGAGCATTTATAGAAAACAAGCTTTATGTCTCAGCTCCAGTGAGTAAGCTTTTTTATATCGGACCTATGTTTCGATATGAACGTCCTCAAAAGGGAAGAACAAGACAGTTTAGCCAGTTTGGTGTTGAGGCTTTAGGGTCTAATTCTCCATATATGGATGCTGAGGTTATTTCCTTAGGGACAAGCTTAATTAAGGCTCTTGGCATACGAGGAGTTAAGGTCAAGATTAATACGATTGGAGATAAGGAAACAAGAGATCGCTATAGACAAGCCCTAGTAGAATATTTTAATCAGTATAAGGACGAGCTTTGTAGTGATTGCTTAAACCGGTTAGAAAAGAATCCACTTCGTATATTAGATTGCAAGATAGATCGGGATAAAGAGTTTTTCAAGAATGCACCTAAGATTAAGGATTATTTAACTCCTGCATCTGTGAGTCATTTTGAAGCTGTTATAGAAGCTTTAAAAAGCATGAAGATTGACTATGAAATAGAAGACAACCTAGTAAGAGGTCTAGATTATTATTCTCATACTGTATTTGAACTAGAGGCAGATATTCCAGAGTTTGGTGCACAAAACGTTCTTGGAGGCGGTGGTAGATATGATACCCTAGTTAAGGATATGGATGGTCCTGATACTCCAGGAGTTGGTATGGGTTTTGGCTTTGATCGTTTACTTTTAGCTTGTAGTCTTGCAGGAAAGAATTTGAATTCCAAAGACTATTTACATGTTTATTTTATTGCGTTAGGTGAAGAAGCAAGAAAAGCAGTGATTAGCCAAATGAATGTTTGTCGTATTGGTGGATTGTTCTGCGATATGGATTATTTAGGACGTGGATTAAAATCTCAATTTAAGTCTGCGGATGCAAATAATGCAATGTTTACTTGTATCTTAGGAGACGATGAGCTAAAGAATTTCAAAATTAATATTAAAAATAATGAAACTGAGGAACAGGAGACAATTTCATTATATGATGTGTATCCATATGTTCTAAATAAATTAAACAGTAAGTCTGTTTGTGCAGGTTGTAAAGAAAAAGAGGTAAAATAAAAATGAAAAGAGTAATGCTTAAAAATATTGAATTAGGAAAAGAAAACAAGGTTGCAGGCTTTGTTGAAAACATTAGAAATAAAAAGGCAATGTGCTTTATTGTTTTAAGAGATGTTTCAGGAAAGCTTCAATTAACCATTGAAAAGGAAAAGCATCCAGAAATGGAGGAGCTTTTGAATCAAATTACGGTAGATTCTGTAATTGAAGCAACAGGTCCAATTCTTGAAAGTGAATATGTAAAATTAAATCATATGGAGATGTATCCAAATGAAATTAAGCTACATAGTATTGCAGCTCCATCTCCAATTGTTGCTCCTAAGGGAGAAGAAACCAACATTGATCTACGCTTAGACTATCGTTGGATTGATTTAAGAACAGATAAGAATACCTTAATGTTTAAGGTTCAATCCTATTTTATTGCAAAGTGTAGAGAATTCTTAGTGGATCGAGATTTCATTGAAATTCATACACCAAAGCTTATTGGTGCTGAATCTGAATCTGGAGCTGGAGTATTTAAGGTAGAATACTTTGATAGAGATGCTTTCTTAGCTCAATCTCCACAATTCTATAAGCAAATGGCTATGGCTTCAGGCTTTGAAAGAATTTTTGAATCTGGTCCAGTTTTCCGTGCTGAAAAATTTGCTTCTCGTAAGCATGCAACAGAATTTACTGGCTTTGATTTAGAGTTTTCCTATATAGAATCCTATGAGGATGTAATGAAGATGGAAGAGGAAATGCTTACCTATGCTTTGGCTGCAGTTCATGAAAAATATGCTGCTGAAATTAAAGCAGTTTATGATTTGGATTTAGTAGTGCCTACACTTCCTTTCCCTAGAATGGATTTACACGATGTCTATAAGGAATTAGAGGAACGCTATGGCTATAAGGTTCCAGAAAGTGAAAAGGGAGATTTGACAACTGAAGGAGAAAGAATGTGTCAAAAATTGTCAATGGACAAGTTTGGTCATGAATTCTTGTTTGTTACAGGCTATGCTAAAGAAAACAGAGCTTTCTATCATATGCGTGATGAGCATGGTGTACCATGTGGCTATGACTTGATTTGGAAGGGCTGTGAAATTACTACAGGTGCCCAAAGAGAGCATCGTTATGAAATTCTAAAGAAGCAAGCACAGGAGAAGGGCTTAGACAAGGATGTTGCCTTCTATTTAGATTTCTTTAAATATGGTTGTCCTCCTCATGGTGGTTTTGGTATTGGAGTAGACCGTATTACCATGTTAATCTTTAATCAAGGAATTAAGGATGCAATGTTCATCTTCCGTGGACCAGACCGTCTAAATCCATAAGCTGGAGGTATTCTATGAATCATATTAGTTGGGATGAATACTTTATGGGGGTTGCTGCCCTATCAGCAAAAAGAAGCAAGGATCCAAACACAAAGGTTGGAGCTTGCGTAGTCAATGAGGATAAACGAATTATAGGGATTGGCTATAATGGATTTCCTATGGGCTGTGCAGATGAGGTATTCCCTTGGGGAAAAACAGATAAAAATTATTTGAATACCAAATATCCCTATGTTGTGCATGCTGAACCCAATGCTATCTTAAATTCTACATCTTCCTTAAAAAATTCTACACTCTATGTGACTTTATTTCCATGTAATGAGTGTGCAAAATTAATCATTCAATCTGGAATAAAACACGTTGTCTATGGTAATGATAAATATCATAACGAGGAATCTTTTCAGGCATCTAGAAAAATGTTTGATGCAGCTCATGTGACTTATACCAAAATGCCAGCTATTACCATAGATTTGAGGAGTGAAGAATAAAGTGAAATATTTTATAAAGAGATTTTGGATCATTCTTGCGTTAGCTATTCTCATCAATATACCAATTTTAGTGATGGGAGTAACTCGAACAAATCAAAGTGTTACATTAAAGGGAGATACAACAGTTGTTGAACAATTTGTTGAAATTGACCATCCTTATGAGGCAAATGGATCTTTTTCAACTATCTATGTAATTAGTGTGGATCATTCTACAATTCTTCAAAATATCTTTGCAGGAGCAAGCCAGACCTCAGAGGTAGAAGAATTACCAGATCATTATCTTCATTTTACCACTTCAGAATTAAATAAAATGGCAAGAATTCAACATGAATCTAGCATTCAATATTCTCTTTTACTTGCCTATCAAGAAGCATCCAAAATTGATGAATCAATCCATTTAGAATCTGAATTTGATGCTTTTGTAGTTTCCTATTATGCAGAAGATTCTCTTTTTCGGATTGGAGATCGTATCATTGGTGTAAATGAGATTTACGCAAAGGATGATTTTGAAGCCTTCAGAACAGCCTTTAATACAAGAAAAGAAGGAGATATTTTTCAAGTCCTTCGTTCTAACCAAGAAATTACCATTCCTTATTCCGAAAGCAATATGAAAATTTCTGGGTATTCCTTTTATACACTTAATCAAGCTACTGCAACTCCTGCCTACAAGATTAAATCAACAAATGTAGGTGGATCTTCAGGAGGATTACTACAGACTCTTGCCCTTTATAATTCTTTAATTGAAGAAGATATTACAAAGGGCCTAAAGATTGCTGGAACTGGTACGATTAGTCCAGATGGAACGGTTGGACCAATTGGTGGAATTCAACAGAAAATTTATACAGCTTTTGATGACAAAATGGATGTATTTTTATGTCCAGAGGACAACTATGAAGATGCTTTGATTGCTTATAATAAATTAAAAAACAAAGAAAGAATGAAGCTATTTAAAATTAGTTCATTTAGTCAGGCACTAGAGGTGTTGAAAAATGTCTAATTTTATGGAAAGATATAAGGCTTGTAAAGCTGCAATTTTTGAGATGTCTAGTCAAACTTCAAATAAGATATGGATAGGAATAGCCTCTGTGGGGCTTGCTATCTTAGTGATGCTTGGACCAATTGTTTTGCTTGCAAACTGCTTTATTTTTAATGATTATATGAATTTAGTTCTTATTGGTCTAGTGCTATGCTTTTACTTTATCATTTATTTGAGTCGAGTTTTTTACTATAAGACTATCACAAAGAAGCAGGTTGCAGATATGAAAATTTTTTATCTTGTGGATTCACTCATTTGCCTTATTGGTTTAGTTGTGGGAGTAGGTATTGGTATTTTCATTTAAAAGGAGGAGTATTTATGTGGATTACCCTAGGAGTATTAGTCGGAATTTTAATCCTTGATCAACTGACAAAGTATCTATGTCAATTGTTTATAGAAAGAGGAAGTACAGTGACTTTAATTCCACATGTTTTAGATGCAACATTAACCTATAATACAGGTGCTGCATGGTCTTTCTTATCCAATCAAACATGGATTCTTATGGTAATAAGTTTGATTGCATCCTGTGTAATGGTTTATTATATTACTAAGAATGATTGGAAAAAGAAGAAAGTGTATTCTACAGCACTTACTCTGATGCTTGCAGGAACATTTGGAAACTTTATCGACCGTTTTTTTGCAACCATTGGAGTTAGAGATGGTGTTATTGATATGATTATCTTGAAGCCTCTAGATTCTTTATGGTATGCCATATCAAAGAGTTCCTTCCCTATTTTTAATGTCGCAGATATGTGCTTGGTCATTGGCATTATCCTTCTAGCAATTGATATTATTTTCTTCCAAGAAAAGAGAGCAAAGTCATGAGTAAGATTGTAGTAGATGAGGAATTAGAGGCCCTACGATTAGATAAAGCACTGACTAAGCTCTATGAAGGAAAATCAAGAAGCTATGCATTAAAATGCATTGAAGAAGGAAAGGTAAAAATTAATGGAAGTATTGTAAAGCCTTCCTACTCTTTAAAATATGGAGACGAAATCTCCTATGAGCTTTTAGAAGAGCAATCCTTGAATTTAGATGCTAAGGATTTAAATATTCCTATAATCTATGAGGATGCAGATGTT
The DNA here is from genome assembly GCA_947177025.1 of uncultured Mollicutes bacterium. Lineage (GTDB taxonomy): Bacteria > Bacillota_I > Bacilli_A > Acholeplasmatales > Anaeroplasmataceae > Pelethenecus. Next base: position 755 of record CAMWSQ010000044.1, on the reverse strand, counting down.
GCGATTGTAAATAAGCCAAAAGGCATGGTCGTTCATCCTGGAGCTGGAAATTATGATAATACACTCGTTCATGGTCTTTTATATGAACTAGATGATCTTGCAACGATTAATGGTGTAGTTCGTCCAGGAATTGTGCACCGGATTGATAAGGATACAACAGGTTTATTAATGATTGCTAAGAATGATATGGCAGCTCTTGGTCTTTCAGAACAACTGAAGAATCATAGCTGTAAAAGAAGATATCAGGCTTTAGTCTATGGAAGCTTTGTTGAAAATAAAGGAAAGATTAATGCTCCCATTTCAAGAGATCCAAACGACCGTAAAAAGATGGCAGTAGCTAAGGATGGCAAACAAGCTGTAACTCATTTCAAGGTATTAAAACGCTATAAAGATTTTACTTTGATTGAATGTGAATTAGAAACAGGAAGAACTCATCAAATTCGTGTTCATATGAGCTATATTGATCATCCAGTTGTGGGAGATAAGGTCTATGGCAGGAGAAAGGTTATTGGAGATCAAGGACAGTTCTTACATGCTAAAAGTATTGGATTTGTTCATCCAAGAACAAAAGAATGGATGGAATTTGATTCTGAGCTTCCAGAATATTTTCAATCCTTTTTACAAACTTTAGAAGAAGTATAACCACTCTCAAAGTGGTTTTTTCTTTTTCTTATAAACCCTAATTCAATATGAGAAAATCTCTTTTTAGCAGAATGATAATAAGAGAATTGACAAATACTAGAAATAGCGTATAA
>CAMWSQ010000043.1 GCA_947177025.1 uncultured Mollicutes bacterium | reverse complement strand
AATCTGGATATTGATCTAAAATATAATTAACAGGTAAAAAATACAATGAAGCTAACAGAGAATAAACTGTAATAACTATTGTGGTTACAATTAGAATTAATAATGCAAATACAGTATAGACTATAGGAGAAGTTTGAATAGACATTAGAAATGGAAAAGTCTGAATGGCACAAAGGATAATAATCACTACACCTGCAAAAACAATTGTGAGCCACAAAGAATTTGTAACTAATGTTCTCCACCATTTCCTTGGATTTTCTGCTCCCTCAAAACTATTCAATAATTCAACATTTCTATTCTTCTTCACATTACGAATTAATCTAACATTTGCCAAATTAAAAATTGGCATTGTTACTATTGATAGTCTTCCTATCAAAGAAGCAATTAAAAATAAATAATACTTTAAATAATTCTTTTTATCTTTTGAAAAAGTGTCTTTTGCAATCTTAAATCCTTCTTTAAAATAATAAACACAACCTTTATTCATTTTGCTCCTCCTCATATTATCTCAATTTATATTATACCTTTTCATCTTGACTTGTCAATGGAATCAATCTCCATTTTTAGAATACAAAGCAAAATAAAAGCCAACCAATTGGTTGGCTTTTAAATTATCGACGTTCCTTAATACGAGCAGCTTTTGCTGATAAGTTACGAATATAGAATAGTCTAGCACGACGTACTTTACCTTTTCTAGTAACTTCAATATGGTCGATATTAGGTGAATGAACAGGGAATGTACGTTCAACACCGATTCCGTAAGACATTTTACGAACTGTGAAAGTTTCACCAATGCCTGTACCTTGACGCTTGATTACAAGTCCTTCAAATACCTGAATACGATGTGTATCGCCTTCAATAATTTTAACGAAAACCTTAACTGAGTCTCCTGCACGGAACTTAGGTCTTTCTTGTAGGTATTGAGCAGTAATTTCATTAATCAATGCTTGTCCTTTAGCGTTTGCCATAAATCTCAACTCCTTATTACAATGCTCATGGCCTAATATTTCCCATGTTGCCAGCGGAGCATGTGCCTTGCTGTTGATAAAACAGCTCTAACATTGTATCATACAAACAATAAAATTTCAACTATTTTTTGTTCTTTTTTAAAAGAGAATAATACTCTTGGAAGCATTCTTCAATGACTTCCTCATCCTCTTCTAATTCCAAAGAGGCTTCGTCTCCTACAAATACAATTTTAAAAACTAAAACATCGTCTGGCAAAACGTCCTTAGCCAGAGGATGTAATATTGTATAGCTTGCTTCATCCAAATGAATTAATGCAACCTGTTCAAAGGTGAAGACTTCTCCGTTTCTTCCAGGAATTTGAATGTTTTTTGTGTTCTTTTCATCTAAAATTTGTTCTATGACATTTTTCATTTTCATCCCTCAAGAACTTCATTCTGGAAATTTTGAATTTCATTTGGTGTTTCAATACTTACATTTTCTAAATGAATGTCTTTTGCATAGGAAAGCTTAAGAGCCTCATCTGCACAAATCTCAACATTTTTGAAGAATAAATGATGAATTGGAAGTGCACTTAATCCTTCTACCTTAATTCCAATTTTAGCATGCTCACAGCAAATATCTTCCATAAAAATATTTTTAAATTCAGGGATATCTTCAGGATTAGTACTAGTCATTTCATCTGTTTTTGTGGTTTCTAAATTTCTTAAGACATAGCCCATAGTAAAAATAAAAGCTTCTCCAAGAATGTTTGCCATATGAATGTTTCGCATAGTTATGTCTTCTACAACTCCACCACGACCTAGAGCTGATTTAAATCGAACACCTATGTCTGTACCAATAAAGGTACAATTCTCTACTAAAATATTAGATACTCCTCTACTCATTTCACTGCCTACAACAAATCCTCCATGAGCATCAAATACCTTACAATCATGAATCCAAACATTCTTACAAGGTCCTTCTATCTGTCTAGCTTCAGCATTCTTACCAGATTTAATACAGATTCCATCATCACCAACCTCAAATACTGTTCCAACTATCTCACAATTCTGGCAGGATTCTAAATCTAATCCATCTCCATTCTGAGCAGAAAATTTATTTCGAACCTTTGCATTCTTTAATGTGAAATTCGTGCAAAAGAAAGGATGAATATTCCATGCAGGGGAATTTTGAATAGTAATATCTTCAATTAATACTTTATCACAATGCTTTAAAGACAATAAAACAGGACGATAAAGATCATAATATTTTGATGCAAGCTCTAAAGCATTTGGATCATTATAGTCTGGTTCTCCTGCTAAAACACCTTCGTACACTGTTTTTGTTGGATACCAGATTCCACCTTCTGCAGTTTCTTGAAAATAAGGACTAAGCTTTAAGCATCTTTGAAATTCCTTATCCGTTAATTTAAAACGTTTAATTCCTCTCCACAAAAAGCCATTTCCATCAATGACGCCTTTTCCTGTAATTGCTATATTAGTCTGATGGTCAGCAGTAATTGGAGAGATAGCTCTTATTTTTCTTTGACCTTCATAATTTGTCCAAATTAGTGGGTATTCTTCTTTTGATTTGGTAAACTGTAAAAATGCATTATCTTCTAAATGTAAATTGACATTACTTTTTAGTTCAATAGGACCAGTCAAAAAATATCCATTAGGAATAAGGACTATACCGCCACCATTCTCACTACAGACATCTATAGCCTTTTGAATGGCTTCCTTATTATTCCATTTTAATTTTGATTTTGCTCCAAAATCTAAAATGCTATATTGCTTATTTTTAAATTTTGGAATTTCAATTTTAAAATTCATCGTTTTTCACCTCTATTATCATTATACAATAGAAAAGAAAAGTGGTCAATTGACCACTTCTATTTTTTATTCTGTTGGATCTGGCATTTCCTCTTTTGGTTGTTCCTCTTTGCCATTCTTTTTTTCTTTTAAATATTTTGGTAAATCTATAATCAAATTTACACAACAGCCTAAGACAAAGCCGATTACCAAGGATGCTGCAAGCACAATGATGATACTTAATCCACCAGTTTGTACAATGACAGAACCTGCTGAAACAATAACTGTCGTATTTGTTTCATAAATTTCATAATTAAAAGCAGCATAAACATCTGTAAACTCTTTTAGCTTTTGATAAATTGCATTTATTCTACCTTCAAAGTTAGCAAGTTTCTCTGAATAACCTTCTTCTTTATAAGCATTTGTATATCTATCATAATCATGCTCTAACATATAAGTAATCATTGCATTACGTTCTGTTAATGTTGTCATAGTAGTGGTTATGTCTTGAATTACAACTGCCTGTCCACCACCAAGTTTATTAATCTGTTCTGTTAAGCTCTCTAACTTTAGTTCATTCTCTTCTCGCTCACGGATTAATTTTGCTTCACGATTTATAATTGTATTTAAGAAATCAGAGTTTGCTGGAATATATCCATTTTGCTTTACTTCACTCATCATTGATTCTAAATCATGATTAGTAAAATAACTTTCTAATTCACTTTGAGCTTCATTAATTGTTTGGTTAGCACCATTAGCTAATGTAATTGAATGCGCTGTACTATATGTAGAAATCAAACGATTATATTCATCTATGATTAAATTTTTTTGTTTAATCAAAATGTCTAGTTTAGATTCATAATCATCCACCACATCATATTGTTTTAAATATCTATCATAATCTAAAGATTTGCTTTTAAATAATACTTTTTCTGTTGGAAGAGAAATAAGTGCTTCAAAGAAATCTCTTGCTTGATCTGCAGATTTGAAATATTTTTTTGAAATAGATATTGTATATATTCCTGTTTTTACAACAGTTTGATTTATTTCTCTTTCGTATTCTGCAATCGAAATTCCATTTTGACCTCTAATTTTCTCTACATTAATAGATTCGAACTGTTCATCTTTAGATTGTGCTTCCTTTAAATTATTTAAAGAAATAAGCTCTTGATACAAAAACTCTGTTCCATCTGGATAATATCTTTTATTTAAATAACTATCTGCATTATTTGTGTTTTGGAATTTATCTGGAAAAACAACTTGAAATGTAGCATGATATTCTTCTTTTTGAGGATTATAGACTACTTGTACAAAAAGTACTCCAATAAGAACAACTACAATGGTAATAGCTAATAATAACCATTTTTTTATAAATATTGTATGGATGATTTCTCCTAGGGATATACCTTCTTCTTTTTCTTCCATTATTTATACCTCCTACATAACTATGCTTAATTATACTCTATTTGACAAATTTAGTCAACTTTAACGTTTTGTTGTAGAGCCAAAACCACCATTTCTGATAGCTGTTACTTCATCATCAAATGTTATTCCATATTCAACAAATATTCCTTGCATAAATGCCTCACCTTTTTGAAGTGTAACTGTTTTATTTTCATTAGAATCATTTGTAATCTTGGCAAAAATATGACCTTCATTATCTGAATCATAATAATCGCTATCTATAATACCTACTGTGTTATTCAACTGTAGACGATATTTAAAGCCTAAGCCACTTCTAGGATATAACTTTAAAACATAATTCGGTTCCATTTTCACTCTTATTCCAGTGGGAATTTTCACAGTTTCCCCAGGTGCTAGTACAATATCAAAAGGAGCATAGAAATCATATCCTGCAGATCCTATTGTCGCACGCTGTGGCAATTTTAAGCTTTGATAAATCTCTTTAGCATTTCCTTTATCACAGGAATATACAAATTGCACTTCTGAAACAAATTCAAATTTTGCTATTCTTTTAAATTCTGGCATCAATATTACCTCTTTTTCTATTTTATTCGATAAGTTATTTTACCATAGGAAGACACAAAAAAACAAGGAAAAAAGTGGAGACTAAAGCTCCACTTTTAATTATCTTTTTAATTTTGCTTCTAAAGAAGCCTTTAAATCCTCATATCCTGGCTTGCCAAGTAAGGCAAACATATTCTTCTTATAAGCTTCAACACCTGGCTGATTGAATGGATTTACACCTAAGGTATAAGCAGATACACCACATGCAAGCTCGAAGAAATATACCATATATCCAAAGCTATAAGCAGAAATATTTGGAATATTTAAACGAATGTTTGGTACACCACCATCAACATGAGCAATCATTGTTCCTGTCATTGCCATCTTATTTACATAATCCATAGTCTTACCAGCTAAGAAATTTAATCCATCTAAATTATCCTTATCTGATTCAATTACAATATTAGAAACAGGTTCAGCAACATTTAACACGGTTTCAAAAATTGTTCTTTCCCCTTCCTGAATCATTTGACCTAAGGAATGTAAATCTGTAGAGAAGGATGCGGATGTAATCCATATTCCCTTACCATCTTTTCCTTCTGATTCACCAAATAATTGCTTCCACCATTCAGCAAAGTATTGTAATCTTGGCTCATAGTTTATAAGCATTTCAAGCTTTTTACCTTTACGATATAATAAATTACGTACTAATGCATATTGTAATGCATCATTCTTTTCTACATCCTCTTCCTTGTAGAAATGGTATGCAGCAGTTGCTCCATCTAACATAGCTTGAATATCTACTCCTGCAGCAGCAATTGGTAATAAACCAACTGGAGTTAATACTGAAAATCTTCCACCAACATCATCTGGTACTACAAAGGTTTCATAGCCTTCTGCATCAGATAAAGTCTTTAATGCGCCTCTTGCCTTATCTGTTGTTGCATAAATACGATTCTTAGCTTCTGCCTTTCCATAGCGTTTTTCCATATATTCCTTAAAAATACGGAAAGCAATTGCAGGTTCTGTTGTTGTTCCAGACTTAGAAATAACATTAATTGAAAAATCCTTGTCCTCTAAATATTCTAAAAGCTCAGAAACATAGGTTGAAGAAATTTGATTTCCTACAAAAATAACCTCTACACCTGGATTGTTGAAATACTTCTTCAACATTTCAATAGCAGCTCTTGCCCCTAAATAAGAACCACCAATACCAATTGCTAGTAACACTTTGGATTGTGCTTGAATCTTTTTTGCAGCATTTGATATCTTTAATACTTCTTCCTTGCTGTATTCTACTGGTAAATCTAACCAGCCAAGATAATCATTGCCTGCACCCTGTTTTGATCTTAAAAGTTTATGTGCAGCTATAATATCTTTTTTTGTTGCTTCATATTCTTTTTCTTTAAAAAATGGTTTTGTTTGAGAAACATCTAAATCTAAATATTTTTCCATAATTTTCCTCCTATTTTCTTCCATTATACCACTTTATAAAAAAAAAGAAAAGGTTTAGAAAAATCTAAACCCAAATTTTATATGAAGCTTACCAAAATAAAATATCCACTTATTCCTAAAAGCATTCCTAATATAGCTCCACCAAATACTTCAAATGCCTTATGACCTAAAAGTTCTTTTAGAAAACCCTTTTTACCAAAGCCTAAAGCCTCTTTTTCTTCAATAGGGACATCTTTTACTAAATTGTTCAATATGACTGCATGCTTAGATGCTTCTAAGCGAACTCCCATAGCATCATGTAATGTAATTAAAGAAAGTACAACTGCAACTGCAAAGGACCAGTCTAGACCATTAATGTCATGCATTTGAAACAAAAATAAAGATGTAGTTAATGTCAAACATAAACAGGAATGAGAGCTTGGAAAGCCTCCAGTTATAAACATATATTTCCAAACAAATTTTTTATTTCTTATAGTTAAAATAACAAACTTTATAATTTGGCAGATTAACATAGAAACTAAACAAATACAAGTGATTTGAATTGCTCTTGTATTGATTATTTTTAAAAATTCTCTGTATAGGTCACCTTCAGCCCAAAATACCATCAACTTCATCTCCTAATGCCATATTTTTGACCTCAATAACTTCTGGAATATTTTCAACTAACAACGCTTCTATTCCATCCTTTAGTGTAGAATCTAGAGCCCCACAATCTATACAAGCTCCTAACATTCTAATATAGACAATTCCATCCTTAAAACCAAGATACTCTAAATCTCCACCCTCTGAATTTAAATAAGGTCTAATTTTATTTAATATTTTCTTAATTTGTTCTTCTATTTTTACTATATCCATAATCTCTTACTTCTTATTTCTCTTCTTATTATTTTTATTAAACTGATTTCTTCTATTATTTTGATTTGGTACAAACCCTGGACTACTTGATACATAGCTTTGAGATGCTTCTGGCTTTTCCACAACACTATGACCATTTGATTCCTCTTGCTTAACCAATTCCTTTAAGTCTCCCGAAAGCTCTCCCTTTGGAATTTTGTTCAATTTTTCTGACTCTAAAACAATGTTTGGTTGTTCTTTTGGTGTAGTTTCTAATACAATGCCTTCCTTATCAAAATTTTCTTTTGTCAAATTATGAATCACAAATCCATCCTTTTTTGGTTCACTTGGATGACTCAATTCCTTTTGATACTCTTTATCAGATTGAATTCTTTTTAAAATATAATAAGGACATCCCATAGCACAGGATAATTCTAAATAATCCTCTATAAAGCCAAAATAATTTTTGCTTTTAGGATTGGAATCAAATCCCTTTAATCTTAAAATACCTGAACTAATATCTCCAACAATATAAAGATATTTATCAAAGCATTCTTCTATGTATTTTTCCTCAAAAACATCTAGACGAAAAGCATCACGATAATTGCTTTCTACTATGTATTGTCCTTTTTTACTATCTATTAGCATACTACCACCTAGAGATATTATACCACAATTCCTAAAATATACAAAAGAATTCTTTTATTGTTTAAAAAAACAAAGTTTTTAGCAAATAAAAAAGCCAGAAAAAAACTAAATTCTTCTCTAGCTTGTTTTATTTGAGTCTACTCCTAGAAAATAAGGAATATCATTATTTAATATTTCTAATGCAATTGGTACATTGATCTTAGTCTGTACTGTCTTCGTTTGAAAAGGAATCACACATTGAATATTCAATGTGACAACCATATTCATTTGAAAGACAGTTGTATTTAAACCATAGCTTTCAACATTCTTTTCAATCACTACATCCTGATTCCCTACTACTTCTAAATGGATTGGGATTCGGATTCCCTTAGAATAAAAATAGTTCAGTCCAAAGAAATATCCTAAGGGAAGTTCAATTGTTTTGAAATGTTCCCCTTGATTGATCTTATCAATCGATTTAGCTAGATATCTAGAAATATTGTTTCTCAAATGATTGATTGTCTTTACATCTAGATAGGCATATGTCACTTTCCCTGCGGAATCATAGGATTCACAAAGAACACTTTTCCCATCAAGTAAATCGACAACACCTTCACTAATTCCCTCATCTATGACCTCTGTTGCATACGCAATAATCAAAGATTCTGTATATACTCCCACAGACTCTGAAAAATAACTCATTGAAAATTTACCAGCAAAAACTAATAATAAAACTAGCAAAACTAGAAAACTAGCATGCCAAGCGAATCTTTTCAAATGCTTCATATACCTTTAAACCTGGTATGATTCCTTGACTCTTTGCATAAGCCGTACTATCAAATATGGTTGCATTAAATAATTCATCTAACGTCTTTACCTTTACTGCCTTTCCACATAATACTTCTCTATCCTTATAAATTTCAACATCTAGAGCTCCACACATAAAAAATGCTCCGTAACCTTCTAATAAGAGTAATGTTGTTCCCTCTAGTTCTACTTCTAAAGAGTTTAACTCTAATCCGTTTCTTTGAAATACTCCTTGTTTAATTTTCATCTTAATCACCATTACACTATATGCTTAAGAATTGAAATTATGACAAACTAAGCTAAACTCTATTCTTGAATATCATTCTTATGGTTTTCGACAAGAGTAGAGTTGCCTCTTTGGTTTTCTGCAAAATAATATGTCGATTATACTGGTTTTAAATTACACTTAAATTTTTCATTTAACACTATTCATATTCTATGTGTAAAAAAAAGACTCAATTCCTTATAATTGAGTCTTTCCTTATTATTCATTTATTTTTGTTCTAATTTGCATTGCTTTTTATATGCCTTAAGAATTTTATCCTTGCTAAAGGCAGAACATTGCTTTGCACTTGCACAATCTCCACAAGGGCTTTTTTTATACACACGAATCAAGTGAAGGACAACTAATCCTAAGAAAAGGAGAATACCTCCAACAACTGCTAAATTAATGACGTTTACAGTTAGAACAACCACAGCTTACTTCTTTTCCTTTCTTTCTCAAGCGACGATTCATCACCTTGGGTAAAACCACATGCAAGCTAAGAACTGCAACGACTAATAGAACAACAATAACGACTACTGCAATATTTACACCATTCATTTTGATTTACCTCCTAGCAGAATACGCCCCAAATACCAATAGCGGATGCTAGAACCCAAGCTAAGCCTGTTTCAAATAGGATAGCCTTCCACATTGCTTTATTAGATCCTAACTCTCTACGCATTGCACCTATAGCGCCAAAGCATGGAGCAGAGAATAATGTAAATATCATATACCCCATTGCACTAAATCCGTTGAAGAATGCAAAGGAACCATTTCCTGCAAAAACATCGCCACCTTCTCCTACTGCTGTAATAACCTCCATAGAAGAAACTACCATTTCCTTAGCTACTAATCCTTGAACTGCAGATACAGATGCACCCCAAGAGAAATTCATACCAAGCATAGGAGCAAAGATCCAAGAAATTGAACGACCGATATCTGCAAGTAAACTATTTTCGATATCTTCAGTATATTGGAATGTATAATCTAAATTCAATAATACCCATACAACGACAGAGGAAACAAATATAATTGTTCCTGCACGTTTAATAAATGCCCATGTTTTATCCAAAACATCCTTTGCAACATAGTGACCACTAGGTGCATGATATTCTGGTAATTCTGTAATATAACTTGTTGTTTTATTCTTTACAAAAAATTTATTCAATAGGAATCCTGCTAATATGATTACTGCAATTGCTAAAACATACATAAGGAAGATGACAATCCAAGTATTTCCTTCTCCCATCATAGGAGCAAAGATACCACCAATAAAACAAAGAATAATTGGAAGCTTTGCACTACATGGCATAAAAGGAGTTAAAGTAACTGTCATTTGATGCTCATTTCTATCCTCTAAGGTTCTAGCCCCCATAATTGCTGGAACACTACAACCTGTACCTACAATAAATGGTATTAAGGATTTTCCACTCATTCCTAGCTTCTTAAACGCTCTATCAAAAAGGAACGTTACACGAGACATATATCCACAGGTTTCAAGCAAGCTAATTAATAAGAATAATATTGCAATTTGTGGAACAAAGTTTAAAACTGCTCCGACACCAGCTACTGCACCATCAGCCACTAATGATGCTGCCCATTCATCACCGCCAGCTGCTAGAATGCATTCTCCGAGCCAAGGACCTAATCCTTTAAACTCATTAATCTCTACTTCAAAGGAGCAAAAAGGAATTGCAAATTCAATCGTATCTCCACCATTAAATAAAAGATCAACTAGTCCAACTGTAGCTCCACCTACAAAGCCAACACTTAGCATATAGACTAAAACCATAACGACTAGGAAGATTGGTATTGCTGCCCATTTATTTAATAATACCTTATCTATCTTTTGAGTTATAGATTGAACTTCTTTTTTTTCAACAGAACCGTTTCTGATTTGTTCGATATAATCATATCGTAAAGATGCCACTAATTGTTCTGTATCTGTTCCATATTTTTCTTCTAATCTTTTAATATCCTTTTCAAACTCTTCAGAGTAATACTTAGAATAATATCTGCTGTCTCTTTCCAAAATTTTAACTGCTGCAAATCGTTTTTCAGAAACATCATCTTCTAGTTTAAGAATAATTTGTTCTAGTAAATGTTCAATATCATTTGGATAGATTGGCTTTTCTACATTGGTGTGAACTAAACGATCTGATTCATCAATTGTACTAATTAATTCCTTAATACCTGTTTTCTTTAATGCAGAGATAGATACAACCGTTGTTCCAAGCTTTTCGCTTAATGCTTTTCTATCAATATGATATCCTTTCTTTGCTAGAATATCTTCCATATTTAGAACAACCAAAACCTTTTTATTTAATTCTAACAATTGGGTTGTAAGGTATAATGCTCTTTCTATAGATGTAGAATCAATAATATTAATAATCAAATCTGGATTTTCTTCTACAACAAATCTTCTACTTACCTCTTCTTCAGAAGTATAAGGACTTAAGGAATAAATTCCAGGCAAATCCGTGATCTCCACATCTGTACCTTTAATAATTCCATCCTTACGTTCTACTGTAACACCTGGCCAGTTTCCAACCTTTTGATTCATTCCAGTTAAAACATTAAATAATAAGGTCTTACCAGAGTTTTGGTTACCAACCAAACAACAATGCTTAGCCATAATAGTTCCCTCCCTTCTTTTTTTCTTCTTTCTTTTGTAATTTTGCTTTTTTCTTTTCTTCTTTAATTTCTTCTGGGGAAATATAACGTTTCGTTACTGTAACTAAAATATTTTCCATATCTTCCTTACGCATACAAAGCTGATATCCTCTCAATTCAACACTGATTGGATCCCCAAGCGGACTAATCTGTTGAATATCAATTGTGACATTCTTCGTTAACCCCATATCCAATAATCTTCTTCTTAGAGCTTTGTTATCATTTGAAAATGAAATTAGTTTCCCAGCTTGACCTACTTTAAGTTCACTCAACTTACAGGTTTCACCAACTTCATAAATTTTTTTTAGCTTACTAGGTTGATTTATTTCATAACTCTTCTCCATAAAATACCTCTTTCTATCTAAAGTTAGTCTATGCTAACTATTTATATTTTATCACAAAAAAAGTTAGTGTCAACTAATTTTTTTAAAAAAATAAAACTATTCATTAAAGAATAGC
>CAMWSQ010000042.1 GCA_947177025.1 uncultured Mollicutes bacterium | reverse complement strand
GCCAAAAAGGCTAGCCTTGTAACCTAACTATACCACAATATAGTTTAGAATACAAGGCTTTATTTTATTGGAAAATAACAACAAAAATACACTTTTATAAAAAGGAATAATAAGCACATAATAAAGTGATTTTTCACTTTATTTTTTATCAAAAAAATCATTCATTTAATAATATGAAAAAAAGTCTGTACTCAAAAATATTTTTTATATTTATATAAAAGGGTTGAAAAAAAAAGAATTCCATGATATACTACTCATAGTAACAAAGAGAGGCAAAAACCTCTCTTATTTATTTGATTGGAGCTGATACTATTGGATTTAAATCATATTAAAGAAATTTTAATGCCGTATCTTAAAGAAAATGATCTATTCTTTGATTCAATTGAACTTGTAAAAGAAGCAGATGCATTAATTTTAAGAGTCTGTGTAGACAAAGCTGGTGGAATTGATGTAGATTCCTTGGCCATGTGTAATGAATTTCTGTCTTCTAAACTAGATGCATTAGATGGAGATATGCCAGAGTACTTCTTAGAGGTTTCTTCACCAGGTGCTGAAAAAGAATTGAAGAGTTTAGAGGAAATCAAAAGGCATTTAAATGATTATATTCATGTGGAAGTTCCAAATATGGTATATGAAGGGCATTTATTAGGAGTTGAAAATGAAGACATTGTCATTCGTTTCAATGCCAAGGGCCGATTTAAAACAATACACATTCCTTATTCAGAAATAAAATTTATAAGATTAGCAGTCAAAATATAGGAGGAAAAAGAAAATGATTAATAAGGATTTTTACAAGCTAGCAGAAGAGGATGCAGAATCAAGAGGATTTCAAGTTGATGAAGTTTTAGCTTGTATGGAAAGAGCACTCATTATGGCTTTTAAAAAGGAGCATGGAAATACTTCCTGCCGTGTAGAATTTAAGAAGGATAAGAATGAAATTCTATTATATTCTGTACATAAGGTTGTAGAAGCTTATACTGAGTATACTAAAGAGGATGAAGAAGAAGTTGAAGGTGCAGTAAAGGAAGAAGTAAAAGAAGAAAATCCTGAACCACAATATGCAGAAATGCTTCTAGAGGAAGCAAAACAGATTAAAAGTTCATATAAGGTTGGAGATTTGGTATTACAGCCTGAGAATTTAAAGAACTATAGTCGTATGACAATTTTAGCTGCAGGAAACATGTATAAGCAAGGTGTACGTACTTTAGAAAGAGAAAAGGCTTATTTATATTTCAAGGACTTTGAAAATGAAATGATTAATGCTGAGGTTTCTAACGTTGGTGAACGCTTTATTACATTAAAGCTAGGATTCAATGTAACGTCTATTCTTCCATTAACCGAATTACTTCCAAATGACCATTTTTCCATTGGAGATTTCATCAAGGTTTATGTTAAAAAGGTTGAACAAACTACAAAAGAGCCTAAGGTTGTTGTATCTCGTACAGAACGCAATTTAGTAACTCGTTTATTGGAAAACTATATTCCAGAAATTAAGAATGGTACAATTGAAATCAAAGGAATTGCTCGCGACCCAGGAGATCGTACTAAGATTGCTATCTATTCAAATGATGAAAAAGTAGATGCTATTGGTTCCTGCGTTGGTGAAGGTGGTAGCCGTATTCGTGAGATTGTCAATGCTTTAGGTGGAGAAAAGGTAGATCTTTATAAATGGAGTGAAGATCCTGAAGAGTTGATTTCAAATTCTTTACAGCCAGCTTCAGTAACTAAAGTATTAAGTTTCGACCCTAAAACAAAGACTTCACAGGTTGTTGTTCCTGATGACCATCTATCTTTAGCCATTGGAAAATCAGGACAAAATGTCCGTTTGGCTGTTCAATCTTGTGGATGGAAAATTGACATTATGCCAACTTCAGAAGCATATGAGAAGGGCTTAATTCAAATTTTAGGTTTATAATTATGAAGGAAAAAAAGCAAATTTTAAGAACTTGCGTTGTTTCTAAAGAAGTTTGTGAGAAGAAGGATTTATTTCGAATTGTGCGTACTCCAGAACACACTATTGTTGTGGATTTAAAGGGAAAAGCCAATGGTAGAGGTGCATACTTAAAAAAAGATAAGGATGTCATTCTACTTGCAAGAAAGAATAAAGCCTTAGATCGTAAATTGGAGGAAAAGGTTCCTGATTCTATCTATGATGAGCTTTTAGGATACTTAGAATAAATATGGATAAAATATTAAATAATCTAGGTCTATGCCAAAGAGCAAGAGGCCTCATCAGTGGAGAAGAGAATGTGCTAACTGAATTATCTTCAAATAAAGTAAACTATATCTTTTTAGCAAAGGATGCAAGTGAAAATACAAAAAAGAGAGTAAAGGATAAAGCAAAATACTATCAAATTGAATTCGATGAAAGCTATACTTCTATGGAATTATCCCATGCGATTGGGAAAGAAAATCGAATGGTTATAGGTATCACCAATTCAAGCTTTCTAAAAATTTTAAAGAAATAAGGTGATTTTTGTGGCAAAAAAACAAAATAAACAGGACAAAAGAACTGTAAATATTCCTCAAGGAAAAAATAAAAAGCAGGCTCAACCAAAGGAAGATAATGTTTTAATCTATAAAGAGGGAATGACAGTTTCTGATGTTGCTGCTGGAATGGGTAAAACCAATGCTCAAATCGTCATGAAATTAATGCAAGCCGGAATTGTTGCAAATCAAAATCAAAGTATTGACCGCGAAACCATTGAGCTCGTTGCTTTAGAATTTGGCTATGAGCTAAAGGATGAGGTTATTACAGATGTGACACGCTTTGATGAGATTGTTATAGAAGATGATGAGGCATCTTTAGTTTCAAGACCTCCTGTTGTAACAATTATGGGTCACGTAGATCATGGTAAAACTACTCTACTAGACACAATTCGTTCCTCTAGAGTAGCGCGTGGTGAGGCTGGTGGAATCACACAGCACATCGGTGCATATCAGGTTACTCATAAGGGATTCCCGATTACATTTATTGATACTCCAGGACACGCTGCATTTACTCAAATGCGTGCTCGTGGTGCTCAAATTACTGATATCGTTGTATTAGTTGTTGCAGCAGATGATGGTGTAATGCCTCAAACTGAAGAAGCTATTGCTCATGCTCAAGCTGCAAACTGTCCTATCATTGTAGCTGTAAATAAAATGGATAAGCCAGCAGCTAATCCTGAACGTGTTATGGAGGAGCTTACAAAGTTTAATTTAGTTCCAGAGGCATGGGGTGGAGATACTATATTTGTACCAATTTCAGCTTTACAAGGTACTGGAGTAGATCAATTACTAGAAATGATTCAGCTTGTTGCTGAAATGAAGGAATTAAAGGCCAATCCAAAGCGTTTGGCTATGGGTACCGTCATTGAAGCACAATTGGATAAAGGTCGTGGACCTCTCGCTACCTTCTTAGTTCAAAATGGTACATTAAAAATTGGGGATGTTGTTGTTTGTGGTGACACCTGGGGTCGTGTAAGAACGATGGAAGATGATCGTCATACACGCTTTACCTCTGTAACCTCCTCAAAAGCTGTTTCCATTACAGGATTAAATGCTGTTCCGCTTGCAGGAGATAAATTCATGGTATTCACTGATGAGAAAACTGCAAGAGATACTGCAGAAGCTCGTGCAAACCGTAAGAAAAACGCAGATGCTGCAGCACGTAAGGCTACTTCCTTAGAAGATTTATTCAAAAGAAGTGATGCTGATGCAGCTAAGGAATTAAATTTAATTATTAAAGGGGATGTTCAAGGCTCTGTAGAAGCATTAAAGGCTTCTTTAGAAAAACTAAACATCGAAGATTTAAAGGTCAATATTATTCGAGCTACAGTTGGTACAATTACAGATACGGATGTTTCCCTAGCAGAAGCATCTAATGCCATTATCATTGGCTTTAATGTTCGTCCTATGGCATCTGTTAGAAATGAAGCAGCAACTAAGAAAGTAGAAATTCGCTTATACAACATCATTTATAACGTTTTAAACGACATAGAAGCTTCCTTAAAGGGTATGCTTGATCCTATATATGAAGAGGTTGTTATTGGGCAAGCTGAGGTTAGAAATATTTTCAAGATTTCTAGAGTTGGTACAATTGCTGGATGCTATGTAACAGATGGTGTAATTGAAAGAAATTCTTTAGTTCGAGTTCTACGTGAAGGTGTTGTTGTATTTGAAGGAAAGCTAGCATCCTTAAAACGATTCAAGGATGATGCAAAAGAAGTAAAGCAAGGCTTTGAATGTGGTATCACTATTGAAAATTTCAATGATATTAAGGAGCTAGATGTTATTGAAGCATCCATTATGAAGGAGTTGAAGCGCTAATGAGTATCTCATTGCAAAGACTAGAATCTCTAGCACTTAGAGAGTTATCCTTAATTCTTAGACATGATGCTAAAAATAATTATTTATCAAATATTACCATAACTGAAGTGAGAATTACAAAGGATCTTTCTTTTATGAAAATCTACTATACCTTCTATCAAGGGAAAGTAGAAAATTATGCAAAGGCTTTAGAAGAATGCAAAGGATATTTAAGAAGTGAGCTTGCTAAAAAATTAAAAGCAAGAAAGATGCCTAACTTAATTTTCATTCATGATGAAGCCCTTGAATATGGAAATCATATCAATGAAATCATCTCTAAATTAGATATTTCCCACGAGGAAGAAGAATAAAAAAAAGAATACTAGTGTATTCTAATAAGGCATATAGGGATAATATGTTGGATAATATGGCATAGGTTGCATTGGAACCATTGGATATTGCTGTACTGGATAAGGCATAGGTGCGTAATTATAATTGTTTTTGTTTGTATTGCTAGCTATGTACCCAAAAGGGAAACCAACTGCAGCTCCAACAAGTAAAGGTAGCAATAATCCTCTAGTATCATCCCCACCACGATAATAAACCGTTGTTTGTGGATAATAAGACATAAGAAACCTCCTTATTATTACTATATGCTATATAAAAATTTTTGTGAATTGAGGAATAGAAAATGAGTTGTAATCATAATTGTTCAAGCTGTAATGTAAAGGATTGTAACGATCGTGAATCTTTACTTGCAACTACAGCTAAAGAAAATCATATTAAAAAAATTATCAGTGTTGTTTCTGGCAAAGGTGGAGTAGGAAAATCTACTGTTACCTCTCTTTTAGCCTTAAATATGCACAAAAAAGGCTATAAAGTAGGAATTATGGATTCCGATATAACAGGTCCATCTATTCCTAAGGCATTTGGTGTGAACGGTCAAATTGTTGGAAATGGAGAATTGATGTTTCCCCAAGTTTCTAAGCTGGGAATAAAATTGATTTCTGTCAATCTACTCATTGATGAGCCTACAAAACCTGTTCTTTGGAGAGGTCCTGTCATCGGTGGAGCAGTAAAGCAATTCTATACAGATGTATTATGGGAGGATTTGGATTTCTTATTCATCGATATGCCACCTGGAACAGGTGATGTCGCATTAACCGTTTTCCAATCCATTCCAGTAGATGAGGTTATTATTGTCTCAACACCACAGGATTTAGTTTCTATGATTGTTGGGAAGGCTGTAAATATGTGCAAAATGATGAATATTCCAATGCTAGGATTAGTAGAAAACATGAGTTATATGGAATGTCCTTGCTGTGGAGAGAAGCTTCATCCATTTGGAAATTCCAAGTTAGAGGAAGTTGCAGCAAACTATGGATTAACTGCATTAGACCAAATGCCTATACAGCCTGATACTGCAAATTTAGTAGATCAAGGCTTGATTGAAGAAGTTGACCCTAGTGTTCTTGATATCACTGCTAAGCACTTAGAAGACCTATTAAAATAAGTATTTTATTGCTATATCCATTTGATATAGCTTTTTTTTACTTTTTTTATTAAAAAAATGACATAAACTGTCGAAAATCAATGTCGAATTATGGTATAATGTGGAGTGGAAGTGATAAACTTGATTTTGACAGGAATATTTTTAATGCTAAGTATTGGATGTTCAGGAATCATCTATTATTTTACACATTTATATGAGCAATGGTATTTCTTTTTTGTTCCCATACTCTTAATTCCAATTTTATATGTAGGAATTTTTATTGTTTATGTTTTATTCTTATATCTCGCTTCGCTTTTCTTAAATACAAAAAAAGAAGTGAAGCAACCAAAAAGATTTTGGAATTTTTTTGTTCAGCAAACTTGCTTTCAGCTTTTGCTACTTACACGAACACGAGTAAAAGTAGAGGGTAAAGAAAAAATTGACCCAACTCAGCGCTATTTAGTGGTTTCCAATCATATTTCTATGTTTGATCCTATAATCATAATGCAAAAGCTTGGTCTACATCCTTTAATTGCAGTATCCAAAAAGGAAAACTTAAAATTTCCAATCTGTGGACCTTTTATCCATCATGCAGGATTTATCTTCTTAGATCGTGAAGATACTCATTCTGCAATAGATATGGTTCGCAAATCCACAGACTACATCAATCAAGATTTAGCTAGTATTTACATTTGTCCTGAGGGAACAAGAAGTAAAACACAAGAATTATTGCCGTTTCATCCAGGCTCATTTAAAATAGCTACTAGAGCCGAAGTCCCTATCATTGTTTGTCATATTGATAAAACACATTTAATTGCCAAGCATTTCCCATTTAGAGGAACAAAAGTCAAAATTAAAATTGTAAATATTATTTCAAAGGAAGATGTGATATCTAAAAAAACAACAGAGCTTGCAGATATTGCATATGAATTCATAAAAAAAGAAAAGGAGAATTGTTAATATGAATTATTTATTATTTAATCCACTTGCTTCCAATGGACAAGGTATTGCTTTAAAGGATAAGGCTAAGGTTGACCTTAAAGATCAATTTACAGCTTTAGAAGAAGTAGATGTTCTTACTGCGAACTATGATGAGTTCTTCGCAAATTTAAAAGAAGAGGACACCATCATTTTAGTTGGTGGAGATGGAACCTTAAATCATTATGCTAATGAAACTTACGAAAGACATCTAGAAAACCGAATCTATTTATATCGTGCTGGAACTGGAAATGATTTCTTAAAGGACATCAATGAAACAGGAAATCTTGTTTTGCTAAACAAATATTTAGAAAACCTACCTAAGGTTAAAATTAATGGAAAAGAAACCTACTATATCAATGGTATTGGATTTGGTATTGATGGTATGGTTTGTGAGGTTGCAGATGCTTTAAAGGCAAAGGGAAAAACAAAGATTAATTATACAAGTATTGCAATTAAGCTTTTATTAACTAAGTATAAATGCCCAAATGCTACAGTTCTTGTAGATGGAAAAGAATTGAAATATAAAAGAGTATGGTTTGCTTCAGCTATGAATGGTCAGTACTATGGTGGAGGTATGATGGTGGCACCTAAGCAGGATCGTTCCTCTGATAAGCTTTCTTTTGTTGTAATGCATAAATCAAGAAGATTGCATACCCTAATGATTTTCCCAGGAATCTTTAAGGGAGAGCATTTGAAAAAGAAAAAATATTGCGAGCTTGTTCAAGCAAAGCATATTGAGGTAACATTTGATAGACCAACTGCTCTTCAAATTGATGGAGAAGTTGTAAGTAATGTTACACATTATGAAGCATGGAAATAGGTCATCAGGTGATGACCTTTTTTTTATATGCTTTTAAATTTTTGAATAATCTCTTCAATATTTCCTATTTTTGTTTTTAAAGAATCAACTGTATTCTGAACATCAGAAGTATTTGGTGTTGAATCTAGGTTTTGAGCCTGTGCTCCAATCGTTTGAATTGTTTCACCTAGAAGGTTATAGAAGTTTCCTAAGGAGGACAATTCGTTAGGATTAAGCCCATCAGATAATATCAACCCAAGCACATAGGCAAGAGTTGCAAATTCTAGTGGATTGAGAGTTAAGAGAAGCTGATTTAAGCTTGTAATTGGGTTTTTAGACATAAAAAACCTCTTTTTTTTAAAATTTTTTAAATTTCTTTATAAAAAATGACATTTTTTGGTAATGATTCTTATGAAGCACAAAAAAGAAAGGATGAATATTATGAAAAAATTTATTGTGGCTACACTATGTTTCATTACAATAATTATATGCTTTACGGTGGAATGCTATGCAGAGGATTCCTATGAAACCTTTAATGAAGTTATGATGGTCAATGGAAAGCTCTTGAGAAATTTCACGGATGAAGAAATGCAAGAGTATATGAAGCATGTAAAAAAGTCAACATTTTGGGGTGTTAACGTATATACAGTAAATAAAAATGTCGAAACCACCTATATTTCATCAACACTCTATAACGTTGAAAATCGTGGTGATACGGATGTTTCCTATGAATTAGACATTGTTGTTGAAACCTCCAATAAAACCTCTTGGAGTGTATCTGGAAATCTAAGCGGTACTGCAAAAGGAAGTATAAAAAGCTTTAAAACAGATATAGCTGCAAAGGCAGGGGTGGACTATAGTAATACAACAACAAGCTCCAAGAAGGAAACGCAAAAGCTAAAGCTTACTGTAGAAAAGGGAAGTAGAGCAATTGTTTATTTGATGGGAAGTGCTAGGATTACAAACGGGGTTTGTGCCTGCTATATCTGCTTTGTAAATGTAGCAAGCTGTGGATTTGAGTACTTTACTCTAGTAAATCAATATCCACGTATGGAGAAAAGAAAACTATGAAAAAGCTCATTTTGGGGATAGCTTCCTTAATGCTTGGCCTTCTTATAGCCATTTTAATTATTAGTAAAACCAAACACGTTACCTATGAAATTAAATGCTATGCAATTCCTAGAATTCAAACCTATTCTTATGATGAAGACAAAAGAATGACATTTGAAGTTTTCATCAATGACACTACTCATTTGATTGAATATCCAGAAAAAAATCAGTATTATTTAAAGGATACTCAGGGTCAGTATCAATTAAACCATGTGAATGTTATAAAGGAAGAAGACTCTGTCCTTCAAGAAGAGATATATTATAAGTATAGCATCTCATGCGATATTTTAGGGATTCAAGAGACAAATATGATTTTAACAAATTGTTTTTTAATTATTGAAAGTGAAAGCTTTAATATCACAATTCCGATTGGGGATTTAGAAATTTACAAGGAATCTTATGAGCCTTTAGAGTATAGTGATCTTTATGGAAATTATGCATATGTGAATGGGGAGTTGCATTGCATTGGAATCATTATTCAGTTAAATCCTATGTATAAATCCATACAAAAAGTTCAAATTGGTTCTGCATTTTCTATACTAGAGTATATAGAAGAAGATATTTTATATGATAGTGAACGCTTAGAGAGTTCCTTAAAGCATCCTGTTATTACAGAATGGATTCCGTCTAACCCTCATGTACTCACTGCAAAGCAGAATTATTACTTTATCCCAATCTCCTATGAAACACTTCACTTAATTACTACAGCTTGTATTCTCTTTCAAATTGATGGAAAAACGTATTATATAGAAGATTTTACATATCTTGCAAGTCCAATACATCTTAGCCAATATCCCAATTGCAGGCAAGAAGGAACGATTAAATATGCTTAAGCTAGAAGAAATTAGAAAAAATTATCATCATGAACAAGGATTAAAAAATGTTAGCTTAACAATATTACCAGAGAATATGTATTTATTTGTAGGAGAAAATGGAAGTGGAAAATCTACGACTATCAAGCTTATTTCTCACGTTATATTTTCAACAGCTAAGGATGGGAAAATTGAAAATCAGTTTAAAAAAATTATATATTTACCAGATAAAAGAAGCTATCCAAAACTACTCACAGTAAAAACCTATTTGCAATATTTCTTGGAGAAAAAACTTTCTGCAAGTACTTTGGATTTTTATCTGAATCGATATCAGCTCCCAAATAAAAAAATTGGAAGCCTCTCTAAAGGAATGCTCCAAAAGCTAGGAATTATTCAAACTTTACTAAGTGATGGAGATTTATATCTTTTTGATGAGCCTACAGATGGACTAGATGTAGAATCTATTCAAACATTTAAAGAAGATTTAGGAAGAATGCTAAAGGAAAAGAAAACAATTGTTGTAAGTACACATAATAAGCTTATGTATAAGGAATTAAAGCCGATCATTTATCATTTTCAAAAAGGAGTTTGTCATGAAAAAAAGTAGAAATCTTCTTCAAATGGTTAGATTATATCTTGCCTATCATCTCAATAAAACTGCTTTAATTGTTCTTGGGCTTGTATTTTTTCTATGGGCAATTGTTTTACTCATAAATACAGGCTATCCTTTAGATATGGAAAACTACATTTTAGTTCCTAAAATCTACCATACCACCTATTTAGAACAATCCATTTTCTTTTTAGAGATTATTGATGGGGTCGTAGTTGCTTTTCTTGTAGGAGCAGAACTATCCAGTCTCTCTTTATTTGATCCAATGCTTGTGCCAAATGTCAGTAGAATTAAGATTATTCTTGCCAAGCTGCTTGCAAACCTAGGGATAACTCTAGGCATAGTTACCTTTCAAATTCTTTTGCTAGAACTCATTGGACTCTTAATCTTTCCGAAATATGTAATTCATCTGTCTGATTTCTTCCTCATTATTTACACTTTATTACCGATGCTCGAATTGCTATTATTGGGAGAATGTATATCCATGGTACTAAGTACTTATTTTATTCCCATACTCATTTTCATTGTTCACATTCTCTGTACAAGCCTAAAGAAAGTGGAAAATATATCTAAAATTTTGAATCTTTTCTTACCAAAAATAGAAATTACAGCAACTCACATTGCATTAATTGGAAATATGAGTATATACTTTAGTGTGTGCATTGGCTTAATATTAGGAATAGCCTTATTGTTTCAAAAGAAGGATATTAGTAATGGATAAAATTCATTTTTTTGAAAAATAAGACTTGACTTAGAATCTATTTGGTGGTATTATACTAGAGTAAAATAAATAAGTGGAAAGAAGAAACGCCCGTTTCTCGCCTGATTGATGAATTGGTAGGCAAAAAGTCACAGAATAAATTAGAATTCTTATAAGGGGCGTTTTTGCGTCCCTTTTATTTTTACTACATATGGAGGTGAAATTATTAATAAGCAAAGAAAAGGAACAGAGGATTTAGTAAATAACGCAATCCGCTGCAAGGAAATGTTAGTAATTACAGAAAAAGGAGAAAAATTAGGCATTTTACCTAATGCAAAGGCTCAAGCTGAAGCTGAAAATCGTGGTTTAGACCTAGTATTAGTTTCACCAGATTCTAATCCTCCTGTAGCAAAGATTATGGATTATTCACGTTTCCGTTTCGAACAACAAAAGAAGTTAAAGGAAATGAGAAAAAATCAAAAGGTGGTTGTAGTTCAAGAAATTCAACTATCTCCAACCATTGAAAAGCATGATTTTGAGACAAAGGCTCGTAAGGCTCAAACGATTCTTGAAAAGGGAAATAAAGTAAAAATTTCTTTAAGATTCAAAGGTCGTATGATTGTTCATCAGGACTTAGGAAAAGAAGTTATAGAACGCTTTGTTGAAAGACTTGCTGAATGCTCTACTGTAGAATCACCAATTCGTCTAGAAGGTAGAACATTATTTGCTGTTATAGCACCAAAAACAAAAGATTAAGGAGTTAAGATTATGCCAAAACAAAAAACACATAGTGGATTAAAGAAAAGAATTAAAGTTTCCGCATCTGGAAAAGTTAAACGTGGTCATGCTTATACAGGACATTTAAAAACAAATAAGACACATAAGCAGAACAAGAATTTATCAAAGAGTGGTTTAGTTCATGATACTGATATGAAACGTATTAAACCATTAATTTCTAATTTATTATAATTTAAGGAGGTAAACAGATATGCCAAGAGTTAAAGGTGGATACACTACAAGAAGAAGACGTAAGGCCGTATTAAAGCTTGCAAAAGGCTATTATGGCTCAAAACATACTTTATATAAGACTGCTCATGAGCAAGTTATGCGTTCTTTAGCATATGCTTATCGTGATAGAAAGGCAAGGAAAAGAGACTTCCGTAAATTATGGATTAG
>CAMWSQ010000041.1 GCA_947177025.1 uncultured Mollicutes bacterium | reverse complement strand
ATTATATAATAAACTCCTTCATTTTTAAAGTTTTTATTTACATTTTATTCATCAAGTGCGATAATACATTTGGTGATGGGAATGGAAATCTATTTGGATTTAGAAAAAACAATTCTAAATGAGAATCATATTTTGACAAAAAAATCTCTTTTTCTATTGACGAAATTGTGTGAATCTCATAGCTGTACCATTCTTACAAATGGAGCCTTGTGGGAAGCAAGAGAGCTATTTAACATACCAAATATTCGTATTATATCTACTTTAGAGGATACAATTTATGAAAATGGAATACTCAAGAATATACCTCTTGAAACAAAAGTTTTCAATGAGCTTTTGTTAGATTCTGGCATATATACCTTATATGCCAGCTCCTTTGATACCTGCTACATTTTAAAATATCAGGAGCGATTAAAATCCTTCTATCCAACACAAAAAATCAAGATTTCTTCTTCTTTTCCACAGCATGTTTCTGCAATCCAAATGGTCGTATTTGTGAAGGATTATGAAAGAATTCTAAGCAAATTAAATGGATTTACTGTACATGTTCTCTTCTCTGACCATACTAAGGTATTCCTCAATATAACCAAAGCTTCTGCAACTAAGGAATCCTATCTTCTAAAATTAAAAAAATCACCTGCAATAGGTATAGGTGATTCTTTATCTGATTATGATTTTATTCAGCATTGTGAAATCCAAATTGCTATGCAAAATGGAGAGGATGAATTAAAAAAACTCTGTAAATACCAAACATCGAAATCTTGTGAGGAAGACGGAGCTTTGGAATTTATTGATTCTTATCTAAAACACCAGCAAGCTTAAGCAAATAAATGGCATTTGTCTTTTGGCATTTGCCATTTTTTATTTTATAGTCAAAAGAAATCTTATCCTCAATATATTCTTCATCAAAATGATAGTTCACAATTCCTTCTGCATCACATATCTCAAAATCATGAGTCGTAATTAAGAAATGAATACCAAATCCATTGAGCTTTTTGATAATTTCTTTGGCAGAATAAATTCGGTCCTTTGCATTTGTTCCCTTAAAAATCTCATCAACTAATACTAAAGTGTTTGTGTTTTGACTCGTTTCCATAATGGTTTTCATACGGTTCACTTCTGCATAGAATGTAGATATGCCTTCCTGCAGCATATCATTTGCACGTAGGGAGGTTACTACTGTGTAATTTGAGGTGTGAAATTCCTTTGCACAAACTAGACCTCCAGCATTTGCTAAAACCTGATTAATGCCTAGCATTCGCATGAATGTCGTCTTTCCAGACATATTACTTCCAGTTAAAACAACACCACCATCAAACTGAAAACTATTAGGAATACAGTTTTTAACTAAAGGATGATATCCCTCTATAATTTGGAAGGAATCACTCTTTTGAGGTATAGAATATACCTCATTGTCCATTCCAATGACAGCTAAGGATAACATCAATTCCACTTCAGATAACGCATCTAAGCAGGCTTCAAAGGAAGCAAGATGCTTAGTGAATTGATTATAAATTACTGCCATAATAAAGTCCATATAAAGCAATCCATTTCCAATAATGGAAAGAATTATATTTTGACGATAAGAAAGCATATCTAGCAAATGAGAAAAGCGAGATAGGGAAGAGTATTCCTTTTCAATCACTCCCTGCAATTCTACAAAATAAGGGTCTTCTATCTTCGTATTTTTAATGTCATTTGAAAGCTTCTTATATGCAGAAAGTAAATTCGCATACTTTGTAGATGGGAATGCAAAGACCTCACTTTGAATGCTCTTTCTTGCAATAAAGAAATTCAAAGGAATAAACAAGAATAGATAATAAAGCTGAATATGATTTATTAGGGAAATGATAAGCAAAACAGCAAACAAAATATAGGATGCTATACAACAAAACAAACCAAGAGGTAAAATATGAATTTTCTTCTTCGCTAATCCAAGCAATTCCTGTTCATCACAATCCTTGGCGTCTGCACCAATTAGGGAAATAGAGGCCTCTAGCTTTAAAACCTCTTCTGTTTCAGCAAAAGATTGAATGCATTTGGTAAATTTTTCATCCTTTTGAATAGGATCAGCAAGTTGTCTTGCAAGCTTGGCCTTGCCCTCCTTTGATTTTGCTACACACAAATATTGGAATAAAGAGCGAGGTCCTAAAAGATCTAAATCTAGTTCTTTGTAGTCTGAAAAATTTACTAATTCTCTTCCATCTGGGGAAAAACTTTGATAAAATAAATTTCTTCTATTTTCATGTTTTTTATAAATGAATTCTAAATTCTTTAGAATCCTTAGTTTATGATAGTACGGCTTAGTAACAAGGACAAAGCCGATAAAAACAGCTATAAAGACTAGACTCAATGTCAAATCTAAGGCAAAACGGTCTAGTGTAATAAAGCAAATTACAAAAACAACAATGCAAATAAATAATAAGACTCTAACTAGTGAAAAAACCTTTGTCAGTTTTTCAATTCGAGTAATCTCTTCTTTGATTTGATTTTGGTTTTCTAATTTAAGCATAGTTACCTCCTTTTTAAGAAAAAAGGGATTTTCATCCCTTATTCTTCATCCATTACGATTGGCTCAACCTTCCAAATGTCTTGATTATATTGTCTCATTGTACGGTCAGTTGTAAAGAATCCTGCCTTAGCAACATTGACAATAGACATATGAATCCATTTCTTTGTATCCTTATAAAGCTCATTGATTCTTTCTTGAGCTTGAACATAAGAATCAAAATCCTTTAAAACTAAATATGGATCACGATATAATAAATTATTTCTAATGTCCACAAATTCATCTGGAGATACATTTTCAAAGAAGCCATTCGTTAATTGGTCAATGACCGCATGAAGGACTGGATTAGATTCATAGATTTGCATAGGATTATAATTTCCTTGAGCATATAAATCTGTTACTTCCTTAGCATTCATACCGAAAATAACAATATTATCTTCTCCTACTAATTCTCCAATTTCCACATTGGCACCATCTAATGTACCACATGTAATCGCACCATTCATCATAAACTTCATGTTTCCAGTACCAGAGGCTTCTTTAGATGCAGTAGAAATTTGTTCTGAAACATTAGCTGCTGGCATAATCGTTTCTGCATAAGTAACATTATAATTTACTACGAATACAACCTTCAAATACGCATTGGTTTCATAGTCGTTATTTACCTTATCGGCAATTGTATTAATTAATTTAATAATCTTCTTTGCAAAGGCATAGCCTGGAGCACTTTTTGCACCAAAAATAAAGCTATGAGGATGATAAGTCTTACGATATTCAGGATCATTCTTTAAACGATTATAAATTGCCATTACGTGTAAAGCATTCATCAATTGACGTTTATACTCGTGTAGACGTTTTACCTGTACATCAAAGATAGATTTTGTATCTAAAGATACACCTTGAGATTTATAAATCATATTGGCAAGAGCTTGCTTTCTAGCTCTCTTCATCTGAATAAACTTCTCTTGAAGCTTTGGATCATCCGCATATGGAAGTAATTTTTCCAATAGATCTGGATTCTTTACCCAGTCCTTACCGCAATATTCATCCAAAATTTTTACTAGTTCTGGATTGATATGTAAACACCAACGACGATGGGTAATACCATTTGTCTTATTGTTAAACTTACCAGGATAGTAGTCATTAAATACCTTCATTTCAATATTCTTTAAAATATCTGTATGTAATGCAGCTACTCCATTAACACTAAATGAACCTGCTATAGCCATATTTGCCATATGAACTGTATTATCCTTAACAATTGCCATTTGATAAATTTCAGGAGCATTTTCTCCATATTTGCTTGCAATTTCAACTAATAAGCGACGATTAATTTCTTCTGTAATCGTGAAAATTCTTGGCAATAATCTCTTAAATAGATGAACTGGCCATTTTTCTAAGGCTTCTGCTAAAATAGTATGGTTTGTGTATGCGCAGGAATTCTTAGTAATTCTCCATGCCTCATCCCACTCTATTCCTTCTTCATCCACTAATATACGCATAAGCTCAGGTACAATCAAAGCTGGGTGAGTATCGTTAATATGGAAGCATAGTTTTTTATCTAGGTTTTTGCAGGTCTTAAAGATACTCTTATGACGCTTGATTGCAGATTTTACACCAGCTGATACAAAGAAATATTGCTGTTTTAAACGAAGTAACTTTCCTTCCTCTGTATCATCATTTGGATATAGCATAGATGAAATTTCTCTTAATTTCTTGTGATATTCGAAAGCATCATCAGGATAAACTGATGCAGGCTCTGCACTCCATAAACGAAGTGTATTGACAATATGGTTGCCATCTCCAATAATTGGAACATCATAAGGTACAGCCTTTACGTATTCTGCATTACGATGCTTTACAATCAATTTTCCATTTTCACTAGAAATATCAATAAAGCCATAGAATGGAATTTCTACTGCTTCCTCATCCTTACGAATTTCCCATACGTTAACATCCTTTAACCAACGATCTGGATGCTCTACCTGATATCCATTACGAATTCCTTGCTCAAAAAAGCCATAACGATAACGGATACAGTTTCCATGTACTGGTAAACCAAGTGAAGCAACAGAGTCCATAAAGCAGGCTGCTAAACGGCCTAAACCACCATTTCCTAAACCAGCATCTGTTTCCTGGTGCTCAACCTCATTTAAGTCAAGACCTAATTCTTCAAATGCCTTCTTAACAATAGGATACACTCCTGCGTTCATTAGGTTATTTGTAATCATACGTCCCATTAGGAATTCCATTGAAAAATAGTATACCTGACGAGCCTTGGTAGCACTTGTTTTCTCAATTGTATCATGCCAATCCTTAGCAATATACATTCTAAGCATTTCTCCCAAAACTACATATTGCTGATAGCTTGTAGACTTTTCAAAATGAATCGCATATTTATTTTCAACATTTTGAATGAATGCTTGTTTAAAAGTTTTAACATCCTTAAAATTTGGATAATTCATTTTTTATTTTCCTCCAAAGTAAAATTCATTAGAATTATATCATATTTAAAATTCTTCTTTCAATAAATTGTAAAAGAAAGCGTTTCATTATTTAACAAAAGGGGATATTTTAGGTTGCTTTGTTCTAGGTTTAACCTTTTTCTTTGGCTTTAGGATGGTAATTCCTAGAGGTGGAATATTTAAGAAAATCACATTCTTCTCATTCTTCCAATCCTCTTCCTGACTCTTGCATAAATTTGGATTAATGCAATTGGATCCACCATAAATATCCTTATCACTGTTCAAAACCTCTTGATAATCATATTTTCCTGGCACGCCAATTTTATAATTATAGTACGTGTTCGGTGTACAATTCATTACTACTAGGAAATGATCCTCAGGATTTTTAGCAAAACGGGCATAAATATATAAAGACTGGTCTGCATTATCTGCATCAATGTATCTAAAGCCTTCATAGCTATAGTCCAATTCATATAAACATTTTGAATTCTTATAAAGCTTGGTTAAATCCATCATATAATGATGAGCAGAATCATGACTTGGGAATTCTAAAAGATTCCAATCTAGTCCCTTATTATATGCCCACTCACTGTATGGTGCAAGCTCGTTGCCCATAAACAAAAGCTTCTTCCCAGGGTGAGTCATCATATATCCCATCAATAATCTATAGTTTGCGAATTGTTGCCAATAATCTCCTGGCATTTTATTCAACAAGGACCCCTTCATATGAACAACCTCATCATGCGAAAAAGGCAAAACAAATTGCTCATTATAGAAATACATCATACTGAAGGTTAATTGATGATGATGATATTTACGATAAACTGGATCGAGTTTAAAATATTTTAGTGTATCATTCATCCAACCCATATCCCATTTATAATTGAAGCCTATACCACCAATATTGGTAGGCTTTGTCACATTAGCAAAGCTAGAAGAATCCTCTGCCATAAACAGTACACGATCATCTTTTGCAAAGATAATGTTGGATAATTCTCTTAAGAAGCTACAAGCTCCTTCATTCATACCTCGCTCTGGATTTCCCATATAATATAGTAAATTACTTACAGCATCAACTCTAAAGCCATCTACATGGAAATAATTCATATAGAATAATGCATTTGAAAATAAGAAAGAACGAGTAAGACCTTTTCCTAAATCTAGATTAGCTGTTCCCCACTCCACATTTTCTCGAATTGCTGGGTCAGCATAATCATATAAAGGTGTTCCATCAAAGAGATAAAGGCCATGTGCATCCTTACAAATATGACCTGGAACCCAGTCCATAATAACTCCAATTCCATTTTGATGAAGCTGATCTACAAACCACATAAAATCTTTTGGAACGCCATAACGAGCAGAGACGGAATAATAGGATACTCCCTGATATCCCCATGAAGCATCTAAAGGATGCTCATAAATTGGCATTACCTCAACATGGGTATATCCAAACTGTTTTAAATAAGGAATCAGCATAGGAGCAATTTCGTTTGCTGAATAGAAATCATTTTCTCCTTCTCCTCTTCTTTTCCATGAACCCAAATGGAGCTCATAAATCAAAACAGGCTGATCGTATGTTTTTGGATGGGTATACATCCAGTCCTGATCATTCCAAACATACCCTTCTATATCATATACCTTAGAATCTGTTGAAGGTCTTAAATCAGAATAAAATGCATAAGGGTCTGCTCTATAGAAGGATCTTCCATCCTTAGCCTCAATATAGTATTTATATCTTTGCCATTCAAAGAAATTTCCTTCAATGTAAAGATACCATACTCCATAGTCATCAACTTTTTGCATCTGGTCTTGTCCTTTGTTAAAGAAATTCCATTCTCCAACAACTGCAACATACTTAGCGTTAGGAGCAAACAAACAGAATTCGCACCCTAAAATAGCACCATTTTCATCCTTATGTAAATGTGCACCAAAAACCTGATAGGCCTCATGACATTTTCCTTGATCAAAATAATACAAAAAATTAGAATCAATCTTATCTCTTATCATATTTTCACCTCATATTCTGTTTATATATAAAAAATAGATTTTAGATTAGTTTCATTATACTCAATTTTTCCCAAAAATTCAATAAGTTATACTTCTATATAACCATGTCGATAAAATATTTCTTTTAATTTTTGCTTCTTTTTTAGTTCTGGAAGAGATTCATACTTTTTCTTGGCTTTTTTCAAAAGCTTTTCCTTGCCGTATTCATAATCTTCTTCAGTAATACTTTCCAAAGCAATTTGAATCTCTGCTTCCTCAAAATGTCTATTTTTAAGCTTTTGCTTAATCAAATAAGGACCATTGGAATTTCTAGATAAGGAGGAAGCAACAGCTATGCATAACCCCTGCTCATCTAGTAGCTTTTTTTCTTTTAATTCACTTACAGCTTGCCTTGCAATGGAATAAGAAATATCTCGTTCTGTAAGATAATGAATCGTTTCATATTGGTTTTTCAAATATTTTAGATGATAAGAATAGGCTTTTCGTTTGATAATCTCATAGGAATCATATTCTATGCATTCTTCTAATGTTTCCTTTGAAACATCATTTCCTTGAAACAACCGATATTTTAAAATGGTTTCTTCATCAAATTGATATGTCTTCTCTTCTATCTGAACCTCATAAGAGGATTCCTTCAGTTTTGTTAGCTTTTGAATAATCATAGATAATCTCCAACAATTTCCCGAGTTGTACTAATATAACAAAACGCATTTGGATCAATTTCAGATAAACTTTCCATAATTCTATAAGCCTCATTCTTTTCCATTGTACAAACTACCATCGTTTTTTCCATACCGGTATATGCACCCTTTGCTGGAATAAAAGTAACACCACGATCCGTTTTAGAATAAATAAAATCACGAATAGCTTGAGGCTGCTCCGTTATTATGTAGGCCGTTCTACGAGCTCTTGCTCGCAATACAATTTGGTCAATGATAAGAGAAATCCCATATACACCAATAAAGCCATAAATTACCAATTCAATGTTAAATGAAAATCCACCTAAGAAAGTAAATCCTGAGAAAAAGACAATGACCCAATCTGTAAAATACATTGTATAAGAATATGGGATGTGTAAATATTTGCTCAAAATTTTCTGAATGACATCAAGTCCGCCTGTACTACCATTATTCTTTAGCGCAAGACCCATACCAACACCTGCAGTTAGAATACTGCAAACTACGGCAACAAGATAAGAGCCTGCTTCTGATACTTCCTTTAAAAAGAAATTTGGATCACAATTCGTTCTTTCAAAAATAAATACAACAAGTGGAGAAAATAGAGAGGAAAAAATTGTTTTAATGAAAAAATCCTTTCCTAACATAATACCACCAATAATCAGTGCAATTCCATTCGCAATAAATAGAAAAATTGAACTCGTAAACCAAGAACCAATTTGAGAATAATATGGCTCAAGAATAACAGATAAACCCATCATCCCTCCTAAAACAAGATTTTTGGGTTCCGTAAAGAAAAAGAATCCAAAATCAAGTAAAATAATTCCAATCGCAATATGAACATATTGTATAAATCTCTTCTTTAAATATTCTTTATTCATTCTCTTTACCTGCCATTGCTCTTAAATAGGACAACATAAAGCCTTCAATATCTCCATCCATTACAGCAGTAATATTTCCCATCTCATAGCCAGTACGATGGTCCTTTACCAATGTATATGGACAAAATACATAGCTTCTAATCTGACTACCAAAGTTAATTTCCATTTGATTGCCTTTTAGATTTTTCATTTCTTCTTCCTGATGCTTTATCTCTAACTCTAATAATTTAGATTTTAAAACACGCATTGCTACTTCACGGTTCTTAATTTGACTTCTTTCATTTTGACAAGTTACAACTATACCTGTAGGCTTATGTGTAATACGCACTGCAGAATCTGTTGTATTTACAGACTGACCACCTGCACCTGAAGAATGGTAGACATCAATTTTGATATCCTCATCCTTTACAACAACCTCTTCTGCCTCTGGAATTTGAGGAGAGACATCACAGGAAACAAAGGAGGTGTGTCTTCTAGCATTTGAGTCAAATGGAGAAATTCTTACCAATCGATGAACTCCACGCTCTGCCTTAAATAAGCCATAGGCAAATGCTCCGCTGATAGAAATTGTGATAGACTTAATGCCTGCCTCATCTCCTGGAAGATAATCTATAACCTTAAGTTTGAAGCCTTTTTTTGCGCAATATCTCGTATACATTCGATATAGCATATCTGCCCAGTCCATAGATTCTGTACCACCTGCACCTGGATGCAATTCTAAAATGCAATCAAATTCATCATATTTACCAGATAATAAGGCCTGTTCCTCTAGAGCATTCATTTCATTTTTAAAATCTTCTATCAAGGATTCTAAAAGCTCCATAGCTTCTGCATCCTCTAAAGCCATATCCATAAGTTCTATAATATCCTTAAACTTTTGTTGAATGGAATCATATTTAAATATAGTTTCCTTGATGGAATTCATTTGATTGATAGTTGCTTGAGCATGATCTTGATCATCCCAAAAATTTGCTGCATTGATTTCTTTTTCTAGGGATTCCAGTTTAGGCCGTTTTGCATCTATGCCCAACGCTGTGCAGAGCTCTATGAGCTTTACTTCATATTCACTTTTAAATTTGTTCATTTCATACTTTTCCATGAAATAACCCCCATAGAAATAAAATAAAAGACTCAATCCACCTGAGTCTTATGATTTAGCTATATAATAGCTAGCTTTACTACTTCTATTATAATCCAAATTGGTAAAAATTGCTAGTACATAAAGAAAAAAAAGCATAACAAAGTATAGTTATGCTAAGTTAAATTTATTTCTTCACATAAGAAGTTTCATTATTAGCTTTTGAAATTGCCTCTACAGCTCTTGCACAAGGGTTCTCTAATTTTTTATCACAATATTTACAAAAATCATAGGAACCACACATATCCTTATGCTTTTTTTCACTTTCGAGCCACTTATCATAGTCAATCTTTTTTTGACTTGTACTAATTGTATTCATCCTTATCACCTTGTCTTTTCTAACATTATACTCCCTAAAAATTATAATGTCTATATGAAAACGTTTGATTTTTTTAGTTTCCATTGTATTCCTATCCTTTTCTTTTGTTTTGTTTTAGTATATAATAACAAAAGGTGATGAATATGAATCAATTTAAAGCTTATAAAGATTCCTATTTTAAAGAAAAATCTCGAATATTAGGAAATTGTTATATAATAAAAGAAAACACTCTAGAATATCATTATGAAGTTCTTCCTCAGAATACAGAAGCCATAATTATAGCAGATACTTCTAATTTCTTAGAAGAAATTGCAAAGATGCACCATCAGGAGCATCCGAATATTCTTCATTATTACACTAAGGATTCTACTTTCTCAATTTACTTTGATGAAGTACATACATTTAAACTACCTATTTCAATTCTGCAGGTTTCTAAATTGTTTCTGAATGAGGAATATCTGACTTCCTTGAAGATGTATTGTGATCCAGAAGCAATCTATGTTCCAGTTAAAATCATTGAGGATGAATATGTCATTTTAGATAAGCATCATGAGGTATATCTGGCTTATGAATATGGATTAAAAATGGTAAACGTTTATCTTGCTTCTACTCCTAAGGATATTTTGAATCCCCTTTATATTGCTAAAGAACAAAATATCCGAACCATTCCGGATATGAAGCATCTTTCCAATGAAGAATATGAGCTCATTTCAAAGCAATTAGAAGCGTTATTTCAATCTATTTAAAAAAGGGACTACAAGGTCCCTTTTATTTTTCTTCTCGATCTTTTCTTCCCATATAGATATCTAACTCTTTTTTCATCTCTTCAGGAATTGTATTTTCAACTGGAAAATACACACTAGATATCATACGTTTAGAAAACTCAATAATAAAGTTAGCAGTCTTATAATAGTTTTCTGCATCTAAGAAATCCATAACATCCTTACGGCTATGAATTTCTGCTCCACCACGTGGAGAAAGTCTTGCAAAGGAAAGAGCTGGAACTCCTTGATCTGCAAAAGAGGTTGAATCAGAGGAATATACCCCCTGTCTTGCTGTAATAGAAAATCCTACTTCTTTTCCTAAATAATTGATATAATGAACTAAAGAATTCTCTGATGTACAGCATGCAATGTCATGGCCAAGAACAACTCCTGTCATATCTACATTGATACAAAGCTTATAGGAAGATAATTCATCCTTGTGTGCTTCTGCGTAGGCTTTAGAACCAAGTAAACCCATTTCTTCAGACCCACACCATATAAACTTCAAAGTTCTTTCAGGACGATGCTTTGAAAAATAAGCTAATGACTCCAATATGGTTGTTGTACCAGTACCATTATCATAAGCACCCGTTGAAAAAGCAACTGAATCATAATGAGCTGTAAAGCATACAATTTCATCAGGCTTTACTTCTCCTGGAATTGTAGCAACTACATTATGAGAGGTTAATTTGAACTCATCCTGTAATAGCAAAAGCTTTATTTCCTTTGGATGAGCTAAAACCAACTTTTGTGCATCTACCATTCGAATACAGACTCCAGGGATTTTTCCATTCGAATAGTGTCTTTCTCTTAATGTCATCTTTTCTAAATCTGTTTTCTCGATATCATCGTATAAAGAACCACTCGTACAAATGAAGCCACTTGCTTTTTTCTCACAGAGTAATTTATAGGTTTTTACCATCATTCTCCCAGAAAGATAAACAATCTTACCTTCCAAAGATTTTAAAAGTTTCAGTTGGTCATCAGATTCTATAACAACAAGCTCTCCGATGATTCCTTCAACTGGAGTTGAACCACTCATTCCAACACCTGTAACAGTATAAACTCCATCTATAGATTCTAAAGATGCCTTCTTTATTTCATATCCATCTACTTGAAACTCCTCTAAATGGGCTTCAACCTGATATTTATGACATTCTGTAATGATGTAATTTGCAGTTTGAAATTCTGCTTCACTGCCACCAGTACGTTCATATGCTATCTTTGATAGAAAATCAAAGCTTCCGTAATTTTCCACATCTACCACTCCAATCAAAACATTACATCTATTATACACAATATTCAACGATTTTTAAATATAATTTGGTAAAAAAATCATCGAAATTGATTCTTAATTAGAAATACATCCTTTTCTGGAATAAATTTGTTTCCAATTTTAATTTGAATCGTGTGATATTTATAAAAGGAATACTCCAGCTTTTCTGTTAAGGAAATGGTTTTTAGAGGATAAGAATATGAGTAAAGTGTTTTTTCTAATAAAAATTTTTGAAAATACACCTTCATATTCCAATAATATATGAGACTTAATAAAAATAAATAAACGGAATTACAGATAATAAATAA
>CAMWSQ010000040.1 GCA_947177025.1 uncultured Mollicutes bacterium | reverse complement strand
TTCATTGTATTACACTAAAAATAGATGAAAAACAAAGGATTTTATTTCAAAAGAAAAAACCTAAAAATATCTTGATATTCAGGTGTATTTTTAGGTTTCTTTTTTATTTTCTTAGTTCTAGTAATGTGATTACCTCAATATGCTTAGTTTTTGGAAAATTATCAAATCCTGTAATAAATTCTATTTTGTAGTCTAAATCTCTAAAAAGTGTCAAATCTCGTTTTAAAGTCACAGGATTACAAGAAACATAAATGACCTTCTTGGGTTTTAGATATCCAATAGCATTGATAAATTGTGGAGTTGATCCATCCCTAGGAGGATCCATAATCACAACATCAAATTTCGCACGATCCTTAGCAGCATGAGTCATATAGTTGGTTGCATCATCACAGATAAACTGAATATTGTGAATCTGATTTATTCTTGCATTTTGAGTCGCATCTGCAACAGCCTGTTTGTTTAATTCTACACCAATAACTTCTTTTGCATATTTAGAGGCAAAAATAGAAATTGTTCCAACACCACAATACGCATCTAAAACGATATCTGACTTTTGTATATTGGCTTTTTCTAAAGCAAGGGTATATAGCTTTTTCATTCCTAAGGAATTAACTTGGAAAAAGCTATTTGGAGAAATCTTAAACTTGTAATCTCCAACCTTCTCAAAGATAAAGCCTGGTCCATATAAAATTTTATTCTTATCTCCCAAAACTATGGATGTATCTCTTGCATTATAGTTTTGAACAATGGTAGTTATGTTTAAATCCAGTTTCAACAAGTCTTTAACCACATTATTTCTTCCTGGAAACATTTCACCATTGGTAACTAAGATGAGCATAAGTTCCTTCGTTTGAAAGCCATATCGCACTAAAACATGACGTAATACACCTGTTCTTGTAGCCTCATCATAAGGTCTAATTTTATGCTTAGATAAGATTTTATTCAATTCTAAAATGACTATATTTGAGGCCTTTGATTGCAGCATACAGTTTTCTACTGTTACAAGTCTGTGAGAATATTCTTCATAAAAACCACATACAACTTTCTTGGTTTTTGATAGTTTATAAGTCATTTGACTTTTATTTCTATAGTGATAGCATTCAAAATTTGGAAGAACTTCAATTTGGGGAATCCCTTTGATTCCTTTAAAAAGATCTTGTAGATAAGCTGTTTTCTGCTGGATTTCATAAGGATAATTTAGATGCATAAATTGGCATCCTCCACATTCCTTTTGAAATGGACAGCCATCATAAATTCGTTCTGAAGAAGGTTTAATAATCTTAGATAAAGAAGGATATTTGCCATCCATTTCTACTTGAATATCTTCTCCTGCAATACAGCCGTGAATTTTATAGGTCTTTTTATCCAATTCAATTAAGGCATCTCCTTCATAGTTTACCTTGACATTTTGAAATTCTTTAAGCATATTCTCACCTCCATCTTTGTTATTGCTTTAAATTAGTTTTGTTGTCCACTTTTCTGCATCAATTATATCTGTGACTAATCCTTCATAAAATTCCTTTTCATGACAGACTAGAACAATTGTTCCTTTAAAGGCAAGTAATGCTTCCTTTAATGCTTCCTTTGCTAGAACATCTAAATGATTGGTAGGCTCATCTAGGATAAGTGTATTGCATTCCTTAAGCATAATCTTGCAAAGTCGAACCTTAGCTGCCTCTCCACCAGAAAGAACCATCATTAAGGATTCTATTTTATCCTTGTTTAGCCCACAGGCAGCTAGTGCTCCACGAACCTCAGCATTTGTCATGGAAGGATACTCCTGCCAAATTTCCTCATGAGCAGTGTTTTTAGAATTGGATTCTTCCTGTGCAAAATACCCATAATGAATATTATAGTCTAGCTTGCATTCTCCTGATAATGGTGGGATAAGTCCTAAAAGAGTCTTAAGTAAAGTTGTTTTACCTATACCATTTGCTCCCTTAATGACTACTTTTTTTCCACGTTCTATTGTAAAATTCAGTTTTGCAGATAGTGGTTCATTATAGCCAATCACTAAATTATTTGCAGTAATCACAAACTTACCAGAAGCGCCACATTCCTTAAATTTAAAATTCGGTTTGACTTGTTCTTTTGCCTTGTCAATGATTTCCATTTTATCTAATCTACGCTGTCTAGATTTTGCTAGATCTGTTGTTGCAACTCTAGCTTTATTTTTGGCTATAAATTCCTTTAAATCCTTAATTTCCTTTTGTTGCTTTTCATAGGCGATGTTTTGCTGTCTCTTCTTTAGCTCATACATCTGCATAAATCCATCATAATTGCCTGTATAGCGTGTAAGTGTTCCATCCTCCATATGATAGATTACATTGACTACACTATTTAAAAATGGAACATCATGTGATACTAAAATAAAGGCATTCTCATAGTTGGCTAGATAATTTCTTAGCCATGTCACTTGATCCTCATCTAAGAAGTTAGTAGGTTCATCTAGAATCAAAATCATCGGTTGAGCCAGTAATAATTTAGTTAATAACACCTTAGATCTTTGACCACCAGAAAGATTAGAAACATCGTGGTCTAATCCTAAATCTCCTAAGCCTAAGCCATTCGCAACCTCTTCAATTTTAGCTTCTAAGGAATAGAATCCTGAAGCCTCTAATTCAGATTGAATTTCTCCAGTTTCTTCTAACAAGGAGTTCATTTCTTCTTCTGTGCAATCACACATTTTTTCATACATCTGATTCATTTCTTTTTCTAAATCATACATATGTTGAAAGGCTTCCCTTAAAACCTCACGAATTGTTTTTCCTTTGGTAAGACTCGTATACTGGTCTAAATAGCCTGTGGTAATTCTTTTACACCATTCAATTTTTCCTTGATCAGGAGATAATTCTCCTGTAATCATTTTAATAAATGTAGATTTTCCTTCTCCATTTAATCCAATTAAA
Organism: uncultured Mollicutes bacterium; assembly: GCA_947177025.1. Taxonomy (GTDB): domain Bacteria; phylum Bacillota_I; class Bacilli_A; order Acholeplasmatales; family Anaeroplasmataceae; genus Pelethenecus. The sequence goes on along the minus strand of CAMWSQ010000040.1, from coordinate 9,872 downwards.
CCGACATGTTCCCCTTTTTGAAGAACAAAGCTTGCATTTTCTAAAATAGTTCTATTTCCAAAGGAAAAGGATACATCTGTAACTTTTAAAACACTCATAACTACCTCTATACGAAAAAGGAAAGAAACAATGAATTGTCTCTTTTCTTTATTTTTTTATTTCGATAATTCCAACATCTTATCTAAAGCTTGTTTTGCCTTAACTGCAATTTCTGCTGGTACATCAATTTGATTTGTCTCATTTTTAAGGCATTGATATACATCCTCAAGAGTTGTATATTTCATGTTAGAACAGGATAAGGTTGGACTGGCAAGATAAAATTTCTTGTCTGGATTTGCCTTCTCCATAGCATGTATAACACCCTTTTCTGTACATACAATAAATTCCTTACAGTCACTTTGAATTGTGTAATCCAACATTTGCTTTGTTGAACCTACATAATCTGCTAAATCTAAAATATCTAACTTGCATTCTGGATGAGCAATTACACAAGCATTCGGATATTTCTTTTTCATTGCAATGATCTTTTTAGGATCAAGGAAATGATGAATTGGACAGCATCCATCCCAAACATCAAAGGAAACATTTCCTTCCTTCATTGCATATTTTCCCAAATTTTGATCAGGACAATATAAAATTTTTTCGTTTTGATCTAAATAGTGATGAATAATTTTCAAAGCATTTGTTGATGTACAAATACAATCACTTAATGCCTTTACACTTGCAGTACTATTTACATAGGTAATAATTTTTGTATCTGGATGTTCTTCTTTATATCTTTTTAAAGCAGAGGGAGAAATCATATCTGCCATTTTACAGCCCGCCTTTAGAACAGGAAGTAAAACCTTTTTTGTAGGATTTAAAATCTTAGCAGTTTCTGCCATAAAATGAACTCCACAAAAAACAATAATTTCAGCATCAGTTTGAGCAGCAATTTGAGCAAGCTTCAAGCTATCTCCTAAATAATCTGCAATATCCTGTATTTCTTTTTCTTGATAATAATGTGCTAGAATCACAGCTTTTTTTTCTTTTTTTAGCACTTCTATTTCTTTAATTAAATCCATTAGTTCTTCTCCAATAAATGAAATTTTAGTGAAATATCTAAAGACTTCACAGAATGAGTTAAGGCTCCAACTGAAATATAATCCACACCTAAGGCTGATACTTCAGCAATACGAGAAAGTGTCATATTTCCAGAAGCCTCTAATAGCTTTTTATGATTGTTTTTCTTCACACATGCAAGCATCATTTCATTTGACATATTATCTAACATAATAATATCACATGGTGTAGCTAATGCTTCTTCAAACTGGTCCATATTTTCAACTTCAACTTCAACTTCTATTTTGACACCTTTAGTTTTTTCTTTGGCAAGCTGCACAGCTTTTGTTATAGAACCAACTGCCTCAATATGATTATCCTTAATCATAACCATATCGGATAGACAATATCTATGATTGGTTCCTCCACCATCAACAACAGCCTTTTTTTCTAATATACGTAAATTTGGTGTTGTCTTTCTAGTATCTAAAATCTTACAATTCTCTTGAAGCTTTGCAACATAAGCATGAGTTGTAGTCGCAATCCCACTCATACGCTGAAGAATATTTAAAGAGACACGCTCTGCCTTCAAAATTGTTTTTGTATCTCCTTCTACAGTTCCTATAACCTGCTTGTTTTTTACACTTTCTCCATCTTGAACAGTAAAGGATAGCAAATACTTTCCACCTACAGCTTGGAATACTTCCTTAACAGCTTCTATTCCAGATACTATGCCATCTTCTTTAGCAATAAAATATGCTTTAGATTGATGTCCTTCTGGAATTAAATTATCTGTTGTAATGTCTCCAGTTGGCATATCCTCTTTCAATGCTCTTTTAATAATATCTAGTACTTCATTTTCCATATGTCCACCTTAATTCAAACGGAAATGACATCCGATAGAATCCTTTCTAGCTAGTGCTTGGTCTATAATGATGAGAGCAACAGTTACCATATTGATTGTCTCATAATAATATCTTGAAAATACTTGAATCTTCTTTAAATTGTTATAATGCTTTGTAAGAAGCTTTTTAGCAAGCATCAAATCTTCTTCCTTGCGAACAATGAAAACGTACTTACTCATGACATCTCTAATTTCAACTCGAATATCTTTAAAATTATATTTCTTATGGGTAAATACCATATCTGGTAAGACAACATCTATTTTACCAAACTGATTTTTTTCTTTATTAATGACTTCTGCAATTCTTCCAGCAAACACAATACACTCTAGCAAGGAATTGGAAGCAAGACGATTCGCACCATGGACTCCAGTATTCGCACATTCTCCGACTGCATAAAGATTTTCCATACTTGTCTTGCCATTGACATCTGTACCGATTCCACCACATAGAAAATGCTCAACTGGGGCTACTGGAATATAATCCTTTGAAATATCAATCCCATTTTCTAAACAGTGCTGATAAATCGTTGGGAATCGTTTAGTTAAAAAATCTTTAGATTTATGGGTGATGTCTAAGAACACATGATCACTCCAAGTATCAAACATTTCACGATGAATTGCTTGAGAGACTACATCTCTTGGTGCGAGTTCCAATCGTTCCTTGTCATATTTTTCCATGAAGCGTACACCTTCAATATTTCTTAATATACCGCCTTCACCACGAACAGCTTCACTGATTAAAAATGTCTTACCAATCTGGTCCTCCACATAAAAACCAGTTGGATGAAATTGAACAAATTCCATATTTTTGATTGTAACTCCTGCACGAGCTGCCATAGCAATCCCATCTCCACAGGCGATTTTTTCATTTGTAGATTTTTTATAAATTCCACCAATTCCACCTGTAGCTAGAACAATTCGGTTGGCTAAAACATAAACTTCTTCATTTTGTTGATTAATGACAATTACACCTAAAGCCTTATTTTCATTATGTAAAATTTCAATTGCCATTTCATCTTCATAGACATCGATATTTGTTCTTTTTGAAAGAGCATCACGTAAATCTCTCATCACATGGGCACCAGTATCATCTCCACCTGCATGAAGAATTCTCCTACTACGATGCCCTCCCTCTAAAGTTGTCACTAAAGAGCCATCCTCGTTTTTGTCAAAATGAACACCTATAGACAACAAATTTTGAATATGCTTTCCAGCCTCTTCTACCAATATTTTCGTTGCCTCTGGATTATTTAAATATGCTCCTGCACGAAGTGTATCCTCATAGTGTTCTTCAATACGAGATTCATCCCACTCTACCTCGGCAGCAATTCCACCCTGTGCTAAATTAGAAGATCCACGTTCTATTTTATCCTTAATAAATAAGCCAATATGTAAGCTCGAATCTAAAGAGAGCGCTGTATAAACACCAGCAAGTCCTCCTCCTAAAATTACGACATCAAATTGCTTAATTTCTTTCATTTCAATCACTTTCCTTACTAAACCAATTTATTATAACACAAAACGCCTTAATAGTAAAACTATTAAAGCGTTTTAAAATTATAAAATAACGAGGATTTCTCCTTTATTTTTCCGTTTAAGACATTCAGTGTCAATCCACTCTCGTCCTTTAAGTGTTTGATATTTCAAATTAAATATATCTAAATCTGAGCCTTCAATATAATCCTTAATTTGATTCTTCTGTTTAAATTCCTCTAAATCCTTTAAAACAGCAGTTTTTATTTTATGAGTTCCTCCTGTACTACCATACCCAACAATGAGACACAAAATATGTTCCTTTGTTCGTTTAGCTAAAGAGATTGCTTCTTTTAAATTATAAAGTGCTGTTTGAGTGGTTTCATTTTTCAAATGAAGATCAACCGTATACATTATAAATCTCCATAATGTAAGAATTGATTTCCAAGCTCACTACTCTTTTTAATTCTTACATAGAGCAATGTATCTTCTTCTATTTCTTTTAAATGAAGAATATCGATAACTTCACAAATCAGTTTTCTTGCTGAATTTGGGAAAGTAATTGCAGAACCCTCTTGTTCAAATGGAATTCCTTTAAATTTATCTGTTTCTAAAGAATGATTGTCTCCAAAATGAAGTGCAAGATTTTTTTGTTCATGATCTAAAACAGAGACGCCTATTATATCTCCAACCTTTACATTTTTTCCTGTTTGACTCTGACTCCCTAACAAGAACACTAGTTTATCGTAGTCTACCTGCATTCCCCATGCACAGGACATTCCATATTTCTGTCCTTTCTTTTCATAAGCTAGTACGCTTACACTATAATCCATCGCATGAAATCCCATATTTTCTTTCTAACTCCTTTTCTGTTTTTTCTATAGTTTCTTTGGTTTTCAAATCTAACTCTAAATTTCTTTTAATCTTTTTTAGAACTGCTTTTCCTCTAAGCTGAAATATCCCCTTCGGACAGACCCAACAATCCTTACTATGCATATGTTCTGCAGAGGATAGAATCTCTACTGCATTTTCTTTAGAATTTCCAAAGTGCTGCATCCAAAATTGAATAGGCTTCTGATGTAAGCTTAAGGATAATTTGGAAGGGACAACCCCTGGATGAGCATATGCAATAATGCTCTCTGGATATATTTCTTCTAAACTTCTAAATAATATATGCTCTAAAAGCTTTGTGTTTCGATACATCCTATTATAATTTTTTGGGTTGAAATCTAATTTTGCATGAAGAATACTTACAGAGGATGTAAGTATAATCTTACATTTAGGATGATCTTTTAAAAAATGCTTCACTAGATAATATGGACCAAAAGCATTAACCATCCACATGGTATCTAATCCATCCCTTGTTATTCTTTCCTCACATACTAATCCACTATTTACAAATACTAAATCAACAGATATAGATTGAAAGGCATTCAAAAAATCTAAAATACTTTGAAAATTAGACAAATCTAAATAAAATTGATTTTGCTCTGTTTTCAAACTTCTACTTATTTCTATACAATTTTCCTCTTTATACTGCTCAACAAGCTTTTGCCCAATAACACCTGTTGATCCTATGATAAGAATCGTACGCATACTCAATAAAGAATGCTCGCATCTGCGAGCATATTATTCTAGATTGAATCTTCTTTTTGTGTAAGCGCAAATTGCTTCCACAGCAGTTTCAATCCCATTTTTAGAGTTCACACATAAATCATAAGAATCTGGTTTACCCCATTCCTTGTCTGTATAGAAATTATAATAAGAACGTCTTTTCTTATTTTTCTTAGAAATAATACTAGCTGCCTTATCAGGATTGATTTTATAATATGTTATCGCACGATTGATCTTATCCTCTAATGGTGCACATATAAATACTTTAACAACATTCTTGTTGTCCTTCAAAACATAATCAGCGCAACGTCCTACAATAACACAAGATTCTTGACTAGCTATTTTTTTGATAGCTTCAAATTGAGCCAAAAATACCTTCTGTCCTAAAGACATATCCATACCATATAGACCCTGTGCATAAGAAAATGCACTTTCCTTTGTTTCATCATAATTTTCTAAACAAGTTCTAGAAATCCCTGACATATCAGAAGCCTTTGTCAAAAGCTCTGAATCATAAAATGCAATACCTAATTTTTCTGCTATCAGTTTTCCTATAAAGCGTCCTCCACTTCCATATTCACGACTAATTGTAATTACATATTTCATACTGTATTCCTCCTTGTCTAATGCATCTCTTTCTATTTTTATTATAGCATTATTTTAAAATAAATGTAAGTGTTTTCATTGATTTTTTTGTTATTTTTTTTGAAGAAAAATTTAAAAACACAAAAAAAGTGTTGACTTGAAAATGAATTATGATATAATTAAAAAGCAATATCGAATATGGCCTGTTGGTGAAACGGTTAACACACATGCCTTTCACGCATGCATTTATGGGTTCGAACCCCGTACAGGTCACCATTAAAAATAATGCTATTCCATCGGAATAGCTTTTTTTTATAATATTAAAATTAAGATGAAAATGATAGTACCAATCAGTGCACTGCCAAACATTAGGATTTTGGAAAGCAAATTCATTTTTCTTCTTTTATATGCATCTGTAAAATACACATATTCTTTATAAAATTTTAATTGTTCCAAATATTCTAGCGATTTTTTCTTCTTAGAATAATAGATCAAATCCTCTAATATATCAATACATTGATTTTCTAAGGCTTTACTATCTAGATACTCCATTTCAGAAAAAATCTTTAAAGCTTCTACAAAGTTTCTTTCCTCTAAATATTTTTTACCTTGCTGATATTGTTCTTCCATCATCCTATCATCTCCATTATACCAAATATACTATACCCTATAACCAAAGCATACCCATAAAGAATAAAAATCATACTTATAGCTTTTCTTCTAGTTTCCTTAAATTTAAATAAATATAAGACTCCTAACCCAGCATTCACACTTAATCCTGTCACTAAAGCACCAAAGGATAATCCATTCATTAAGAATAATTCACTCATTAGCACGCTAGCTGAACAATTTGGAATTAGACCTACAAGACCTGAAAAAATAGGAGCAAGCCACTTATTTTGCTGTAAGAATTGAATCATTGCTTCTTCTCCTATGAAATAGATTAAACCGCCAAAGAAAAAATTCACAATGAATACATATAAGAAGATTTTTAAACAATGAAATAGAGGATGTAGCAAATGCTTTTCTATCTTTTTTTCCTCTCCCTTATGATGATGGTCACAACAATCCAGTTTCAGTTCTTCTTCTACAACTGCAATCTTTTCTTTATAAATGCAATCCATAAAATATCCAAGTAGACAAGCAAATCCAAATTTAATTAATAAGAGTGGTATTACATAGATTAGCTTTGTGGCATCACTGAACAAGATAAATAAGGCTTCATCGGAACAAGCAAAGAAAATTGCAAGAACAGTTCCTAAGGTAATCTGCTTTTTTTGATACATATCTGCACCAAGAATTGAGATGCCACATTCTGGTATTAATCCACAACTAGCTCCTAAAATGGGAGAAATCTTTTTATGTTTTTGAAAAATTGAGGTGATTTTGTCATGTACAAACGATAAGATAAAATAAATTAGAAAGGCAATCCCAAATACCTTCAAGCTATCTAGTAGTGCATCTAGAAAAACATCAAGCATGGGAGCTACACTCCTTACAGATTCCCAAAATCATTGTGCTTTCTTGGTCTAATAGAAATTGATGTTCTAAAGAAATATGCTGAACAAAAGTCTTCGCAGATTCACAATTTAAATGAAGAATTTTTCCACAGGATTTACAGATTAAATGTAAGTGATTTTTACATTCTGGGCAATACTGGTATTCATAGCATTTTTTCTCCATATTGTAGTTTTTTCGCAAAATCTTCTGTTCTTCTAAAGCATTCAGTTTTCTATAAATAGTTGCTTTATTCATTTGTCCACGAAATTCTTCTAATACTTTTAAAGAAGGAATGGATTGTTCCTGATGCTTTTTGAAATAATCCAAAATCATTTGATTAAAGTTAGTTTGAATCATGATACACCTCATATGCGACTCAGTCGCAGATGTTCCTATTATACAACTTTTTCTAATAAAATCAAGAATTCCTGCATAAAATTTTTTGGTGATGTTATGAAAAAGTATCTGATTCTTTATAATTGCATCCTTTTCAGTATCATTGGGTTAGGTTTAATAATGATTTATTCTGCCTCAAGCATATGGGCTGAATATAAAACTGGAAATTCCTACTACTATCTTCTAAGACAAGGTCTATTTTTTGGTGTTGGATTAGTAGGGTATTTCTTAGCAGCAAAGATTCCTTATACCTTTTGGCTAAAGCATGCCAATAAAATATTCCTTGGTTGCTTTATTTTATTGATTATTGTTCTTATTCCAGGGATTGGTATCGTTCGTGGAGGAGCACGTTCATGGATTGGAATTGGAGATTTTTCTATTCAGCCTGCAGAATTTATGAAGCTTGGACTCATTATATTTACTGCAAAATTTTTATCTAAGAATCCTAAAATCTTAAGAAAAAATAAATACTTCTATTTATATATGGGCTTTGTAGGACTTATTTTTGGTCTTATATTATTACAGCCTGATTTTGGTAGTGGACTTATTATGGTAATTAGTATTGTGTTTTTGTTATTCATTGGTGAATTTCAATTTAAAAATATTATTATCGGCATCTTAGTCGCTGGGATTGGATTAACTCTTATGATTGTAGCCGCACCATATCGTTTGGAAAGAATTATATCCTTTACTGATCCTTGGCGCGATCCACTGGGAAGTGGATTTCAAATTATTCAATCCTTGTATGCTATTTCTCCAGCATCCTTATTTGGGTATGGGCTTTTTAATTCTAAACAAAAATACTTCTATCTACCAGAGCCTGGAAATGATTTTATCTTTGCAATTATTGTGGAGGAATTAGGTATTCTAGGCGGCATTGTTTTGATTGGATTATTTGCTACATTAATATATTTTGGCTATAAGCTTGCAAAATCTGCGAAGGATGCTTTTGCAAGCTATCTTGTGTTTGGTTTTACATCCTTGCTTATGATACAAGTATTTATTAATATTGCGGTTGTCATTGGATTAATTCCTGTAACAGGAGTAACTCTTCCGTTTGTTTCCTACGGAGGATCTAGCTTAGTTATCTCTATGTTTATGATGGGGATTATTTATAATGTCATGAAGACCTGTGAGAAGGATTTAACCTTTGAATATAAAAAAACACTATGAAACATAGTGTTAATCTATAAGCATTTTTTCATCAATGGGTTCCTTATTCTGTAAATCTAAGAAACAATCCTTCATAGGATCATTTGTTTTGGCTAATGCTCGAACAAAGGTTTCTGCAATCATCAAAGCTCCTTCAAAAACAAGATGAGAATGGTCATCCTTTGCCTCTGGATGTGCTGCATAGGTGTTTGCTGGAAAAATCATATGAAACTTTTTAGATTCTTCTTCTCCTAAGCGCGTATATAAATCCATCGTCAGTTGATTCAAATCAATACAAGTATAATTGTGTTTTTTAGCAAAATCAAGCATAGCCTGTGGATACTCCAAATGAGAATTGATGCAAACTCCATTTTCAAACTTGTGTCTGGTTATAGAGGTAGCATATACAATATGTCCACCCTTTTTTTCAACTTCTTCGGCAAAGTATAATAGGTTTTTTTGATATACTCCATAAGGGTCAGTATATCGAGTTGGGTCTTGTTTCTTCTCATCGTTATGACCAAATTGACAAATGACATAATCTCCCGCCTGAAGACGATTCAAAATCACATCAAATCTTCCTTCATCAATAAAGCTTTTTGTACTTCTGCCATTTTCTGCATGGTCTTCTATAATCCATTCATTTTTAGTAAACAAGTGTAGTACCTGTCCCCAACCAAATTGTGGATAACTATAAATATTGTTATATTTCATCGTGGAATCACCCATCATAAAAATTTTCATAACCATCTTCCTTTCTAAAAGAATAAAAGGGCTAAAAGCCCTTTTTCTTACTTATATTTTTTGCGAGCCTCTTGGCGCTTTTGTTTACGAACATCACTAGGTTTTAGATAGTATTGACGTTTTTTCGCCTCTTGAAGGTTACCAGATCTAGAAACATCACGTTTAAATCTACGTAATGCATCTTCAATGCTTTCTTTTTCACGTACAACAGTTTTTGGCATGACTTAAGCCTCCTTCCAAGGACGAATTCCTATAATATTATACATAATCTAAAGACAAATGTGAAGATTTTTTTATAAAAAATAATAGTTTTTGTAAAAAATTAAAAATTCTATGAAAAATGTAGTAGTTTTCAATAGATTTTACTATGATTATACTTTTTGAACGATTGAAGCGTATAATCTGCTTGAAATCATTTTTTCTATTTTTACATGTACATTTTTTTTAAGATATTCTTCATTTT
>CAMWSQ010000039.1 GCA_947177025.1 uncultured Mollicutes bacterium | reverse complement strand
TTTTAGTTCTCTATCCCCTTTTTTATTCTTCATACTTCCTGAAGATATTGATAAAGTTAAATCGTTTGACTGCTGCTAAAGTCCAATCCGAGATATGCTCGAATACCTTATGACCTACATAGTCAATTAATCTTAATGGATAACTAATTACCATGATGACTCCCTCTATAATATTAATTACTAAAGCAATCAACATTAATAAGAATAATCCAATATACTTAAACAATTTCATTTTATACCTCCTTATGATTTTATGATTTTAGATGGAAGTGTAATTAGTTTTATAAATGCTCCTATAATACTTGGCAAAAGAGAAATAAAAACAACTAATGCAACCAATACCTCAACTACTCCAATAATCATATAGATCCACTCTGGAAGAGTTGCAGTAATATGAAGTAGTTTTAAAGTGTTTTTTCCTAACCACAATAAAAGTTTTTCCCACCATGATTTATCAGGTGCAGCATCCCCTTTTTCAAAATCTTCATTGTCTACAGGAAGACTAACAACCTGGCATTTATAAAGAATTCCATCATTCTTATAATGAAGTTCTATCATTTCAACCTTATCGATAGTTGTATAATCTAATGTCCGATAATACATTGACATCCCATTAGGAGCACCCCATTGAGAACTTTGCCATGAAGTTTTAGAGGTGGATTCTAATAAAATAGAGCAATCATAATTAAAAGAATCTCTTAAATTATCACTTATTTTCAAATTCCCAAGCTGTTGATTTTGAACTCGATTTCCTAAATAGAAAGTTGGAAAACTCATTTCTTGCGAATGCTGATTTACCCTTAAAGTTCTTGATGAATTATTATATTCTGAAATCACTTTTTCACGGCTTTTTATGGTTTTCTCATTTTTACTTGCATATTCTTCAGATGGTACAAAAGTAGTAGGAGTTACCATATCTAACCATATTTTTTCATAAACCGTTAAGTAATCATATTGAAATTTTGCATATTCTACTGAATCATATTCTATGTGTTCTGGAAAATTAAAATTGTAAAAATAAACTAAAACACTAGGAATTTTTCCAGATACTGCAAAATCCCATCTATTGAAAAAATTGTCATCTTGATGGATTTCAACCTCTACTACTGTAAACTCATCTATAATTAAAGTAGTGCTAAAACTAAGCTCCACACTCAATCCGTTTATTTTAGAATGATTGCATTTGGCTTTAAAAGTACTTTCATTGCTTTTACTTCGAATTCCAACTGTCATATTATTATGGATTTCTAAAATGGAAATTTCTGCTCTATCTCGATACGAATATGTAAAAGCTTTAATCTTATATAAGTGATGCTCGTAGTTTATGCTTAGTACACTTGCATCCATAGAAAAATCCTGATTATTTAACACATACCTTATTCCAAAAGATTCTATTTTATTGTAGTACTCTGCTCCATCCTCTTCTTCGGTATCATAATATTCATACTCGTGCGGACTAATTGGATTATAAATATAAAAATATGTTTGAATATCGTAACTCTCGGAATCGACATAAGCTTCTGACATTCCAACAATATACCATTTTTCATAATTATAACTAGGCTGATAATATTCTTCGATATTCATATTTAGAAGCTTAAAATCATCTACAATTGTCGTTTCATCTGTAATAAGATTTCTGTAGCTAATTTCCTCTGCACTTACTTCCATAATAGTTATAAAGAAAAGAGAAAACAATCCAATAATAATTGCTATAAATTTTCTCATATTTTACCTCCTTTTCCATTCGAGTGGAAAGAGGGGATATCCCCTCTTATCACTTAAATAATTTCTTTTTTATGAATTTGAATCCAAAAGCTATAAATACTACACCTGCAAAACCAATAGCAAGCCATGAAATCCATGCACAAATACTCCATGCAGGATATTCGTTGAATTTATACCAATTATCCATGTTAGCAGAGAAAAAGCTTTGGAAGGTCCATTTGATTGGTTCTTTCTCTTCAAGTTCTCCTACACTAATAGTAAATGGTTGAACAGATCCATCCATCATATATAGGCTAACTTCATATGTTCCAACAACTGCTACGTCATAATCTCCTGTAATGGAAAGAATGGAAGCTTCAGATACTCCTAAAGCTTGTGCTGCGTAAGCTTTAATCATTTCATCAGTCAAGCTTTCTCCTTCAGTAAGAATAATCATATAGTTATCATAGAAGATTTGTGGAGATGTTGAATCGATAACAATATAAACAATCGTTAGAGTTTGTGTATTTTCTTCTTCATCAGCTGCATTAATAGTCTTGGTATATCTACCAACTGTCAAATAGTTATTATCATAATCATCATTATCAATAATTTCATAATCTGAGATTACACCATCATACTCATCATTTACAACAATTTTTTCTTTCAGCATATCGTCTGTGAATCGCGTTGAATTACCAATGGTGATTTCTGTAGGTGCTGTAATAACTGGCTTGATAGTATCAACTACTCGAGCTAAGGTAGAAGCTTCTTGACTATTGCCAGCTTCATCTGTTACGCGTGCAGTAATGGTATGATTTCCTTTTAGATTATACTTGCTTGTATATCCATCTGAAATAATTTCGAATACAAGGTTTTCAAGTGAACTAACATCATCACTATATGTAAATAATGATTTTAGATCCTCAATCTTTGAATTGTATTGAACATCTACAGTTTGCCCAGTAAGTGTAGGTTTTGTTTTATCTTCTACAGGAATTGTAGATGTGGCATCAGTATAATTGCCTGCCTCGTCTGTAGCTCTGCAGACTACTTCATATGTTCCTGGTTTTGTCCAGTTATTACTATAAGTATCTGAAAGAATACTCTTTGTAATGTTAGCTGCAGAGGATACATCATCAGAAACTGTGAATAAGGCCAGTAGTTCTTCTGTAGATAACTTAACATTATTTGGTTGTGTAATGCTGGATCCTTGATTGGATGGTTTGGTTTTATCTACAATAATGATATGTCCTGTTGAATCCTGGTAATTGCCTGATTCGTCTGTAGCTCTACAAACAACATCATAGGTTCCTGGTTTTGTCCAATTTGTTGAGTAATCGTTCTTCACTAAAACCTTAGTAATGTTTTCTGATGAACTATAATTGTCTGAAATTGTGAACTTCGAAATAATCTGATCTGGTGTAAGCTGAACATCGTTTGGCTGTGTAATTGTTCCAAAAGTCGTATTAGATGGTTTTGTTGAATCTGCCACAATCACATTGAAGGTATAATCTGCAGAAACATTTTCATTTGCATCGATACCATAGATAACAAATTGATATGTTCCAATAACTCTATTAGCTTGTGAATAGTTAGTACTTTTAACCATCAGTCTAGGATTTGGATCTGTATCATCAATAACGGATACATGTGATAGAATCTGTTCCTGACTTTGCATATTGTCTACGTTGATAATATAGTTAGCTGGAACAGCCACATTTGGAGCTTTTAAATCTAAACTAGTACTAGTCAAATCATAGCTTTGGATAAATGCCATATCTTGGTATGCTGAAGAAGAATCTCTATAGTTGTATTGTGTATAAACTTTTAGAGTGAATGTTTTTTCAAACTTATAAACATACCAATGGTTCTCAGTATATGTGTGAGCTTTTTCATCTCCGCCATCTGCTTCTGGCAAGGTAATTGCCATTTTTTCAGTAACCATTTTTGAGAATCGATTACCAATTGCTTCTTCAATTGAGTTAGTTGCAAGGTTTGAATATTTCAAATTGAAATCACACTCTGATAAAAGTAGACTTTTGTTTGAATTCATAGTTTTCAGTGCATTATCACAAAAATGATCCTCATCTTCTCCAAATAAAGTGAATAATCCACACATAGCATCTGCATCCATCCAACCTTCATAATCATGAGCAAAATCATGTAAATTAGTAAATGCTTGAATAATGTATAATTTTCCTGCTTCGAATGTGAATGTACTACCAAAAGATTCCCATCCTCTCCATCCGCTATTGCTATATTGTTCTGATTTTACTGCAGAATCAATTGTCATGTATGTTTCATATTTGGTTGGATTAGATTGTAGATACGAAAAAATTTGAGTATCCGTATAGTTGTCTTCCCAATTTGAATATGTCTGAATCTCTTCTGTATTAGGAATGTTTGTTGACATAGGTGTCATACATCTTTCAGAATCGATTGTTTTAGATTTGCTATGAGATAATGCTGCACCTAAGCTAACAATAGCTGTAAAGATACCAACAAATGCTGCAAATCCAATGTAACGCTTATTTTTTTTCATTTTTATTCCTTCTTTCTTTTATTTATTTTGTTGTGGAGCAAACCTAAAGTTAAACACTTCTTCAGGTGTAATTCCATATAACTTATGACCTGCTGGAAATCCCATCTGAAGCATAATATCTCGATTGAGTTCCATACGTTTATCCCAATTGAGAACATGCATCATATCAAGTCTTGATTTCAAAGCTCTGTTCTCAAAGATATCCGCCATATAATTAGAATTATAACGACCCATACTATCTTTCATTTTAAAATAAAACTCAACTTTGTATGATTCGTGAAAAAGTGGTCTTTCTCGGTTTACAAGTTCCCTTATAGTTGTTTCTTTTATATTCGTAGCAACTGGTTGATCTGATATTGTAGCTGTAATTCTAATAAGCCCATGTTCTCTTGCATTCCATGCAATTTTCTCAACAAGATACTTATTTAGTTCAGCCAGTTTCAATACTAACCTTCCTTGCGGTCTACGCTCTTTTTCTAAAAGCTTATAGATTCTAGACAAGTACTTATCATTCATAGTTGCTAGATATAATCTGTTCAGATAATCTAACTGCTTTTGATTTTTGTGAATCACCTCACTTGTTGACATGTCATATTTAACCTGTTTATTTTCTACATAGGAATCAATACGTTTTTGAAAGAACGATAACACTGCATTTCTTTTCCTTGCTCCTGGTATTTCCAAACGCTGAATGACCGTAAAATAAAATGCATCGAGTTCTCTCATTTGCTTGTTGGTTCTCTGAGCATCATGACACTGGCTAAAACAATAGAATTTCTTATATCGATGAAAGAGGAAAGCTTTGCTATCACGAAGCTTATGATCCTCAATCATGGTTTTTACTTCACCATCCATATTGTTAAGCCATGTATCATCTTCTGTTCGATTTGAAACAGTCCAATCAAGAAGTGGAGCTGTTGTCGTTTCTTCATAAATTACATTGACTTTGGACCCATCTGGCATCAATTCAAGTCGTGATACATCCTTTTTGTTTGCGATAGCTTCATAATACACACTATAAACTTTAGACATTAATCCTGTTTCTGGATCCTCTAAAATTGGCTGATTACTGACAACAAAGTTTTTGACAATATAAAGTCTCACATAAAGAAACATATACTCATTTAACAAACCCAAAAAATGCTCTTTCTCTACTCCATCATTAAACATATACTTGCTTTTGAAATCGACTTTGTTAGAAAGTGATTCTCGATACTCCTCTATCAAGTGCTTATAATCGATGTCTTTTAAAGCCCTGTCTGTTAAGAACGCATGCCATCTTGGCATCAAACAAATATTGATAAAATCTTCTTCTCTTTTCTTTTCAGATGGTTGGTAAAAATATTTAGCATAATAATCATTGCTAAGGCAGAGATGAACTCTTTCAAAATCGAATATATAACAAATCTTCCTAATACGCCTTAAAGCTTCTTTTATTTTACGTTTGAACATTCGTACTATAATCGATGTAAAGCTGATTGATGTTGTATCCTTTCCAACTCTTCGAGGTCCACAGTACTTCACGTTCTGCGGTAATCCTATTTCAGCATACTTTTCTGTTAGCATTGCATATTGATGATATAATATATCCCTACCTATAAGCAGGTAATATAATATTAGAATTAGATAAATTCCTACGAAACCTCCAGCAATACCTCCCATCCACCAAAGTAGACTTTTTACAAATAAATGATTATAGAAATATCGAATTAAAAATATAATTAGTATAACCGCCTCAACAAGTGCTAGAATTCTCAAAAGCACTTTGTTTAAATATTTACGCTTGGAATATATAATCTCGTAAAGGACATTCCAAATATAAAAAGCTTCAGTTGCAATCTTTTTTAGAATCCATAATAACGGTTTTAAAAGACAATAAATAAAGCCTAATGCTTTCTCCAGACAATGTCTAATTATGAGTAATTCTGCGGATTCATTCGATAATCTTATCTCGTTTTTCAATTCCAATTCACCTCTAAACGAAAGGCTTGTGGTTGTGGCGGTGGTTCTGCTGGTTTTTCTTCAATAGCATTTGAGGGTATATAATCCTTCATTTTAGAATCTATGTCTATAGTTGCAGCTTTGAGTCTTGCCGTGAAGATCCTTTGTTCCTGGTCCTTAATAGCAACAAAGCTAAATAGTTCTGGATCTAACTGTAGATGTCTTTTTGCAGTTATCCACCTTCCATCTGCCCTTTCTCGTTCTTCCCATCCTGTAATCAGCTTGGCTTTCTTGAGTCTGTGGATTCTTTTTTCTACCGTTGATACAGGAATAGGCTTAGGGCTATCCTTTGGCTTCAATCGTTCTCCTAGTTCTTTATTTGACATTGTTAAATCTCCAAAGACCAGGAGCAAGTAAAAGAGATCATCAAAGAACTCTTTATCATCCTTGATTAAGTTCATATAATTCCTTGTATCTTTATAGATACTAATGAAGCTATTTGCTTTATCTAGATATTTCATACTCCAACTCCTTTGCTTTTAGACAACAAAAAAAGGATAACAGTACGCACTTGTACCATTATCCTTTGACCGTATTTATTTGACGAAATAATTCTACCATAATATTAGTAGAATTTCAAGCATCGAATACAGTACTACTCACAAAACTCTTTCTCGATTGCTGATACGAAGCTTTGCAGTTCCACCAAACGAATACTAATGAACACTGAAGCTAGAAAAAAAGTAATATAGAGTAGGTTGGCGGGTGGGTGTCTTACAAAAAGAAAGAATGTAAAAATAAAATAACAATCCTATCAATAGTCAAGCTATGCTTGGCGTTCAGCAAAAGTAATAAACCCGACTTGAAAAGGCGGGTATAATCCCCTCAAATTTCAACATAGATAATACGAAGAGAAAAACTACAAGTTCGTGCTTACTATATATATTACATGGGGTTATATCTATATATAATATAGGATAGCTTTGGTGGACAAATTATAAGTTATTCACAGACATATTTTTTTAAGAGGGGAACATATTTTTTTAAGAGGGGAACATATTTTACATATAACAGTCAAAAAAAAGAAGGTCCTAAGACCTCAAGTTTTTATACAAGCACGAAAAGAGGTATACTATACCTCATTTTTTTTGCTATTCTTAACCACCCATTCCAAATTTGTTTTTACTTCTATCATAGAAAATCAAATCCCCATGTACTATACTTCTCTCTGAAAGATGCATCTTTATCGGATTCTTCATAATTGACTGTCTGTGTCTTATTATCCAAATACCGCTTAGCTTTATCAAGGTCATATTCCAGAACCTTATGTTCTTTTATATCCACCTTGATAAAGACTCTAGAAGCCTGTTTCTGAAGCTCTGGTGAAGGAATACTATATCCAATCAGCTTCCTTACATATATCATAGCTTCAGGAACTGGTAATTCTCTGATACGCTTGATATGCTCTTCAGTCAACATTCCATAAGGACTGGTGCCTTTAGATATCTTCTCATCTGCCTCCTTCTGCTTATCACGTAAATGGGTTGGTAGGTACTTTTTAAATAGGTTTCGTTTGGTGTATTTCTTTGCTGTATGATATTTATAGTAACTTATCATCTCATCAGCATTAGAATACTTGTGTTGTGCTATACCAGCCTCCTTATATACCTGGTATTTCTCTGGTGCTTTTTCTGTGTAATTAAATGGTCTCTTTTGTGCTATCTTCTTAAGCTGCTTATAGTACCACTTATAAAGCTTCTGTAACTGTTCATCCTTTGCTTCCTCTGTGAGGAGTGTATCATCATGATCTACTTCATCTACAGCTAGTTTCTGAGCGTATGAAGTAAT
This sequence comes from uncultured Mollicutes bacterium, assembly GCA_947177025.1. Classification (GTDB taxonomy): domain Bacteria; phylum Bacillota_I; class Bacilli_A; order Acholeplasmatales; family Anaeroplasmataceae; genus Pelethenecus. The sequence continues at coordinate 4,894 of CAMWSQ010000039.1, read as the reverse complement.
GAACTGATCCACTTCAGGTTCGTATACATTAAAGAGTTCTTTTGCGACATCCATATCAACAACGATTTTCCTATGGGGCTCAAACTCATCAGGATTCTCTCTATCACTCTTATTAGGAGCTATGACATAATATACCAGTCGAAGTCTTATAAGTTTTTGTAGGCTCCTTTGTATAGTCTTTTTGCAATAATTATTACCAAAGCCTGTATAAGTCGTTTTACCATCCAAGCCATGATGTTCTTTAACATTAAACAGTTCCATAATTCCTTTTGTAGAAACATAGTAATCAGCCAGCTTTGTTTTTTCCTTTAATCTAAAATCTATGAGATGTGTATAAAACTTAATATAGAACTCTGCGCCTCTGCCTTCTAAAGCTGGTCTGTAGAATTCATCTAATCCATCCCCGTTATAATCAATAAATCTCCTAATGGATTCATCATACTTCTTTAATTCCTTTTTTGCCATGATAATACCTCCTTTCTGTAGATTTAGATGCATTATTACGCATCGAAAATTAATTATATGGGTATTTAACCATTCACCCTCTCAAGTAAGCAATATTTCTATTGCTTACTCTTACAAAAGGTGTAAAAAACTGAAGCATACTATATCTAGTAGCTTCCATAGAAACATCAACATCCTCCATTTGCTTCAGTTTGGTATTGGTGGTTCTATGGAAACTACAGATATTACTCTGTAGTTTCTTTTTGTTTCTTGCTTTGTCCTGATGGAATAGCTGCAGGTGTGATTTTAATTTTAGTAACTGCATCACCAAATATTTTTTTAATCTCCTCACATTGAGTATCAAGTAATGTTTTAAACTGATCGATTTGCTGTTCTGTAAAAAACTTCTCAGCTGTATATGTTTCTTCATCAACCGTGAAGAATCCATATTCCTGATTTTTAGGAAGTCGCTTTTTATTCTCCTTAAATACTCTATCAATCTCGTCAAAAAAGATTCCATCTGTTACACTTATTTCACATACCATTTTTTCTGAAGGCTGTTTTTCAGCAAATTTAGAAGCTATATAAGCATGTGCAGATATTACTGTAGCAAGCGTGACTTTATCCATTTTATTTTTAGTAAGGGATAAATTATAGAGACATGTTGTTAGATCTCCTATATCTACAAACTCACGATTCCCCATTCTTAAGACATTAAATTTCATACTTTTTTCCTCCTGAAAATCAATTTCATAATGCTAAAAATCAATACCACTATTCCCATAATAATAAGTGGAGAAAATGCCAACCACCAGCTACATTGAATTATACTAAAGAATCTTAGCACTATAAGCAATGTTTGAATACCTCCTATAATGCCTGATATAACCTTCCAGAGCCATTTTTTAATAATCTCTAGCACGATTCCTCTACCTCTTTGATATAATGCCCAAGACCCAAGATATCTTCATGCTGGTTCTGAGCTTTATCAATCATTTCCTGGATTTCTTTTGTTGCTTGATTTTCTGCTTCATCATAACTATCATAAACAATCCCATAACTTTCTTTGGAATCTATTAAAGCACCATCAATATCATAAATCACATATTTATATTTTATCACCTGCTGACAGCTCCTTTCTGTACTTTTCATATAGTTCTGGATAAAACCTTTTATTGAATCCAAAAAAGATAACTTCATTTGCTTTTCTTGAAGCTTTAGGGTTTACGCTTCGAGGAGCTTCAATTACCTCAAGAACATAAACTATATCACCATTTACAATTAGTTTATTCATAACCATTTATCCTTTTCGATTACGAATTAAACAATAACATATATATAAAACTACTATAATCGTTGGTAATAATACTATCCACCAATCCCATGTTATATCACCTTCTAATTTTAAGACTATTAGAAGTGGTTGCAAAACCGCATACCACCCAGCACACCAAGCTACAACAAATTCATCCATATATTGACACCTATATTACAGTTTCAGCATTCTTCTAACATTTCTTTTATGCATTGTAATATCGTTTCTTTTTTTGCATAAACCGAAAACTCTTCAAAATCAGCATCTATATGAGAAATTCTTCTTTTTACAACTCGCAGTTCTTCTGGATCTAATCCTTCCTCAATAAGCTTATCATAAAAATCTATTTGTTCTTCTACAGAACTATTTTTAGGTGGCTTTGGTACATTAACATTATTTTTTCGCATATGCATTACTCCTCATCATTTGGAAATGAAACTTTTTCTTTCAATTCATCTATACTCATTGAAGATCCTGGTACAATTCCATTAGCTTCTAATATTTCATCTAATTCATGTTCTAGTGGTCTTGTCTTTTCTAGTTCTTCTTCCAGATCTTCTTCAGCTTTTTGGTCGCATAGCTCATTGACTATTTTTTTAGCTTCTGTTCTGTCAAAGTTCATCATTGCTAGAGCCGATTGGATTAGCAAGTATGGAACATGCTCTTTTGGAATATGATAATTGTATTTAGTACTTAATAAATTATTGCCTTTATCTCTAATGACAACGCTTAATAGTTTTCTCTTTCTCATACTAATACCTACCTATACCAATGACTTGCATATTTAACACTATCTCTAATTAGCTGGTCTATATCAAAATAGTTATTATATATATACAATCTTTCTTTGGTAAATTTTATAATGGCTTCCTCTTCTTCTGGTTCCCATTTCTTAAATGTTTGTTTCAACCATCTTATAATTGCATCCTGATGTCCACCATTTCCGCATCCATCTAAATATCCAGTACCTTTTTCAAAGATAAATCCATCAGGATAATTGTGCTTAGCATAAAGAAAAAGATATGAGTCTTTAGTCTTAAGCTGATTGACTAAATTATCTGTAAACTCTTCTATCAATTCTAATGTGATCGTATCTGTATTGTGCTTTTCTAACAACTTTATGAAATCAGAAAATAGTTTATCTGTATACTTATCATCATTGCTATAAAGAGGCATTATTTCTGTATTTAGAGCTATATCTCCTAATGGATGATATTTCTTTTCAAAGCATCTTTGAATGCTCATTATTGTAATAAATTTAGGGTCATAAGTAAAATGTACTGTTTCCACAATCTCACCTCAACTAATCCCAAACATTATATTTCAAGTGTATCAGAATAGCAAAATCAGTTACCACAAAAGCATAGTTTCTAGTTGAGCTTCCAGAATCAGCATAAATAGTAAAACTGCCTTTAAAAATGTCTGGTATTCTTTTCCAAGAATAGTTACTTTTAAAATCATATCCTGATGTATCAAAATCTTTAATTGATTCATAGCATTTATGAGTTATGGTAGTATTAGGTTCAATGAAAGGATTATTATAAATCTCTACCTCAAATATAGGAAGTTTCAATTTTTCTGCCATTTCTATAAAATGCCCAAAATGTATATTCTCTGGATTCAAACCTTGCTTTTCCAAATAATAGGTTACTCTATTTCCCATAACACTTTTGACAATATCATTAGTCATTTCTTCAATCTTTTTATTAACAATTTCTTCGATGCTGCCATCATTGATTTTAGCTGCAATTAATTCTTTTATACCTTGTTTGAATTCTGCTTGATTTGGAGTCATTATTCTTCATTCTCCTCTTTAAGTCTTTCTAGTTCATGTTCTAATTCTTCTATCTCTTCTTGGAGTTTAGTGACTTGATCCTCTAATTCCTCATTCTCAGCAATTAAAGAATTAGCATCGAAGTCCTCAACTTCAATAGTTCCACCTGTAGAGGTTGAAACGATAACTTTGTTATTACCTCTATAGTCTTTCAAAGCTTCTTTAATGATTTGTTCTAACTCTAAGTTATTGCATTTAGGCTTCTGAATATCTCCTTCAGCTAATAACTCAGCAACAGCAAACATGACCTTGCCATCACATATAAGACCCAAATTCTTTGCTACAATGTCAATGCCTTCCTGGAGTTTCTCTTCTGAAATTCCATACTTCTTAATTAAATTTTTCATTTGTTTTTTACCTTCCTTTTGTAATTTATTTTTGAAGCTTAATAAGCTTCTAGCTGGTAAGCACCCTGAGTAAATTGGGAGATAATATATAGTGTGAGTGCTTACCAGTTAGAAGCCTGTCCTCATATTGAGGGCTTGCTTTAGTGGGATTTGTAAACTTCAGATAAGTCTGATATCTTTAAGTTATCATCTGCATACCTTTCCCATTTTCTTTGAGCATTTAACAATTTCTTTTCGAGCCTAGAAATTTTAGTAGAAAATTCATCAATACTACTTTGGGATCCATTTGCAGCTGTGACGCTAGACAAAGCCTCTGTGTTCAGATCTAGTTGCTCTTCCAAGATTTTTATTTTGTTAAAAAGCTTCTTTGCTTTTTCAATTCGATATGACATTGTTATCCTTTCATTTTTTACTCTTAATCCATTTCCTCCAGATAATGAAAATTACAACTACAACATATATCCAATATAGATAATCTCCTGCAGTAGCTACAAGCATTTGAACTGCTTCTGCAGATACTTTCCAAGATCCTATGTTAAAGCCAGATAGTTTGACATTAGTCAATGCTAATAATCCGCCCATCAAAGCCACAACGGTTAAGAGAATTTTTAAAATAATAAATAATGCTTTTTTACCTTTATTCATAATAACTCCTTTCTTGTTCCAGGAACCTTAAGAGTCGGGCAACTCATCGGCTCCTAGAAACAAAAAAATCTGGTAAAATTACCAGGCACTTATTTCGATTAATATTTAACAAACCTTATATATGAAAAAGTGCCCGATATCTAATCAAAGGCACCTATAATAAAGGTCAAAGGATATAAGGTGCCCTGATTCTAATGCTGATAGGAATTTCTAATTCCTCTGGTTCAACAAAAAAATATAAAAAGCGGACTACTAAACCTCTTGACTTTATGTTATAATGAAGTTGTTCAAGTTTCAATTTAATACACT
>CAMWSQ010000038.1 GCA_947177025.1 uncultured Mollicutes bacterium | reverse complement strand
CTTTATAATATAGGTAATGAAAGAAAAGGAGAATTTTTATGGCAACATTAAATTTAAAAAACATTAACAAAATTTATCCTAATGGTGTTCAAGCAGTTTTTGATTTTAATCTTGACATTGCGGATAAAGAATTTATCGTTTTCGTAGGTCCATCAGGATGTGGTAAATCAACTACATTACGTATGATTGCTGGTCTTGAGGACATTACAAGTGGTGAATTATACATTGATGGAGAATTAATGAACAACGTAAACCCTAAGGATCGTGGTATTGCGATGGTTTTCCAATCTTATGCATTATATCCTCATATGACAGTGTATAACAATATGGCATTTGGTTTACAATTACGTCGTGTTCCAAGAGAGGAAATTGAAAGAAGAGTTGCAGAGGCTGCAAGAATTTTAGGTCTTGAAAAGTTCCTAGATCGTTATCCTCGTCAATTATCAGGTGGACAAAATCAGCGTGTTGCATTAGGTAGAGCAATCGTTCGTAATGCAAAGGTATTCTTAATGGACGAGCCACTATCTAACCTAGATGCAAAGCTACGTGTAACAATGCGTGGTGAGTTAACTAAGCTTCATCGTAACTTAGGTTCAACTACAATCTATGTAACACATGACCAAATCGAGGCTATGACAATGGCATCAAGAATTGTTGTTATGCGTGATGGACGTATTCAACAGGTTGGTAATCCTAAAGAAATTTATGAGCATCCAGCAAATGTATTCGTAGGTGGATTCATTGGAACACCTCCAATGAACTTCTTACATGGTAAAGTAAATAGCAAGGGTGTATTTACAACTGCTGATGGTAGCCAAAAGGTTACAATTCCAGAAGGAAAAATGAAGGTTGTTGCAGATAAAGGCTATGTAGATAAGGACATCATTTTAGGTATTCGTCCAGAAGATATTCATGATGATGCAGTTGTATTAGAAACTTATCCAGATTCTATTGTTGAAGTAACAGTAGATGTTGCAGAGCTTTTAGGTGCTGAAACAAATATTTATTCAACAATTGGAGCAGATTCTATTATCGCAGCTGTACCAGCTCGTGATGATTTATCAAAGGGCTCTGTAGTAAAGCTTGCATTTGATATGAATCATTGTCATGTATTTGACGTTGAAACTGAAGAAGCAGTATTCTAAATAAAATGAAATCACTATCTAAGCAGATAGTGATTTTTTATGTGTTTTTTCTGTATTTACATTTTTAAATTATAATGATATAATTATAGCAATTAGGAGGAATAGGACAAGATGTCAGTTTTTGAAAAGATTCAAGAAATTATTGTTAAAGAATTAAAAGTAGATTCATCAAAGGTTACTTTAGAAGCTTCCTTAAAGGATGATTTAGGGGCTGATAGCTTAGATGCTGTTGAAATTGTTATGGATATCGAAGATGAGTTTGGTGTAGAAATTGATGACACTAAGGCTGAAGCAATATCTACAGTAGGCGACCTTGTAGCCTATATTGAAGAATTACAAAAGTAAGAATTCAGCTGCATAATGCAGCTTTTTCTTTTCTATGAAGGAGGTGTGCACATGAAAAATGATAACCAGTATTGGGTTTCTGAATGGCAAAAAAGTAAAAATTTCAGAGTGGAAAATGACAGAATTAAGCCAAAGTCTTATCTTTTTTCTTCATTTCCAAAAACCAACTTATTTGGTTTTCAGGATCTTCATGTAAGACCTCTATTGGTGGGAGATTTCTTTTCCCGTCAGCAACGTATGGCAGGATATAATGTATTATTTCCTACAGGCTTTGATTCCTTAGGCTTATCTGCTTATATGGAAAATAAACGTCACAGTAACATGAACAATGATGACATTTCCTTGATTTTTGAAGAAGAAATGCTGGAACTGGGCATTGGAATAGATGATCAAAAAACAATTGATCTAAAGCATGAGGAATTTGTTGCCTCCTTACAATTGGCATTTATTGAGTTATATGAAAGAGGATATATAAAATATGACTGGATTGATGTCTATCAGGACAAATCTGGAAAGAAGGTCGTCGATGATTATTTCTATAAAAAGAATTTATATCCCAACAAGATAAAAGCATTTTATTTAGATATTTCTGAGCTTAAAGAAGATATTATAGAAAAAATCAAAGAACTCAATTCTACTGAAGTATTTAAAGAGAAGCTTAATCAAATGCTGAAGCCGACAAACAGCCTGACGATTCCATTTTCTGTTACGAATGGGGCAAGGCTGGAATATACCTTTAAGGAACCAGAATACCTTGGAGGAATTTCCTTTATTGCAATCCATCCAGATTATATAGATTTTACAGAATACACACGATATGAGGAGTATTCTGCAATCGAATTATATTTATCAGATGATAATACAAATGATTTTGGAGTTTTCACAGGAAACTATGCAATAAATCCTTTAACAGGAAAAAAGATTCCTATCTTTTTAAGCGTGAAGTATGATTGCCCAATCTATATTGCAAATCCTTATAGAAATCCTATGGACCGGATTACAGCACAGGAGGAAAGTCTTCCCATCATTGATGTCGTACAAAATGGTGTATTCATAGAAAGTGATTTCTTAAATGGAATCCCAGTAGAACAGGGAAGAAGCTTAATTATGGAACAGTTCAGTAATGCGGAGATTGGAACCTTTGAGGCATATTATAGTAAAGATAAGATTCTTTTATCCTCTTTAGATAGCTTTGGTGCATTACTGCCATTTTTTATGGATATTGATGAACGATTGCATTCCTTAAAAAAGAATTTGCCTTTTGTTTTATCTTCTAAATTCAGACCTATCCTATCCGATGATATAGATGTTCCAGGGAATATGATGCCTGGAAGTATTAATCATATATTTTCTACAGCCATGCTGCCATTTCTTTCTGTTTTGTATGATAAAATTGGAGCTAGTACATCCATTTTTTCGAATGATGCGGTACAGTATTTTAAAGCATGGAATGGTATTGAGCTTCTTTCTATTCCAGCAGATGAAATTTATGAAGCAATTTTTGTTCCTCTTTGTATCATTTCTGTGATAGAAAAAGAAAAGAAGGTAAAATTACCTTCTTTATATAAAACGGTTCAGCTGATACAGCCTACATTTGATGAGGAATATCATAAAATATCTCGAGCAAATAATAATCTTTTGAATTTTAAAAGTATTCTTAACAAATACTCCAGTGATGCTTGTAGAATGTATTTCTTAAGTAAACCATTGAATCAGGATTTCATTTTTAATGAGCCTGAGCTTTTGAGTATGAAAAACCTGATGAGAAGTATAGAGGAATTTTTCTATAAGTCTCATGGCAAGACAGATACATTAAAGGCACAGTTTGAACAATTTGTTCAATCGATGCAAGGATATTTAAAAGAAAAGGATTCCTTCCAATATGTTGAAACTCTGATTCAGTTTTTCAAGGAAACTCTGTGGAATAGTACAGTTACTCAGCATCAAGGGTTAATCCTGTTAAAATTCCTTTATCCAGTTTGTCCATTCTTGGCAGAAGAACTTTATCAAACTATATTTAAAGGAAAATATCTGATTAGTGATGATGGCTGGATTATCTAAAGTCATCCCCTTGATAGATATTTAATTTGCGCATTCGCTTGTCGATTTCATTCATAACGACAAGCTTTTTTAATGGCCATTTTGGAAGAACTATATCCTCTGCAATTCCATCTGCTGCCAAACGGTGAATAATAATAGAGGGTTTTAATCTAGTAATTTGCTTTACTGTAATGGAAACATAGTCTTCTAAGGATTGGATTGGAAATGGATTTTTCTGATAGGATTCATAAAGAACGGTATTTTTTAAAAGAAGAAGACTATGAATTTTAATTCCCTGTATATCTAATGCATTTATAAAATCAATGGTTTGGAGCATATCAGCTTCCGTTTCATTAGGAAGACCATTGATAATATGAGCAACTACTTCAATATTCCTTTTTCTTAAATGATTTACGCAATCTATAAATTCTGCATTACTACAGCAACGATTGATTTTTCTGGCAGTTTCTTCATTAGAGCTTTGAAGTCCTAGCTCAATGGTTAAGGGGATTCTTTGATTCAATTTTTCTAAATAGGCATAAAGCTCATCTGTAAAGCAGTCAGGACGAGTTGCAATAGCAAGTCCAATGATATTTTCATCTAAGGAAAGAATTCCTTCATATAGTTCCTTTAATTGTTCTAAAGGAGCATAGGTATTAGAATATGCCTGTAGGTAAGGAATAAAGGCTGCATTGGGCCATTTCTTTGTAAGAACCTGTTTCATTTCTGTAAATTGCTGGGCAATAGAATGCATTGGATTGCCAGCAGTATCTCCACTGCCCATCTTGGAACAATATGTGCAGCCTCCAAAGCCCTTTGTTCCATCTCGGTTGGGACATGTGAAATTGGCATTCAGAGCAATTTTTGCAACTTTTGTTTGATATTTTTTTTGATAATACTCTGTTAGAGTGTTGTAATGCTTTATAGAATTCATTGTATCACCATAAATATTATAACAAATTTTTATTCTTAGTGGTAATAATTGTTGTTTTTTGGTATAATAAAAATAATGTGAGGTTTTAAAATATGTTTGAAAGAATAAAGGATTGCATCTGTCATCCGAGATTTATTGGAAAATATAATAAAGATCACGCTGGAATTGTTATTTTAACTGTTTTCCTTTTCTTTGTCTTGAGTTTAACTATGTTAGGGATAAGGAGCTATACTTCACCAGCATTTGATGAAAGTGCAGGTCTAAGTATTGTTTCTAATCTTGTTCCTTTGGGAGCAAAAGAAACAAGCTACAATGCAGAAGCTCACAAGATAACAGGAGAAAGCTTTGAAACAGACGGATCAGGATATAAGCTTATTGTTCTTCCTAAAGAAGAAAAACTCAATTTAAAGCTAGATACGATAACGATTGTGTTATATGAAGAAGCTGCAACTGTATATTTCAGTTCGTTCCGTGTTTCTGAACTTTCTTATTCCAATACCCATTGTTCTAATTTTAATTTTAAAGAGATTTCCACAAACAATCCAACAGACACCTATCATTTTAAGATTTTATTAAATGAGATTTTAGATTCATCTAAAGTTTTCTTTCAGTCCTATTCTTTTATACAAGAGACAATCTCACTTTTCGTTTATTATTTGATTTGTGTATTTTTCTGTTATATCTTATCCATTGCAATTAATCCAAGCATCAGTAAAGGAGTACGTGCAAAATTCTGCTTCTATGATGCGTGTGTATTCCTGATTGGTTCTTTCTTTGCGTATTTATTTGATTTTGGTATTTTAATTTATTTTGCATTAGCATTGCCTTTAATTTATACGATTATAACATTCAGACATGTTATAAAGGTCGTTATAAGAAGGGAATAGTATTAGGAGGGAAGTATGAAGCTAGAAGAAGTGATAAAAACGAAAGAGATAATTTCCTCTGAGTTTTCTATAGAAAAGGTAGTATATCATAAAAAGTCTAAAAAGGCTCATCTATGTATAGGGATAGAGGATGCCTTAGCTTATGATAAATATCAGGCATTGGAAGCAACATTAAAAGAAGAATTCCAAGCCATTGGTTTAAAGGTTACATTTGAAATTGAATATGCTAATATTCGTTTATCTGATGAGGAGTATTCTGTTTACACAGCTGCTATTTTAGATGCTTTAAAGGAAGAATCTCCAAGGTTTTCTGTTTTTGATGCAAAGGAATGCAGAATAGAAAATCAGCAGCTCCTTTTTACTATACCCTGTGATGCTGCTGGAGTAGAGGACTTGCTTTCTCCAATTGAAAAGAAATTTCAGGATTTTGGTCTTCCTATGAAAGTAGCTTTAGTTAAAGATGAACAGAAGAGTGTTCAGGCAGAGCTTGATGCCTTACAAAAGGAAATTGAGGATACTCTTGTAAAACAAAAGCAGGAAGCAGAAAGTATTCAAAAGATTAACACTCAGATTCAAAACGAAAAGAAATATGTAAAACAACAGGCTCCTACAGATATTGCCTTAATTCAGGATATTCCAAATTCCTTAAATGACATATCTATTTATCAAAATACAAAAGGACCTTGTATTTTTACAATTGATGCTTATATTTTTGGAATTGAGATCAGAAGCTTTCCAAAGACAAAATCTTCTTTAGCTACGATTAAGGTTACTGATGAATCAGACTCTATTCTAGTAAAGAAATGGCTTCGTACAGATACAGAAAAGGAACTCTTTGAAAGAGATATGGTCGTAGATTCCAGATTAAAGATTACGGGTAAAGCTGAGTATGATTCTTATGCTAAGCAGGTTGTTTTAAATGCAACATCAATTGTTTACTTAGGGAAAAAGGAAGCAGAGCAGGTAGAGGATAATGCTCCTGTAAAGCGTGTTGAATTACATGCCCATACGAAAATGAGCAATTTGGATGGATTAACAGAGCCTGCAGATTATATCAATCAGGCAATTGCCTGGGGATGGAATGCAATGGCGTTTACGGATCATAATGGTTTATACAGCGTTCCAGATATTGCTCATGCTTTAGAAAAATATCCAGATTTCAAACCAATTTATGGTGTGGAATTAAATTATATCAATGATGAAAAGTATTTCATTACCTTAGATGAAAGAGACATTGAATTAAAGGATGCTACCTATGTTGTTTTTGATATTGAAACAACGGGTCTTTCTCAAACCTATGATGAAATTATTGAAATTGCAGCCCATAAGGTATATCAGGGTGGTATCATTGATACCTTTGAGGTATTTGTAAATCCAGGATGTCCGATCCCTGAAAAGATTGTAGGAATTACCCATATCACAGATGATATGGTCAAGGATGCCTTAAGCATTCAGGAAATCCTTCCAAAATTCATGGAATTCTGTAAGGATTCTATTTTGGTTGCTCATAACGCTACCTTTGATGTTGGTATGATTTACAGAGATGTAAAGAAATATCATATGGGATATGAAATGCTTCCTGTAATTGATACATTGAATCTATTCCGTGCAGGATATGGTACAGAGGTAAAAACCTTCAATTTGAAATCCTTATCCAAATACTTTAAAGTAAAACAGGAGCAGCATCACCGTGCAACAGATGATACTCGTGTTACGGCATTATGCTTTGTTCAGATGCTAAGTGATTTATTTAAGAGAAATATTTATAATTATAAGGATATCAATTCTTTAATTGATCCTAATGAGCATTGGAAGCATTTGATTCCAACACATATTACGATGCTTGCGATGAATCCAGTTGGCTATAAAAATATGTATAAGATTTTATCTGATGCTTTAACAACGCATTTCTGTGGAAGTGCTAAGGCTTTAAAATCTGTGATTGATGCACACAGAGAAGGTATTCTTTTAGGCTCCTCCTGTGTAAATGGAGAAGTATTCGAGCTTGCTTTAAATCGAAGTGTAGAGGAGCTAGAAGAAGCTATTTCCTATTGTGATTACATAGAGGTTCAGCCACCTACTGCCTATCGTCAGTTGTTTGAGGATATGCCAAATGGTGAAGAAAGAGTTCAGGATATTATCTTAAGAATTATGGATGCTGCACAGCGTATGAATAAAGTTGTTGTTGCAACATCAGATTGTCATTATTTACGTCCAAGCCTAAAGAAGTATAGAGATATTTTAATTGCATCTCCACAGGTTGGTGGGGGACAGCATCCTCTAGCAAATTACAATGAAGCTCCAGATATGCATTTGCGTACAACTGAAGAAATGCTTTCTGAGTTTGCATTTTTAGGGGAAGACTTGGCATATGATATTGTTGTAAAAAATACGAATTTGATTGCAGATAAGATTGAGAAATTCCCAGCATTCAAGAAGGATATGTTTGCTCCTAGAGATGATGAATTTAAGGATACGTTCTTACATATTCCATCCATTACAGAGGAGGTAAAGCGTATTGTTGCTAAAAATGTAAATCTGTATTATGGAGAACATCCTCATCTGATTGTTCAAAGAAGAATTGATCGAGAGCTGAATTCTATTATTTCCAATGGATATGCATCTGTTTATTATATTTCGCATTTAATGGTACTGAAGTCCTTAAGTGATGGGTATCTAGTTGGTTCTCGTGGTTCTGTAGGTTCATCCTTAGTTGCTACAATGATGAAGATTACAGAAATTAATCCTCTATCTCCACATTACCGTTGTAAGAAGTGTAAATTTCACACCTTCAGAATGCGTGATGATGAGCTTGAGGAATTTGGCTTAAGTGATTTAGAAAAACCATTCCAATCTGTTTTAAGATCTGTAGATTCAGGCTATGATTTACCAGATGCAGTATGTCCAGTATGTGGAGAACCACTAACTAAGGATGGTCATGATATTCCATTTGAAACCTTCCTAGGCTTTGATGGCGATAAGGTTCCAGATATCGATTTAAATTTCTCTGGAGAATATCAAGCTACTGCTCATGAATATATCAGAGAAGTATTTGGTGCCGAAAATGCCTTCCGTGCAGGTACTGTTGGTACAATTGCTGACAAGAATGCCTATGGTTACGTAAAGGGGTATTGTGAAAGAAAAAATATTACCCTTCGTTCCTGTGAAATGGAACGCCTTGCAACCTACTTGGTTGGTATCAAACGTTCTACAGGACAACATCCGGGTGGAATTGTAGTTGTTCCGCATTATGTGGATATTTATGATGTTACACCAGTTCAGTATCCTGCTGATAATACAGATAGCAGCTGGAGAACAACCCATTATGATTATCACTCCTTTGAGAACAATCTATTAAAGCTAGATGTTCTAGGACACGATGATCCAACCTTAATTAAATATTTTATGGATTATGTGCATAAGCATCAGGAGGATTTCCCATTCTCTGATCCACAGGATATTCCGATTGATGATAAAAATATTTACAGATTGTTTTCTTCAACAGATGTCATTGGAGTTCAGGAATCAGAAATTGGCAGTAAGGTTGCTTCCTATGCAGTTCCTGAATTTGGAACAAACTTTGTTAGACAAATGCTTGTAGAAACCTTGCCAAAAACTTTTGCACAGCTGGTTAAGATTTCAGGTCTATCCCATGGTACTGATGTTTGGAATACAAATGCGCAGGATTTAGTAGCAGGGTCAACGGAATTTGGTAAAATCGAATTTAAGGATATCATTGGTTGTCGTGATGATATCATGGTGGATTTACTTCATTTTGGATTAGAGCCTTTGGCTGCCTTCAAGATCATGGAGTTTGTTCGTAAGGGAAAGGTTTCTAAGGACCAACAAACCTGGGCAAAATATAAAGCCCAAATGGAAGAAAAGAAGGTTCCTGCATGGTACATCTGGTCCTGTGAAAGAATTAAGTATATGTTCCCTAAGGCTCACGCAACAGCCTATGTTTTGATGGCTTTACGTATTGCATGGTTTAAGGTGAATGCTCCGGCATTATTCTATAGTGCTTGGTTTTCTAAGCGTGCGAAGGGACATGTGGTTTCTGCTTATCTTGGTGGTAAAATGGCAATTAAGGCTGCTATGGAAGAAATTATGAATAAACCAGACCGTACAGCTACAGATGATGATAAATATACAGCATTACAGGTTGCTTTGGAAATGACATCTAGAGGCATTAAGTTTTTACCTGTAGATATTATGAAATCTTCAGCAACAGTGTTTGAGGTAGAAAATGGTGCCTTAAGAATTCCATTTGCTGCAGTTGATTCCTTAGGAGAAAGTATTGCCGAGGATCTTGTAAAGAAAAGAGAAGAAAAGCTCTTTACCTCTAAGAAGGATATTCAGGCAAGAACAAGATTAAGTATGTCCTTGTTTGAGCTTTTTGAATTGATGCATTCCTTTGGAGATTTACCAGAAGAGGATCCTGAAGAAGCCGTTGGACTTTTCGCATTTGCGTAAAGTTGTGTGATTTTATGTGAAATATTTACCGTATCTTGTGTAATAAAACGGGATATGATATAATGAGAATCGTATTTAAGGAGGATATTTTAAGTGAAACAAAGTCCGTTATTTTCAAATATTCAAACAGGAGAGGCTGTTTATGATGATGTAGACCGTGCTACCTATAAGGGGATTACGGTTAAAACAGTAATTTTACTTTTAATTTCTGTACTGATTGCTTCAGTAGTAGCTTTTGCATTACCAACTATTATAGTAAACAATGCAATGGTATTTATCGTTACATTAGTGATTTCAAGTATTGTTGGTTTTATTGCAGTAATTGTAGGAAGGTCTTCTGAGCGGAAGGCAAAATATGCTTCCGTCATTTATGCAATCTGCGAAGGATTGTTCTTAGGAAGCCTATCAGCAATTGTGGAAGCATTTGTTCCAGGTGTAGTTGCAACTGCTGTATTCTCAACGATTGTCTTATTCGCTGTGATGCTGACTTTATTTGCAACAGGAGTTATCCGTGTAGGAAGTAAATTCCGTTCTATTTGCTTTGGCTTAACTCTTGGAGCTCTTGCAATTATTTTAATGGTTAGCTTATTTTCCTTATTTATTCCTTATGGAGATTATTTAGGAATTATGATAGGTGTAGAGGTGTTCCTCGTATTCTATGGAGTGATTACATTAGCTTTAAATTTTTCAGAAGCAAATGCGGTTGTTTCTATGGGAGCCAGCAAGGATGCAGAATGGAGCGTTGCTTTAGGATTATTGGTTAGTATAGTTTATATTTATATTGAGATTGTACGCCTATTAGCCTATATCGCTGCAAGAAGTGACAGATAAAAGAAAAAAGGATTCATGTAATCCTTTTTTATATATGGAGATGATGTTTATGAATGAAATTATAGATAAACGTTTTGGAGAAGAAAGAGCCTTATATGGCATTTCAAAAACGGTAATAAAGAATTGCAGATTTGAAGGAGAAGAGGACGGAGAATCTGCATTAAAGGAAGCAAAACAAATTGAACTACATCAATGCTATATGGATTTGAGATATCCCTTATGGCATGATGATGACGTATGCCTTAATGAAGTAACTATGACGGAAAACTGTCGTGCAGCTTTATGGTATACAACTCATGTAAAAATCCAGAATTCTCATTTATTAGGAATTAAAGCCTTAAGAGAATGTGGATATATTCAAATGCTAAATACAGAGATTATATCTCCTGAATTTGGATGGAGATCTCATCATATTACTGCAGAGCATATTCAGGTTCAGGGAGAATACTTATTTTTTGAAGCAAAGCATCTTTGTTTAAAGGATATGAATTTTACAGGGAAGTATTCCTTTCAGTATGTAGAAAATATGGTCATCGAAAATTCTACCTTAAAGACAAAGGATGCATTCTGGCATTCCAGAAATGTTACAGTAAGAAATTCTATAGTTCAGGGAGAATATCTAGCTTGGTATTCTGAAAATTTAACTTTAATTAACTGTAAAATTATTGGAACTCAGCCTTTATGCTACTGCAAGAATTTAAAGCTAATTGATTGTGAAATGGTAGATACAGATTTATCCTTTGAATATTCTGATGTAGAAGCTACAATTCATGGATCTATTGATTCTGTAAAGAATCCAAAATCAGGTTTTATAGAGGCAGATGATATCAAAGAAGTAATACTTACAGAAGATGCAAAATATAAACCACTTGCCAAAATTAAAACTCGAACAAAGGTAATTGCATAACGCATTACCTTTTTCTTTTTTGCCTATTCACTTAAATTTAAGATTCATATATTAAATGTGAGGAGGTAAATAAAAATATGAATTTCACAGGCACGAATTTTAATTCTTGCGGATGTGGAGGAAACGATGGATGTCCTACAACAGCTCCAACTTATCAACAATGCAATCAGGTAGTTCAGACTTGTAATGTAGAAGATGTTCCACACTACACAAATTATCATACACATGTAGTACTCAACTTAACTGGATAAAGAATCAAAACTGATCTAAGATTCTTATTTTCATTTTTGTGCGATATTGAAAAAGAGCACGAATTATGCTATAAATGAAATATAATTTATAAATTTATAGAAAAGGGATCAAGCAATGACTGACGAAGCAAAAGAATTAATTATTAAAGCATTAGAAAAGATTATTGATAATAAACCAATAAAACATTCAGAAAAATTAAACCAAAAGAAAAGATTGCATCAGGCAAAGTTTATGGCCAATAATTGTGAATTTGTTTTACAATTATTATTGCCAGGTTTAAAAAATATAAATTTACCTGTTGCATTAATTAATAATACTATAGAATATATATCTGCTATGAATGACTTAGAAAATAAAAAAATAGATAAGTTGATAAAAATTTTCTACTCTATGGATGAGGCATACTATAAAAAAGATAATGATAAATTAATAAAATTATTAAATAGTTTGATGAATGATTGATATATTCATCAAACTATTTTTATTTGTTGATAGAATAAACTTTAAATTATAATGAAAAAATGATATAATTTTCTCAAATAATGTCAATTTCTGGATTGGGGAGAGTGAAAGCATGGACAAAACTTTAGAAAAGATAATAGTAAATAATAATCGAGGATTATTTTTGCTTGATCCTCCCACAGGATTCGGAAAAACTACAGCAGTAATTAATTTGATTAAAGACTTTTTAAACGGTAAATCATGTTTTTCTAATGTTAAAAGAATTTTTTTTGTAACAAATTTACTAACAAATCTACCACTTAAAGATTTGTTAGCCTTGCTATCGGAAGAAGAAAAAAATATTGTTTTAGAGCCAAAGCAACAGTTGATTATGTGATAGAGAAACTACTTGAAACAGAAGTTAATAATACAGAAGTTATAAATAGTAAAGAATATAAAGAACTTAATAAAGATATAAGGTCTTATCATTTCATTAGAAGTGTTCTTGTGGAAGAAAAAAACTCAGAACGAAAAAATGGCTACAGAAATAGTTTGAGAATACTAAAACAAAAAATAAGTACAAGTAGTGAACCTACATTTCGTAAATTTCTAAAGAACAGATTTATATTTAATAAATCAATTAAGGATCGTAACGATTTCATAAAAGAAAATCCTTGGTTCATGATCTTGTATCC
>CAMWSQ010000037.1 GCA_947177025.1 uncultured Mollicutes bacterium | reverse complement strand
GCATTATGTATTATACCACATAAATGCTAATTTTTTCCATATTTACCTAAATTATAATGATATATTTTTTGGACTTCTTTAAATAAGCATTCTGGCGCGTCATTAGAAACTACACTGAAGCATTCCTCCTCAATTCCTTCTGCAACACTAGATAATGCCACCTTATACTGACTATTCTTAAGTAAATGTCTTGAATGTGTAGAAGAGGAAAGCCCAACAATATCCAAATTCTCTTTTTCACAATACGTATGCAAAATCTGTAGTTCTTCTATTTGCTTACTATATATCTTTACATATTTCATATTTTCTGCCTGACCTGGTTCAAAAACATCATATACCAAAATCGATACCTTTGAGAAAATCTCTGCATTATTCTGTATTTCCTGAATCAATTGCATACAAACTTCTTCTGGTTCAACAATTAAAAAATAAATTACATCTTTTTCTGGTGCAGGACCAGGCACATAGCTACAAAAGGCAGCATTCTTTTTACTCCTTGCGTAAATTCTTTCTCCCTCATTATCAAGACTTTCATTATATGTAAACAACACATCGTCTTGAATTTGATTGATAAAAGGAGAAATGTGATTTTGTTTGCAGAGCTTCTGGATTTTTTTAGAAGTATCTATATCAATTTCCTCAACAGCCAGATATTCATGGTTGACCGCATCATAAAGTGCTGCCCCAGACATACAAATGACTGGATGTGTGATTTTCACATCCTCTAATAGTGGCATAAAGGTTGTTGGAGTTCTCGTAGTAAACAAGGTTACGTTCGCTCCAATGCGATTGAGATAATTCATTTTATATTGCATAAACCCCTTAAACCGATCATCGTCCTTTAAAAGCATTCCATCTATTCCTACACAAAACAACACATTTTTGTTGCTGAAGCGATGAGGCAGACGGAATAAATTGACACCTAAAGCAATAAGAACTCCAATAATTGTAGATAAAATTCGATTTAGTCCAAATTGCCATTGCCAATACCCTACATTGATATTTGGATTAACGGTTACTGAAAGAAAGGTTAAAATAGAAACGAATACTGCCTGTTGTTGCTTCAAGGAAACTCCCGTTACTACAACTGCAATTGTACAAATAGAAATCAAAATATAAGGAAGGATAAAGTTCAAACTTTCCAAGCTGACAGATTGAAGATTTGGCCAATGACCACCACATAATTCATAAATTGTAATGAGAAGGATTCCAATACCTCCACCAATAATTGAAGCTACACAGCGGTTTTTAGCCTGATTTAAGCTTGCACTTTTACTAGCATGAACTGAATATGCTGTTGCAATCCCTGCAAAAAAGGGATTATACCATGAAAAGGCAAAGCCATCAGGAACTCCTGGAATATATTCAAATAACTTTAAAAGAATAAATACAAGTAGGCAGCAAAACACACAAATTGCTGTTTTTATTGTTCTTAATCCTATCTTCTTCATTTGAACTTCACCTCTTTTCCACAAACATAGGAAGCGAATATTCGCTTCCTATACGTATTCTACAAAACGTTTAAAATTTCAGAAATATGTTTGATTATAATCTCCGGTTTATCTTCTATAGACGTTATATTTGCGTCTTGAAATATTCCTTGTTTTACCCAAATTGTATGCATTTTCAATTTGGCTGCTGGTTCAATATCATTGTCTAGTCTATCCCCAATCATAACTGCCTGTTCTGGAAGACATCCAGCAGAGGACAAAGCCATCTTGAAAATTTCAGGATTGGGCTTAGAGTATCCTACTTCTGATGAGGAAATCACAACATCAAAATATTTTCTTAACCCATATTGTTCTAAGCGCTTCTCTGTTCCGAAGCTCTGATTGGCTATAATTCCTAAATGGTATTTTTGTATAAGCTGTTCCAAAACAAAAGGAACATCTGAATAAATTTTTTCCAAATGATTAGGCCACTCTTTTGGTTTTAAATCGAGTTCCTTTACAATTGCCTTGTAAGGAGATTTATTCTTAGAAATATATTCTCTATACTTCTCTATTAAATCTTCTTTTGTTAGACCCTTTGATTGGTTTAACAAATCAGTAAACCGATCCTTTTCACAATCCGTTTCATCTATTAATGTTGAACCCAAATCAAAAAATAACCACTGTATCATTTATTTCTACAACTCCTATAGCTTGACTAATAAAACTTTTATTTCATTACAATATTAACTAATCGATTTGGCACATAGATAGTTTTTATAACCTCATGACCTTCAAGCATTCCTTTAATTTTATTCAAATTCAAGGCTGCAGAAAGTATATCTTCTTTAGAGGTATCTAGAGCTACTTCTAGCTTATCTCTAAGCTTTCCATTCACTTGAACCACTAAAGAAATCACATCTGCTGCTAGCTTAGATTCATCATAGGTTGGCCATGCTTCATAAGTGATTGTTGTATTATGACCCAAATCACTCCAAAGCTCTTCCCCAAAATGAGGACAGATTGGATAAAGAAGCTTTACAAAGCTTTCCATATATGGATAATAAATAGACTCTGCTTTATAGACTTCATTGATGAACGTCATCATTTGAGCAATCGCAGTATTAAATCCTAAATTGTCATAGTCCGTAGTAACTTTCTTCACAGTCTTGTGGAAGACTTTGTCTAGTTCACCTGTGTTTGTATTACTAAACTTAGAGGTATATTCCTCCTGATGATATAATCTCCATACTCTGTCTAAGAATTTACGTGCACCTTCTAGCCCTTTACTACTCCATGGTAATGAGGCTTCAAGCGGTCCCATAAACATTTCATAAAGGCGTAATGTATCCGCACCATATTCCTTTGCAACATCATCTGGATTCACAACATTTCCTCTAGATTTACTCATCTTTTCATTGTTTTCTCCTAAAATCATTCCCTGATGGAACAATCTTTGGAAAGGTTCTTTTACTGGAACTATTCCTTTATCATATAAATAATTTGTCCAGAATCTAGAATATAACAAGTGTCCAACAGCATGTTCAGAACCACCTAAATATAAATCTACTGGAAGCCAGTGCTTTAATAGCTCAGGATCAGCAAAAGTCTTGTCATTATTTGGATCAATATACCGCATAAAATACCAGCTGGAAGCTGCTGAACCAGGCATTGTATTTGTCTCACGAACGCAAGGCTTTCCATGGTAGGTTGTATGTACCCAATCTGTAGCATTCTCGAGTGGAGCTGTCCCGCTCTTCTTTGGCTTATAATCATCCATTACAGGTAAAACAAGTGGTAAATCTGCATCATCTAGTGCTTCACTTGTTCCATCCTCATAATGAACAACAGGAATTGGTTCTCCCCAATATCTTTGACGAGCAAAAATCCATTCTCTTAAACGATAAGAGATTTGCTTAGAACCACACTTATGCTCTTCTAGCCATGCAATCATTTTTTCAATAGCATCTTCTTTATTTAATCCATTCAAGAATCCTGAATTTATATGAAGTCCATCCTCAGTATAAGCTGCTTCTTCAATATTTCCACCCTCAAGAACAGGTATAATTTCAAGATTAAATTTCTTGGCAAAGGCATAATCTCTTTCATCATGTGCTGGAACTGCCATGATAGCTCCTGTTCCATAATTGGCAAGGACATAATCAGAAATCCAAATAGGAATTGCCTTTTGATTTACAGGATTGATAGCATAAGCACCTGTAAATACTCCTGTCTTTTCTTTATTTAATTCTGTACGCTCCAATTCACTCTTCGTACTACACAACTTTTGATAAGCCTGAATATATGGCTTTTGTTGTTCTGTTGTAATGCGATTCACTAGGTCATGCTCTGGAGATAAAACGCAGTAGGTTGCACCAAAAAGTGTATCACAGCGCGTTGTGAAAACTGTAAACTGATATTCTGTATTAGCAACCTTGAAATCGACATGTGCTCCAATAGATTTTCCTATCCAATTTTTTTGCATTTCCTTTGTAGAGGATGGCCAGTTTAATTCTTCCAATCCCTCTAACAAGCGTTCTGCATATTTCGGAATATCTAATACCCATTGCTTCATATTCTTACGAACAACAGGGTAACCACCACGTTCACTTTTACCATCAATGACTTCATCATTTGCTAAAACAGTTCCCAAAGCCTCACACCAATTGACAGGCATTTCAACCTGTTTAGCAAGACCATCCTTATAAAGCTGCTTAAAAATCCATTGTGTCCATTTATAATATTTTGGATCACAGGTAGAAATCTCTTTTGTCCAGTCATAAGAAAAACCTAACATTTTTAGCTGTCTTGTGAAATTCTTAATGTTTTCCTTTGTAAATTCCTCTGGATGATGACCTGTTGTAATTGCGAATTGCTCTGCTGGCAAACCAAAGGCATCCCATCCCATTGGATGAAGAACATTATAGCCTTCCATTCTTTTTTTACGACAAACAATATCTGTTGCAGTATATCCTTCTGGATGTCCTACATGAAGTCCTTGTCCAGATGGATAAGGAAACATATCTAATGCATAAAATTTTGGTTTTGAAAAATCTCTTGTATTTGTCACAAAAGTATTGTTTTTCTCCCAATACTCCTGCCACTTCTTTTCTATTTCAATATGATTATACTCTTTCATAACAATCCCTCCCTACTTATTTTTTATAATTTTAGGTCCGTTAGAATTCTTTTTTCTTTTTTCACTAATAAACGTAATAATCTTATATATGATATATGGTATTGCGAAAGCTAACAGCACAAGTGCATACCATAATCCAATTGTATCTGTAAAAACAAAGGTGAGATGGAAAAAGCAATACCAAATCAAACACCCTAATAATATCGTTAATACCATACACAATGGCATAAATCTTGGTTCCTCATAATCTATGATTGCAGCAGTTTTTACCAGCATAAGAATTAAATAGATTAACGGATGAGCTAAAAGAACCGTAGCCAATGTTGCAATAAAGGTTGCAGGTGTTTCAAAGCCTTGCACAAATCCAACAATTGGAATTACTGCAATATCTAGAACTAACAAAACAATATGAAGTATATTAAATTTCTTTAGCATCCTGATCAACCTCCTTTTTTTCTGTTTGCTTTTTCTTAATAAAATATCGAACAGCATCTAATCCCACCCACAATGCCATTAGAGCAGGAACTGCAATACTAATCCATAAATATGTAAAATCCTTTAAAAGAAAAAAGATAATCAAAAAGCAAACAAAGGAAACAGCGCCAATGATACAATAAATCAAATTATTTTTCCAAAAAAGATTCCAAATGGAATTCCTTTTTTCGTTTTCTTTTTCTGTATGTATTTCCTTTAAATGTCTATCCTGTTCCATAAAAAACCTCACATATGCAATATTATACACTAAAATACAAAAAATAAAAAGTCCTAAGATAAATCTTAGGAAATTTCTATTATATATCAATATTCGCAATTAACGCTATTGCCTCTATAAAGTTTCCTACCCAGCTTCTTACTTGACTTCCTGATCCAGTAGGAAGTTCACAAGCTAATACTCCATCTTCAATTTTACAACTAAACCGCTCTAAAATACGATTTACTTTTTCCTTATATGGAGTTAGAGTAAGATACACTTCCTCTAAATACTCTAAGGTTATCCCGCAATCCGTAAGTTTCACTCTTCCATCTGGAAGAGTTATGAAGCATATTTGAAGACAATCTGATGTAAAGGGATGAAAGGTTGGAAGTGCAATAATAAAATTATCCTTGTGTTCTGTTATCTTCATCATATTTTTGTATGCTTCTAAAAATTCTTGAACATCCATTTTATTTCCTCCTTAAATAAAGAAATTAGCCACCAAATTGGTGGCTAAATCCTATTAAAATCCAAAGAATTCTTTTGCATTATTGTAGCAAACATCTTCTACAATTTTGCCTAATCTATCTAATTCTTCTACTGGATATTGTCCAGATTCAACTAAATTACCTAACATTTGGCAAAGTAGTCGACGATAGTATTCATGACGTGGATATGCTAGGAAGCTACGAGAATCTGTTAGCATACCAACAGATTGAGCAACTAATCCTACTTGCATCAAGGTTTCAAGATTTTGTCTCATACCATCCTGTTGATCTAGGAACCACCATGCAGTACCTACTTGAACACGACCCTTTACACCTTCCTTTTGGAAGCATCCAGAAAGAACAGTTAATGCATAATTATCACGAGGATTTAAGCAGTAAAGAATTGTTTTAGGTAACTCATCTGTTTCATCTAATGCACCAAGTAAAGCTGATAATTTAGCCATATAATTTTGATCTTCTATTGCATCAAAGCCTGTATCTGGTCCAATTTTCTTAAGCATAGATTTTGAGTTATTTCTTAAAGCCCCAATATGATATTGTTGAACCCAACCATGCTTATGATATTGCTTTCCTAAGAAGACTAAAACATAGCCCTTATACCAATCTTCTTCTAATGTAGAGATTGCTTCATGATTCATACCTTTCTTGAATACCTTATTTGCTTCCTCATAGCTACAAGGAGCATAATGAACTACATCTAATGCATGGTCAGAAAGTCTTGAACCCATTTCGTGGAAGAAATCAATTCTTTCAGCTAAGGCCTTTTCTAAATCCTTAAGCTCTTGAATTGGATATCCTACTACACCTGCCAATTGATTTACCCAATCTGCAAACCAAGATAATTCCACATTGATTGCCTTATCAGGACGGAATGCAGGACGAACATGTACCTTTAAAGTAGGATCTGCATTCATTTTCTTATGCCACTCAAGGCTATCAACTGGATCATCAGTTGTACAAACTGTATCCACTTTAAACTTATACATCATTTCACGTGCTGTAAGAGTTTCAAGCTTCTTATTTGCAGCATCCCAAATTTTCTTTGCATTCTTCTCATTGATGATATCTTCAATTCCAAAATATCTTTTCATTTCTAAATGAGACCAATGATATAATGGATTTCCAACAAAGTAAGGCATAGATTCAACGAATTGCATGTATTTCTTATAGTCATCATCTGGTCCTGAAATAGAATCCTCTTCATATCCTCTAGCACGTAGGCTTCTCCACTTGTAGTGATCTCCATAACGATCACCAGCACCAAGCCATACCTCAGCTAAATTACGAAATTTCTTGTCCTCGTAAATTTCCTTTGGTTGTAAATGACAATGGTAATCAATGATTGGCATATGCTCTGCATGCTCATGATACAATTTTTTTGCAGTATCTGTTGTTAATAAGAAATCCTTATCCATAAATTTTTTCATACTCTTATCCTCCTATAATACAACGCCGTCTTTGAAAATAGAAATTTCACGGAAGTTGTTTTGTTCATTCTTTGCTTGTTTTTTGCCAGAAGCAATATCACATAGTAAGTCAATGAAGTCCTCTAAAAGCTCATTCATATCCTTTTTATCTACTAAATCTCCTGCATTGAAATCAATCCAATTGGATTTTTTGGTTGCTAAAGCTGTATTTGTAGCAATTTTAACTGTAGGAATAAATCCACCAAATGGAGTACCTCTACCAGTAGTAAATAATACCATTTGACAACCACTACAGCCTAAGGTCGTTGTTGCAACCAAATCATTTCCAGGTGTACATAAAAGATTTAATCCTGTAGTACGAATTCTTTCTCCCATTTTTAGTACATCCTGTACCACTGCAGCACCAGCCTTTTGTGTACAACCTAAGGACTTGTCCTCCAATGTAGTAATTCCACCCTTCTTATTTCCTGGGGATGGATTGTCATAAATAACCTGATTATGATTCTTGAAATAGGTTTTAAATTCATTAATTAAATCTACAATTTTATCAAATGTTGGTTCATCCTTTGCACGCGCCATCAATAGCTTTTCTGCACCAAACATTTCTGGAACCTCACCTAAAACTGTTGTTGCACCATTTAAGGATAAGAAATCAGAAAAACGTCCAAGTAATGGATTTGCAGTAATTCCACTCATTCCATCAGAACCACCACATTTTAAACCAATACGAAGTACAGATAGTGGCATTGTCACTCTCTTGTCATGCTTCATTTGGTCATATAATTCTTTTAATATTTCTGTTCCAACTTCTACTTCATCCTCAACATCCTGAGCAATTAAGAATCTTGTTCTAGATTCATCATATTCACCAAGAGTTTCCTTGAAGGTTGAAACTAAATTTTCTTCACAGCCTAAGCCTAGAACCAATACACCACCAGCATTTGGATGCTTTACCATATCCTGAAGAAGGGTTCTCGTCAAAGCTAAGTCTGCACCCATTTGACTACAGCCAAAAGGATGCTGGAAGGTATAAACTCCATCAATACCCTCTGTTCCATATTTTGCTTTAAAGTTTTCAATTATGTCATTGGCCATACCTGAGACACAGCCAACAGTTTGAATAATCCATAATTCATTACGAATACCATATTCACCAGTAGAACGCTTATAAACATCAACAGTTCTATTAGATTTATAGCCTAATACTTCAGGATATTTTGGCTCATAGGTATAGGTAATGACATCATCTAGATTCGTTGCAACATTGTGTGTATGAACATGCTGTCCAGGAACAATATCTGCAGTAGTATGTCCAATTGGAGAACCATATTTAATGACGTCTTCCCCTTTTTTGATTGGCTTTAATGCTACCTTATGTGCCTGTGGAATATCTTCTAAAAGTACAACATTCTCTACTTTTTCTCCCTTTGAAAATGGTCGAAGTACAACTGCCACATTATCAATTGGATTAATAATGATATAATCTTTCATAAATTATCTTCCTTTTTCTTATTTAACCATTTTAGCTAATGCTTCACGCATAGAAGTTGATGTGATTTCATATAAGCTATCTGTAACAAATTCTAAAACACCTTCATATTTTGTAAGATCTACATCCCAATGAGATTCTAGACTTAATACGTGCTTTGCAATTGCACAGCAGGAAGCCTTAGAACCATCAAAGCTACTCCAAAGCTCTTTGAACATATCTAATGCCCAAGCATCATCTGCTAATTTAATATCCTCTGCACCACGTTTGCCACGATAGAATGCAATTAATGCAGCTAAGCTAAATAAAGCATGGTCAGGGAAATGCTTTAAATCCTCAAGATTTTGTAATACTGTTGGTAAAATTCTAGTCTTATATTTTGTAACAGAGTTCAACGCAATACTCATTAATTCATGACGAACAAATGGGTTTCCATATCTTTCTAATACGCTATTCGCATAGGAATCCATTTGATCTCTTGGAATATTGATTGTAGGAACAACTTCATTGAAAATAAAATCTAGAACAAATTTATTTAATTGCTTATCTTCAATTGTTTCACGAACTGTATCAATTCCAGACAAATAAGAAACTGGAACTAAACAAGTATGAGAACCATTTAAAATCTTAACCTTTCTTTCCTTGTAAGGCTTAATGGAATCTACAAATAAAACATTTAAGCCTGCTTCTTTTGTTGGAAGCTTCTTTTCTAAATCTTTACCTGTTTTTCCATCAATTACCCATAAATGGAAAATCTCACCTACTACCATATTGTTATCAATATAGCCTAATTGACTCCATAATTCTTTATCTTCATTTCTTGGATAACCTGGTACAATTCTATCTACAAGTGTGTTATAGTAACGGTTTGCAGTTTCAATCCAAGCAATAAACTTAGAATCCATATGGTTATGCTCTGCAAGCTTTACTAAAGTTTCTTTTAAAGTATCTCCATTATGGTCAATTAATTCACATGGAATGATTTCTAATCCCTTAGAAGCATCTCCTTTAAAATGATCATAACGAGCTTTTAAGAAAGCAAGTAGCTTTCCTGGATAGCTATTTGGTGTTTTTGAAAAATCTGTGTCATTAGGATCAAATGCAATACCTGCTTCTGTCGTATTAGAAATAATATATTCTAAATCTTCACTCTTAGCATAATCTAAATATTTTTGATATTCTGTAAATGGATTGATGAAATCCTCTAAGCAATCAATTACTTGATGTGTCTTTACAGTTTCTCCATTATTTATACCTTGTAGGTATAAAGTATATAAACCATCTGCCTCTGACAATTCCTTAACTCGTCCAAAAGGCATTGGCTGAACAACAACTACTCCTGCATTAAAATTTGCTTTTTTATTCATTGAATCCACAATCCAATCAATAAAAGCTCTTAAGAAATTACCTTCTCCAAATTGCATTATTTTAACAGGATGTGTAACCTTTTTAACAATTTTACTACTAATATTTTCCACTTTTCTTTCCTCCGGTTCATTTTTTTTATTTTATAAAATGTTAATTTTATAATCTAATTTTACCACGCAAACTACAAATAGTCAACGAAAATGAAAGCCCTTTTATCAAACTCGTATTGTAAGCCATTTTCGTTTGGCAAACCGCCAAACATTACAACCAAATCGTATCATTTGATCAATAAGCATACCAATCCATGCTCCCATCACACCTAAACCAATTGGATAGCATAGCAAATAGGAAAAAAGAGGTCTCAATAATGTAACACTTATTAGAGAAGTTGTTGCAGTAAATTTTGTATCTCCACTTCCTCTTAAAATACCTGTAATTACCCATTGTATGTTCTGTGGGAAAGTTGTAAAGGCAGCAATGATCATAATGATTGAAGCCATATGGGCACGTTCTTCTGTCTCTGGCTTGTACATTCCTATTAAAAGATCTCTAGCAGATAACATAAATATACAAATCAATATAGAACAGAAAAACGATATAGTCATACTTACCTTTGCATAAATCACCGCTAAATCCTTCCGTTTTTCTCCCAAACGATGACCAACAATTGCTGCTGTTCCTATAGAAAAACCATCTGCTAATGTAAACATTAATGAGTTTAAATCATTGCATACTCCATGTACATAGGTAGCATCATCTCCTAAATAATTTACAATCAAAGCAAATACAATAAAGCCAATTCTCATGAAAATTTGGTCAATTAAGGAAGATGGCAAAATATGTCCTATATCCTTTAATGTATCTTTTTCAAGATGAAACAATTGCTTAAAACTTAATTTTAAATATCCGTTAGGCAATAGGACTGTCACTAAGCAAATAATAAAAGCAACTGCATTTCCAATTACTGTGGCAATTGCAGCTCCTGAAATTCCAAGCTCAGGAAAGCCAAAGTGTCCCTCAATTAAAACATAATTCAAGCCAATATTTACTAAATTAGCAACTAGGTTTGTCCACATAGAAATCTTAGTTTTACCTATTCCTCTTTGACATGCATTAATCGTCAAACGTAGGCCATTAAAAATGAATCCTAAAGCAATAATAGACAAATAGCTTGTTGCATAATCGATCGTATTTTTTGTTGCTCCCATAAAGGAACAAAGTGGTCTTGCAGCCAAAGCAATAACAATACTTAATATCACAGATATTAAAAAGGAAAGTTTTATTCCCTCATGCATTGTTTTATTCACAGAATCTTGATCCTTTGCACCAAACCTTCTAGAAACAATTGCAGTCAAAGCTATGTTCAAAGCTGTAATGATGCATATCATAAAATATATCGGCTGCTTTGTAATTGTAACAGCTGAATTTGCATTATTTCCAATTGTTGAAACCATGATGCCATCAAACATAGTAACAAGAGCGACCAAAAAGCCTTCCACCATAGAAGGCCAAACAATTTTCATAACATCCTTAACGACTTTTGAATATTTAGGGATTTCTCCCTGTTTGTCACTTTCTTTTACTAAACGTTCTGTATCAAAAAGCTTCACCATAAAAGTCACCTCTACTTATGATAAGTTTCGTGATTTAATATCTTAAAAGAACGATAGATTTGTTCCAGTAATATGACTTGCATAAGCTGATGCGGAAAGGTCATCTTTGAAAAGCATAAGTGATAATCCATTTTATCTAATATTTCCTTGCCAAGTCCAAGAGAACCACCAATCACAAAAACAATATGAGATGCATTATAAGAAAAGATATGAGATAACTTTTCTGCTAAATCTGGACTTGAAAGCATTTCTCCTTTCAAATTTAAGGCAATTTTATATGCTTGTTCTGGAAGCTTTGCTAGCAAACGAATCGCTTCTTTTCTTTTAATGTCTTCTTCATTTGTATTTTCACTAATAGGCTCATCTGCTACAGCAATAAATTCTAATTTACAATACTTAGAGATTCTTTTGGAGTATTCCGCAATAGCATCCTTTAAATATTTTTCTTTAATATTTCCTACACTCAATATTGTTATTCTCATATCTTATATACCTTTGTAGGTAATGGAGACGTAACAACAAATTCTATATGTGAGGTATCTATACCCAAATCATCCATAACCTTTTTCCTTGTTAATTCTATAATTTCTGTTAAATTACATTCCTGAGAGATATGCGCATAAAAAACAAATCGTGTTTTTGTCCCCATAACATGAGCCAAAGTGATTGCTGCATCCTCGTTAGATAGATGCCCATGATCTGATAAAATACGCATTTTTAAAGAATATGTTCTATCAGAAGACATCAGTATATAAGGATCATGATTAAATTCAAGCACATAACAATCTGCATTTGAAATGATTTCAAACAACGAATGATGCACATATCCTGTATCAGTAATATAAACTAAAGTTTGTTCAGAATCCTTAATTCTGAAGCCTATAGATTCGGCAGCATCATGAAAAGTAGGTAACACACAAATCTCAGTTTCACCTAATAAAATAGACTCATAAAGAATAGAATTCTCCAACCTATTTAATAATATAATATAGCCTGAAGCTGATTTTTCTTGAATTATAGATTTAAGAGGTTCATTTTTGCCATGCAAAATTGCTTGAAAAGTTCCTTTGGACATGAAGCAAGTCACATTAGTCCTTTTTAGAATTGTACATAATCCCCGAATGTGATCCTCATGTTCATGAGTGATTAACAAATATTCTATGTCAGAAAAACTTTTATTCAGCTTTTCTAATTCCACATCAATGGATTTCTTACTGATACCAGCATCAATTAAAAAAATGTGGTCTTTTGTTTCCAAATATGTACAATTTCCTGTAGAACCACTGGCAAGAACCTCTATCTGCATGTCTTTCACCTCATAATCGACTCAATTATACCATAATTCGACTTTGAAAGCAAAGAAAAAGCCGACTTCTCGGCTAAAACATGTATGATTAAGGAAGCCTTATGCTAACCAAGCTGCACCAATAATGACAAGTAAAATGAATAATACTAGAATTAATGCATATCCATACTCATTAGATCCACAATTTGCCATAGATGTTGCACCTCCTTTCCTTTCTACTACTATATTATGAAATA
>CAMWSQ010000036.1 GCA_947177025.1 uncultured Mollicutes bacterium | reverse complement strand
CTGCCAACTTTTTAGTTGACAGTCTTAATTGATTAAATATCATATTTTGAAATAATTTCAGCAGGTGTTTTCCGCATTAGCATCACAATTGGGAATAAACCGAAAATAAGATTCATCACATAAAGAATAACTACTCCTAAGAAGCTGAATAGATAACTGCTCTTTAAGGCATTCATAGAAAGTGTGTCGTTCACATTTGCTGCAATAGTTTGGAAAATAAACATTGCAAACAAATAGCCGATAAGGGAAGTCAATGTGACCATCACAAGAATATCACTTACAAACCGAAGAATCATCTTCATTCTAGAAGCGCCTATACTTCGGTATACACCTATTGGATAAATATCTGCAATCATTCTACTTCTCATAATAAAGTAGATAAATACTGCAACAATAATTAATAATACTAAAGCAAAAATTCCGAAAATCAAGAAATTGGATTGCTGTTCCTCTTTTAAATTATTGTAATAACACTCATATATATTTATCCTATAATAGGATTTAGGTTTTATGATGTCTTCTACAGCCTTCTCATCTTTCGTTTGAAACAAAATGTTCCCATAAAACTGACTTAAAATACAAGCTTCCCTTGAAAACATAACTTCTGCTCCCATTGTTTCTGAATCACTATAATACAAGCCAACCACCTTATATTCTTGATTTTCTACATAAACAATATCCCCAACCTTATATTGAGAATAAACTGAGGCAAGGCAATCATACGGACTAGAAGCATCTACTCCTTCAACTATAGAATATGATTTATAGGCATAGCTGAATTCGGCCAGATGATACTTTTGTTTATATGAAGCAGAATATTTTATAATCACGAAATTAGAAGTAGATGGATACTTTTTAAACTCAAATACACCAACAACCTCATATTCTTCTCCATAATAATTGACCGTTTGACCTAAAAGTTCAAGATCATGATTGACCAATATATGCTTTGTATCTTGGTCTTCTTTTGTTAAATCTCTACCACCTATAATTTCATATGTGTCATATTTTTGTTCTATATCATAGGATCTAATATTACAATCAGAATAATTAGGGCTACAAATAAGATTTAGATATGTCTCATCCTCCATATATACTAAAGAATAGGAAGAATCAACCACACCACTAATTTGATAAAAAGGCCACCAATTTGAGCATCGTACTCCCACTAAGGAATCATAAGTAGGATAATACTTAGATAATTTTTCAATCATATCATCTGCTGCTTTCTTACTAAGGACAACCTCATTTTTCCCAGGTGCTCTACCCGCCAATAGTTTTAAGTTTTCACTACCTTTATAGCTAATGACCGTCGTATTCGCACTATAATCCATAATTTCTGAAAAACTAACACGCTCTTCTATTCTAATATTGAATCTTTCTTCTGATGTTACATTCTCCACATAATCTAATATTGAGTATGTAACTAGTCTATTTTCAGTTGGAGCATAATATCCCTTTGTATCAACAATATCAAACCGCTTGTCAATTTGAAAATTAGTGTCATCAATTAAATAATAATTAGAAAATCCCATAACGCATAATGCAAGTAGAATACCAATTGTAAAGAAAGCTAGATAAAGAAATTTAGTTCTTCTTTTGCTATATCTCATTTTATTAAAGCTTTCCAGTATAGCATGAAGCATTCTTTTAAAAATATTTTGCTTTCCAGATCCTGAACTAAACCATGAGGTATCGTAATCAAATTGTGTGACTTCCTCTTGTTTCAAAGCCTGATACTTTGAATCAACAACCTTCAAATTTGTATCCTCAAGAAGTCTAATTTTTTCAGTAGATGAAATGAAATATGTTCCATTTCTTTCAATTATTCTAAGTTCCAATGGCTTTGGTTCTTTTGTTGTATAATATTTTAAACGGACCAAATCCCCTTGTTCTTCTGTTAAGTTTAAATCCTTTAAATAAATCGTATTGCTTTGTTCAGTATTTAAGGATTGTGTCCCATCATTCACATAAGTATCTGCTATTTGACCATCTGAGATACGAATGACTTGATCTGAATAAAAGTTTGCAACTTCTTCATTATGAGTTACAACGAGAACTAAAGACTTCTGTGAAATCTTCTTTAGAATATTCATTACCTCTATCGTATTCTCACTATCCAAATTCCCAGTAGGCTCATCTGCTATAATTACCTTAGCCTGTTTCACTAACGCTCTTGCTATAGATACTCTTTGTTGTTGACCTCCAGATAGGGCATATGCTCTTTTCTTTCGATATTTATACATACCAACAGCTTTTAGTGTATATGCAATTCTTTTTTCCTGCTCGACAGAATCAAAAATCCCAATCATTTCTAAAGCAATCACAAGATTGCTATAAACTGTTTCTTCAAGTAATAAATTATAGTTTTGAAAGACATACCCAATCTCCTTGTTTCTAAATTGGTCAATCTTATGCATACTATATTTATCCAAAGTTAATGCATCGTAGCTGATACTTCCTTTGGCTTTATCTAGACCACCGATTACATTCAATAAAGTAGTTTTTCCACTACCAGATGGTCCTAAAAAGGAGATGAGTCCTGAATTAGGAAGTTCTAAAGTGACATCATTGATGACATGAATTTCATTGTTTTTTCCTTTATTGTAGAACTTATTTAAGCCTTCTATCTTAATCATTTCTAGCCACCTCTCCTTTCAGAGTTGTATTCGCACTAAATTTATACAATCTACGATTAAAGCGTTTTGCAATAAAGAAGGAAAATATTAGTACAGCCACAAAGTATAAAACAATAATTCCAAAATTCATATAATCTCCCATAGAGATTTTGGTCGTGTGATAAATGATAAGGAATACAATAAAGGCAAGGATGGAGGAAATGAGTCCTGTAGCTAGAACCTCAAGAATAACAATTCTTCCAAGCTGTTTTTTAACCATACCCAAAGTTCTAAGCACACCATAATCCTTATTCTTAGAAGCATAGACTCTAGCAAGTATAATATAGGAAATAAAGAATAAACAAACCAATGCCATGATGGAAAGAGCT
Organism: uncultured Mollicutes bacterium; assembly: GCA_947177025.1. Classification (GTDB taxonomy): domain Bacteria; phylum Bacillota_I; class Bacilli_A; order Acholeplasmatales; family Anaeroplasmataceae; genus Pelethenecus. Next base: position 10,754 of record CAMWSQ010000036.1, on the reverse strand, counting down.
AAAAACATATATAAAATTGCCAAATTGTACATGCTTGCTTCAACACGAATATCACTAGGTATACTGACAATATATCCTTGTTCTTCTAATTGCTTTTGAACCGCTTTAACATTGCTGGTATAAATTACTGCCTCATATATTTTATCATCATATGAAAAATTTTTAATTGCACTGCTATCTAGATATAAAAGAGGTTCATCAATATCATCTCTATAGATAGTTTTATACTCTATGACTAAAGGATATAATCCTTCTAGTAAGTGTTTCATTTGAACATCTCTCGTTTGATAAGAACTTGGTAGCTCAAGTCTAGAGTTTGAAGAATAGATTCGTTTTAAATTGTATTGTTCCCCATCTAAGTATAAGTAATGATCAATTTGCACAGCCTCCTTAGATGCTTCTAGCAACATCGGATGATAAGATTCATAGCATAAAAGATAAGGTTGCCCTATGTCTGTACCAATTCCAACGCCAACAAGCGTTCCAAATTTTTCACCTGAATTACTTCCTGTCGTAACCATAATTTGCTCATCCAGTCTCTCGCGATACTGATATACTTGGTATTCATTTGGTAGTACAATAAAATACTCATCGTTTTGTGTAGGTTCCTTTCCGATAGCTACTTTATAATCCAATTTGTGATAGGTAAGCTTTGCATAGAATTCCTCTATATCATTTTCTGCTTTAAAGAAAATAGTAGTTTCTTCATAAAAGGCATTATAGTAAATTTCTTTATGACTTGTATTCTCCAAATCTTCCTTTTTCAAAGGAGAATGGTCTAAATTATAGACAACCACTCTCTCTTTATCCTGCAGAGAATATGCAGGAATAGTTGAGGAATACGTCTCATAGGATTGCTGAAGCATCATCAGGAACAGCAAAAGTGTAATAAAAGATATGACAAAAAATACAATTGTTGAAAAAATTGTCTTTTTGGGTGTAGAAAAAATATTTTGAAGGGCAATGCGAAAATACGTTCCCTTTGTTATCTTTTTCTCCTCCAAAGTAAGGACTTCTTCTACTTCATTTTCCCTAGTTTCCTTTAGAAAAACATCTTCAATAATTTCACCATCTGCAATTTTTAATCTTCTAGTAGCTATTTCTGCTACTTGATTATAGTTGTGTGTTACGATTAAAACAAGCTTATCCTTTGCAACCTCAGAAATGAGTTGAATGATCTCTTCTCCTGTTTTACTATCCAGATTTCCTGTAGGCTCATCGCAGGCTAAGATTTCTGAATCACTAGCTAAAGCTCTTGCAATAACACAGCGCTGTTTTTCTCCACCAGAAAGCTTTGTTCCCCTATGATGCAACCGATGAGATAAACCAACACGTTCAATGATTTCCTTTGCTTCCTGTTTTGCTTGTTCTTGGGACTTTCCAGATAGCAACAATGGTAGCATTACATTCTCTAATACTGTATAAGAGTCGATGATATTGTAGTTTTGAAAGATAAAGGATACATGATCTTTCCGAAACGTGTCCATATCATTTTGATTAAAATAAGATGTTTCATTTCCTTTAAAAAGGAGTTCTCCTTCTTCATAGGTATCTACTGCTGTAATTACATTCAGTAGCGTGGATTTACCACTGCCGGAATCTCCTGTAATCGCAACAATTTCACCTTTGTTCAATTTCAAATTGATATTTCTAAGTCCAAGTGTAACTATTCCGTTGTTGGAATAGAATTTACTGACATTCTTTAGTTCTATCATTTTTCCACCTCACATTTTCCAATCTCAATTATACTGTATTAACTGTATTATGTCAACAATAAAAAGAAAGTCTGCTATGACTTTCTAAACATTAAATTTGAATAGCATTACATCGCCATCTTTAACTACATAATCCTTGCCCTCTTGACGAACAAGTCCTGCTTCCTTTGCTTTAAGCATAGAACCAGAATTGACTAAATCTATATAGGCTACAGTTTCCGCACGGATAAATCCTCTTTGGAAATCTGTATGAATGATTCCTGCACATTCAGGAGCTAGCATTCCCTTTTTGAAGGTCCATGCTCGACATTCATCTGGTCCTGTTGTAAAATAGGTTGCATAGCCTAATAAATCATAGGTTGCACGAACTAAACGATTTAATCCAGGCTCCTTTACACCTAAATCTGCTAAAAACATTTCCTTATCCTCATCCTCTAATACGGCAAGTTCAGATTCAATCTGTGCAGAAATTCCAATGATTTTAGAATTGGTTTTTTCTGCATAAGCCTTTAGCTTTTGATAAAGAGGATCTGCTTCTGGATCTGCAATTGAGGCTTCAGCGATATTTGCAACAAACATAAAAGGCTTTGAGGTCAGTAACCCATAATTTTTTAAATAGGGTAATTCTGCCTCAACAAAGCTTAAGCTGCGAATAGGAAGCTCTTCTTCTAAGGTTTTCTTCAGTTTCTTTAATAATTCAAATTCAAATGGAGCATCATCAACTTTAGATTGAGCCTTTTTTTCTATCTTTACAATTCGTTTTTCAATAGATTCTAAATCAGATAAGATCAATTCTAATTGAATAATTTCTGCATCTCTTACAGGATCTATAGTTCCTTCAACATGAGTGATGTTCCCATCCTCAAAACAACGAACCACCTCTAGGATTGCATCACAATTTCGAATATTCCCTAAGAACTGATTTCCTAATCCTTCTCCTTTAGAAGCTCCCTTTACAAGACCTGCAATATCTGTAAATTCACATACAGCTTTTGTAGATTTTTTAGGATTATACATTTTTGTTAAAACATCAAGTCTATCATCTGGCACCTCAACCATACCAACATTTGGCTCTATGGTTGCGAAAGGATAATTTGCAGCAAGTGCTCCTGCCTTTGTGATAGCATTAAATAAAGTAGATTTACCAACATTCGGTAAACCAACAATTCCAGCTGTTAAAGCCATACCTCTTACTCCTTACTACTTAATATATAAATTTTTATATGCATTAATAGATTCTTCAATGATACGTTCTGCTTCTTCGCGTCCACATACTTCTGTGATCACAGTATCTTTTCCTTCAAGAGATTTATAGACAGAAAAGAAATGAGAAATCTCATCAAAGCGATGCTGTGGTAATTCACTAATATCTGTATAACAATTCATAGATGGATCTGTTTGACAAACTGCAATAATCTTTTCATCACTTTCCTCTTGGTCAATCATTTTTACAACACCAATTGGAAAGCATTTTACCAATACAAGTGGATCAAATGTTTCATCACACAATACCAAGACATCTAGAGGGTCTTTGTCCTGTGAATAGGTTCTAGGGATAAATCCATAGTTTGCAGGATAGTGTGTAGATGTATATAAAATACGATCTAGAATAATCAATCCTGTCTCCTTATCCAATTCGTATTTTTTCTTACTCCCCTTAGGAATCTCTATACAAGCTATAAAATCATCTTTATGAATTCTATCATCATCAATATCATGCCAAATATTATTCATATTTTTCACCTCTAAACTATGATACCACAATTTAGCATAAAAATAAAGGCTAACTTATAATTAGCCTTATCTCATATAGTCATACATTATTTTTAATGCATTCTTTTCTAATCTTGAAACCTGTGCTTGAGAAATAGAAAGCTCTTCTGCAATTTCCATCTGTGTTTTATCTAAATAATATCGGTCATAAATAATTGCTTGTTCGCGTTTAGAAAGCTTGGAAAATGCTTCTTTAATCATATTATTTCTCATCCAGTTTTCTGTAATATAGTCGTTGCCACCCAATTGGTCCTCAAGCTCAATGACATCTCCGCCATTGTCATAGATTGGCGTTGACATGCTGATTGTGTCTTGAATGGCTTCTAGTGCCAAAATTACATCAACACTATCTACATTCAAATATTCTGCAATTTCATTGATAGAAGGTTCCCTATGATGCTCTAACAAAAATTTATCCTTATAACCAATTGCTTTATAGGCAATATCCTTATAGCTTCTTGAAACACGAATAGACCCATTATCTCGTAGATGTCTTCTTACTTCACCGATAATCATTGGACACGCATATGTAGAGAACCTGACATTATGCGATAAATCAAAATTATCTATAGCCTTCATAAGACCAATACATCCCACCTGAAATAGATCATCCATACTTTCCTTACGGTCATTAAATCTTTTCAGAACAGACAATACTAGCTTTAAATTACCTGCAATCATTTTTTCTCTAGCTTGCATATCTCCATCCTTGATTTTCAACAATAATTCCTGTTGTTCCTCATTCGTTAGAGTTTTCAGCTTAGAGGTATCTACACCTGTAATCTCAACCTTATGCATAAAATCTTCCTTTCATATTTTTAATATGGAAGACTTCTACGAAAACTATTCATTATTTAGATGCAATTGTTAACTTTTTTTCCATTTCACATTTCAGCTTATCAATGATTTTTTTCTCCAATCTAGAAATATAGCTTTGACTAATACCGAGTTTATCGGCAACCTCCTTTTGTGTCATTTCCTCACATTTATATAATCCAAACCGCAGTGTAATGATTTCCTTTTCTCTTTTGTTTAGCTTTTCCACTGCCTCATACATAATTCTTTCCTTTTCATTGGAAATAGCTTCATCTATAGCAAGAACCTGATTCGTTGGAATCACATCAGCAAGCAGGAGTTCATTTCCATCTCCATCTACATTGAGTGCCTCATCTAAAGACACCTCATTTTTTTGCTTGCTGACCTTCCGTAAAAACATTAGAATTTCATTTTCAATACATCTAGAAGCATAGGTTGCCAGCTTGATATTCTTATCCAACTTAAAGGTTTCTACTCCTTTAATTAAACCCATAGAACCAATTGAAATAAGGTCTTCTAATAATACCTTAGGAGATTCAAATCGCTTCGCAATAAAAACTACGAGTCGCATATTATGCTCGATTAGCACATTTCTCGCTGAAATATCTCCTTCTAGCATTCTTTCAACATATATCTTTTCATCTTCTTCTTTGAGTGGTTCTGGAAGGCACATTTGATTGTATAAATAACAAACCTCATCCTTCTTAAACAGCTTTTGTAACAGCTTAATTAATAGCATTTTTATCCCCCTAATAAGTTAGAACCAAACATCACATTAAACGCAATATCTCCATACGCAAGGTAGACATCCTTTTTTACATATTTATTTTTAATTTTTATTTTAAAACTTTTCACTTCGAAAATCGGAATTTTTTTGTCCGTACTTAAGCTTTGAATTGTGATAGTTTTGTAATAATGACCAATTTTTAAATTGTTTTTCAAAAATACAATAGGAATATTTTCATCTGTAGTAAGAAAATTTCCTGTATCACAAAAGCCACTTAAGTAGAAGGTTCGATTCTCGTCTTCTATCATCACCTCATATTCTAATACATCCGGCCTAAAATGAAATTTTTTATAAATTGCATAAAAGGCAAATAATACTAAAATACTGCCTAAGCAAATGAGAACTACACTAAAATGATTCATCATTTTATAAAGAATTCCTGCACTCCCTCCTAAAGTAAAATTAAGCATTAAATAAATTAAACATAAGAATAATGCTTTTGAAGGTCTTTTAGTGATGAATGGACATAAGGATATTACCATCATCATTCCATATCTATATTTTTCAATTTGATAAGGAATAAAAATATATAATAGGATATATATGCCATCTAAAAGACATGAAATACAAATAGCGATTTGATTTGGCTTAATTCTAAGCAAATAATATGCTATTTTTACAAAGCATAAATGAATACCAATATTTAGTAAAACTAGTATCTCTATATATTTCATGCAGATAGTATATACGATTGATTTATAAAAAAATGTAGAAAAAAAAGATAGCCTAAAATTATTTTTAGACTATCCTTTATATCGATAAATTTTATTTATTATGCAATTGTATTTACAATAGCTAGAACCTCATCTGAAAGCTGTTTTAGCTTTGCATCTGATTCTTTTAATGAAGAACCAACCACTCCATAATATACCTTTAACTTAGGTTCTGTACCAGATGGTCTTAATACAAACCACATATTATCATTTAGGTAATACTTGATAACATTGCTCTTAGGTAATGCAATACCAGACTCCTTATTTGTCTTGAAGTCCTTTTTAACACTAAGCTTAACATCATCCTTAGCAAGAATCTCAAAGTTCTTTAAAGAAATATCCTTTGTTCTAAAGAAATCCATAATTCTTTGAATCTTTGCAGCACCCTCTAAGCCTTGTAAGCCAATATTTGTAATGCCTTCTTTATAGTATCCATATTCTTCATAGATTGCATTTAGGGCATCTACTAAATCCATACCCTTTTCATTATAATAGGATGCAGTTTCACAAAGCATTAAAATTGCTTGAATTGAATCCTTATCTCTTACGCAATCAGATACTAAGCAGCCATAAGACTCCTCAAAACCAAATACATAGGTTCCTTTGCCACTTTCCATTTCTCTAGCCTTTTCACCAATAAACTTAAAGCCAGTTAAAGTGATTTCTACCTTCATTCCATACTTTTCAGCAATAGCAACAGGAAGTGTTGAAGAAACGTTTGTAGTAAATACATAACCATCTTTTGGCAATGTATTTAATTCCTTTCTCGTTTTTAAAATATAATCTAATACTAAGGCAGCAGTTTGATTTCCTGTGAATAAAACATATTCTCCATCGTGTTCTACTGCAATACCTAATCTATCAGCATCTGGGTCAGTAGCTAAAACAATCTTAGCTCCAACTTCTTTTGCGTACGCAATTGCCTCATCATAGGCTTCCTTATTTTCAGGGTTAGATGTCTTAACTCCTGAGAAGTTTGGATCATTTGTCATTTGGCAAGCAAGAGGATATACATCATAGCCAACGCTCTTTAATACATCAGCTGCAAATACTTGTCCTGTTCCATGAAGTGGAGTATAAACAAATTTTAAATTCTTCTTCAAATTTGGACGAAGAATAATTTTCTTTACTTCCTTAATGTAAACTTCATCAACTTTTTTACCAATGTATTCAATTCGATCATGATTTTTAGAATGATCAATAGAGAAATAATCTCCAATTTTATTGATTTGTGCAATGACCTGATCTGCATCCTTTGGAACAAGCTGACATCCACTTTCATCATAAATCTTATATCCATTATATTCCTTTGGATTGTGAGATGCAGTAATCATAATACCACCAACACAGCCAAAATGTCTTACTGCAAAGGATAATTCTGGAGTAGGTCTTAAATCCTCAAATAGATACACATGGAATCCTAGAGTAGAAAGCACTTCTGCTGAAATTCTTGCAAATTCCTTAGATTGATGACGATTGTCATGAGAAATGGCAACTCCTCTATCCAAAGCATTTTCAAATTGAGATAAATAACGACCGAAACCCAAAGTAGCTTTTGAAACGATATAGATGTTCATACGATTTGTACCAGCACCTAAAATGCCTCTTAAACCACCAGTTCCAAACTCTAAATCTGTCGTAAATGCTTCTTGTAAAGCATGATCATCCATTGCATCTAATTCTTTTTTTAATGCTGGATCTAAATTTGGATTCTTCTTCCATAAATTTGCTTTTTCTAAATAATTCATACTAAAATTCTCCTTTTTCTATACTAGCTAGAAAAGGCATAACTCATTATGCCTCTAAAAGTCTTATTTAGGTTGTTTACCAATGTAAGCTAAGATACCACCATCAACATATAAAATATGTCCATTTACAGCATTAGATGCATCAGAAGCTAAGAATACAGCAGGTCCTGCTAATTCTTCTGCCTCTAACCAACGACCAGCTGGTGTCTTTGCAATAATGAATTGGTCAAATGGATGACGGGATCCATCTGGTTGAATTTCACGTAATGGTGCAGTTTGTGGAGTTGCAATGTAACCAGGTCCAATACCATTACATTGGATATTGAATTCACCATATTCTGAACAGATGTTTCTAGTTAACATCTTTAATCCACCCTTTGCTGCTGCATAAGCAGAAACTGTTTCACGGCCTAATTCTGACATCATTGAACAGATGTTAATAATCTTACCATGTCCCTTCTTAATCATAGAAGGTAAAACAGCCTTAGCCATAATGAATGGTCCATTTAAGTCAATATCAATTACCTGACGGAATTGAGCTGCTGTCATTTCAAGCATAGGAATACGCTTAATAATACCAGCATTATTTACTAAAATGTCTACTACACCAACTTCTTTTTCAATTTGAGAAATCATATCATTAACTTGATCCTCATTTGTTACATCACATACATATCCATGAGCTTTAATTCCAGCTTCCTTATAAGCTGCTAAACCCTTGTTTACTAAATCTTGGTTGATATCATTGAAAACAATTGTAGCACCTGCTTCTGCAAGTCCTGAAGCAATAGCAAAACCGATACCATAAGATGCACCTGTAACTAATGCAATCTTACCATCTAATCTAAAATCATTCATTTTCATATTTATTTTCCTCCTTAAATATTATCTTAAATCAGTTGTTTTGATATTATCCATATCATCGAATTCTTGGTTTTCTCCACACATTGCCCAAATAAAGGTATAATTTGAAGTTCCAATACCAGAGTGAATACTCCAGCTTGGAGAAATAACCAATTGTTCATTTTGCATTACAATATGACGTGTTTCCTGAGGTTGTCCCATCATATGGAAAACAACATTGTCCGCAGGAATATTGAAATAGAAATAAACTTCCATACGACGTTCATGTGTATGAGAAGGCATTGTATTCCAGCCTGAACCTTCAGCAAGCTCAGTCATACCCATAGCTAATTGACAGCTCTTACATACATCTGGATGGATGTACTGATTGATAACACGCTTATTTAAAGTCTTTGCCTCTCCACAAGGACGATGATTTGCCTTGTCAAAATCAATATAATAGGTTGGATAAGTTTTATGAGCAGGACAGGAAGAAATATAGAATTTAGCAGGATTCTTTGGATCATTGGATTCAAATACTACCTCTTTAGTTCCCATACCTACATACATACCATCCTTAGATTTTACGTTGTATACCTTGCCATCAAGAGTGACCTTACCAGCTCCACCAATATTGATGACACCTAACTCACGACGCTCTAGGAAGTAAGCCGCTCTTAATTCATCTGAAGTTTCAAGAGGTAAAGCTTTTGTTACAGGCATTACACCACCAGAAATAATACGATCCTGATGAGAATAAACAAGTAAAATATCATCTGCCTCAAAAACTTTTTCCATTAAATAATGGCGTCTTAAATCTTCAGTTGTATAATGCTTAGAATCCTCTGGATGATTTGCATATCTAACTTGTAATTTCATACTATTCTCCTTTTAATATATTTTTAACAAAATCAAAGCTTTCCTGCATATCCTCAGGCTTTGAGCCTTCAAAAATAAGATAAGCATTTGGATTTGTTTCTTTTATTCTATTTAGCAAATAGGAATAATCAATTAAACCTTTTCCTATTGCACATTGCTTTAAAGCACCATCTACAACGATGAAATCCTTCAAGTGGAAGATAACAATCTTGCCCTTAAATAATTCTAGACATTCTTCAAATATTTCCTTATAAGATTCATAATTACTTATTGCTAAATAATTATAAATATCTACTGTATAAAATACATGACCATTATCAATTTCATCGACTAAACGCTTTAAAGCCTTAGGCTCAAACATACAATGTCCAAAGGCACCCTCTAAGGCAATATTTCCATTTACTTCTTTAGCATACCCAGCTAAATCAGCAAATATTCTTTTTACCTCTTGATAAGCCTCTTCTGTACGATTTAGAGGATTATACGTCCACTTATCATCATTAAAGGATCCTGTTTCAGAACCAACAAAATGCCCTTCAAAGTCATTTAGATATTTTAAATGCTCTTTAAATTTAGCTATATTGGTTTGAACTAGGTCTTTATTTGAATGAACAGGATTAAAGTATGCTCCCATCATAAAGATTTCTACACCTTCATTAGCAAAGGCTTGATGGATAGCTCTAGCCTTTTCTTTATTTACTGTTCCTGGTAATCCAGTCTCTCCTTCAACTGCTTTATTCAAAACAAGCTGTACTCCATCAAAGCCAACCTCTTTTGCCTTTTTAGCTAAGGTTTCAGGATTACTTTTACCAAAATCATGGACACGAACACCTATTTTCATTGTAGCCTCCTAATACACGATAAGGGTGCTACTAGGTAGCACCTCTATACGTAAATTTTTATTAACGTTGTACACGTCCGTTAGCATTACCGCCTGCTAAGGATTCAACCTCAGAAGCAGATACTAAGTTGAAGTCACCATTAATTGTATGCTTTAATGCAGATGCTGCAACAGCGAATTCTAATGCTTCTCCTTGAGTTTCCTTAGTTAATAAACCATGGATAATACCACCAGAGAAGGAATCTCCACCACCGATACGGTCGATGATTGGATTGATATCATAACGTTTAGATTCATAGAATTCTTTTCCGTTATAGATTAATGCCTTCCAGCCATTATGTGTAGCTGAGAAAGATTCACGAAGTGTAGAGATAACATATTTGAAGCCAAATTCTTTTGCCATTTGTTCAAAAATCTTATGATATCCTTCTGCACCAGTTTCACCAGCTTCAACGTTTGCATCTGGTTTAAAGCCTAAGCATAATTCTGCATCCTCTTCATTACCGATACATACGTCAACATATTGCATTAAAGGCTTCATAATAGAAATTGCCTTCTTAGAAGTCCATAGCTTCTTACGGAAATTTAAGTCAACAGAAACTGTTACACCATGACGCTTTGCAGCCTCACAAGCAAGAC
>CAMWSQ010000035.1 GCA_947177025.1 uncultured Mollicutes bacterium | reverse complement strand
AATACAGTTATTTTGTGTGTTGCTTGTAAGAAGGTTGGCGTTGATGAACCACTTACAAGAGAAAAGCTTTCTCCAGTTTTAGCTGTATTAAAATCCAGTACAACTGAAGAAGGTATTGAGTTATCTAAACAAATGGTAGAATTCAATGGTTTAGGACACTCTGCTGCAATCCATACTGCAGATGAAGGCTTAACAAAGAAATTTGGGGATATCATTCCTGCAATCCGTATTATTGCAAACTCTCCATCAACCTTTGGTGGAATTGGTAATGTTTATAACTCATTCATTCCATCTTTGACTTTAGGATGTGGTTCTTATGGTCATAACTCAGTTGCTGGTAACGTAAGTGCCATCAATCTATTAAACGTTAAGAAAGTAGGTCAAAGAAGAAACAATATGCAATGGTTTAAGGTTCCTGCTAAAATCTATTTCGAAAGAAATTCAATTGAATATTTACACCAAATGAAGGAAATGAGTAAGGTTATTATTGTAACTGACCGCTCTATGGTGGACCTAGGTTATGTAAACCGTGTTACAGATCAATTAAAGCTTAGAAGTCCTGAGGTTCAACATCAATTATTCTGTGATGTAGAATCTGATCCATCTATTCAAACTGTATTAAAGGGTGTTCAATTAATGCGTTCCTTTGAACCAGATACTATCATCGCTTTAGGTGGGGGCTCTGCAATGGATGCTGCTAAAGGTATGTGGTTATTCTATGAACATCCAGAAGTTAACTTTAACGACTTAAAACAAAAGTTTATGGATATCCGTAAACGTGCATTCCAATATCCAGAATTAGGTAAGAAGGCAAATTTAATTTGTATTCCAACTACATCAGGAACAGGTTCTGAGGTGACTCCATTTGCTGTTATCACAGATAAGGTTGAGCATAAGAAGTATCCATTAACAGACTATTCTTTAACTCCAACCGTTGCAATTATTGACCCGGCTTTAACCATGGGCTTACCAAAGGCTATTACAGCAGATACAGGTATGGATGTTTTAACTCATGCAACAGAAGCATTTGTTTCTACACTTGCATCTGACTTTACAGATGGTTTAGCTATTCAAGCCATTAAGATGGTATTTGCTTATTTAGAGCGTGCTTATAAGAATGGTCCAAATGATCCAGAAGCTCGTGAAAAAATGCATAATGCATCAGCACTTGCTGGTATGGCATTTGCGAATGCCTTCTTAGGTATGAACCACTCTATGGCACATAAGATTGGTGCAGAATTCCATGTTCCACATGGTCGTGCCAATGCCATCCTATTACCATTTACAGTACGTTATAATGGTACAAAGCCTCAAAAGCTTTCTACATGGCCAAAGTATAATTACTATCGTGCTGATGAGAAGTATGCAGAGCTTGCAAGAATTCTAGGCTTACCTGCTTCAACTGTTGAAGAGGGAGTAGAATCCTATGCAAAGGCTTGTGGTGAGCTTGGTATGAAGTGTGGTATCAAGATGAACTTCAAGAGTCAAGGACTTGATGAAAAAGAGTATCTAGCATCTTTAGAGAAGTTAGCTTATTTGGCTTATGAAGATCAATGTTCTCCAGCTAACCCAAGAGTTCCAATGGTAGAAGATATGAAAAAGATTTTAAAGGATGCATATTACACCGAAGAATTCTTTGAAGAGGAAAACTAATATGCTAACACCTAAACAAAAGGCATATCTAAAAAGCCTAGCTCATCCTTTAAAGGCTTGTTTTCAAATCGGTAAGGAAGGCTTAAGTGAAAACTTAAGAACAGATTTATTAAATTATTTAAATAAGCATGAACTAATGAAGGTAAGCATTTTAAATAATTCAAGTGTGACACTTGAAGAGATTGAACCATTCTTATATGAAGTAGATATTGAATTGGTTCAAAAAATAGGACATATCCTTGTATTATATAAGCATTCAGAGGATGTTAAGAATCCTATTCTATTACCTGTAAAAAAATAATCCAATAAAAGGCAAGAAAACTTACTCTTGCTTTTTTATATTTTGAAAAAAAATATTGTTGATTTAAGAGGGATTATGCTATAATAAATAAAGATAAATAAGGAAGGAAGTTGTATTATGCCAGTTGCTAAATCTTCGACAGAAAACAAAACACAAAAGACTACAGCCACAAAATCAACAGCTGTATCTAAAAATACAAAAACTACACCTACAAAGGAAGCATCTCAAGTTAAACCTGCTTCCTCTAGAAGTCCAAAAGCTACACCCGTAAAGGAGTCACAACAGCCTAAGGCTGCTCCATCTAAAACTCCAGCAGAGAAGAATACAGATTCTAAGAGTAAACCTACTGAGTCAAATGGAAAATCTAGTAAAAACAATCTTATCTCTTTACTTGCAGCAGTAGGATTTATTGTAGTTATTGCATTTGTGATAATTATCATTTTCTCTGTGCGTTCTTGTTCAAATTCCAATGAAGAATATGTTAATCCATACAAGACAACGACAAAAGTAGATTATGAGACAGAATACTTGGGAACTGTGCAGCGTACAATTCCTGAAGTGAAGAATGAAGGACTTGAGGCCTATCCAAAATATGGATCAACTTTAAAATCTGTTATTGGTGGCAGTGAAGAAGTTGTTGCCAAAAGACAAGCTCTTATAACAGAAGCCTGGAATCTTGCATCTACAAAGACAAGAATTGGTTCAGATGGTTTCCCAAAAAACACTTGGGATAGAATGGATAAGGATGGAAATCTTTATCTCGGAGATTGGAATACGCCATCTGGTGCTAAAACTCCAGATAAATTATATAAGCATTCCTCTTCAGTAGGTTTATATTTGGGTGATGTTTCAGATACTGAGCCGGGAGTTATAAAACGTATAACTATGGGACCAAGAGGCTATGATAGAGGTTATGGTATTACAGGGTTATATGCTCCTGCTGGTGAGGTAGTGAAATTAGAAATATCTAAAGAAGACATGGATGCTACAGGAGGAATTGTAATTCATATTGGCCAAGCTTTATATAATAGTAAGGCAAATAATATTTGGCTCCAAAAGAATGCAATGAATCGTTTCCCTATTATTTTAAATACATTACATGTAGATAAGGATACAGCAACTTTTGATGAAGAGACAGGAAAATATACTGCTTATATAGGTTCCTTCTTAGGTGGACCAATTTATATTAGAAATGAAAGTGTAACGTTTACCACAATTATTTCAGGTGCGGTTAATTATTCTCACTTTATCTTGGGATATACAACAGAAGAAGAATTTAATAAAAATGCTCAAACTTCTACTCCATACTTTGATTTAGAAGTATGGGAATATGGAGTACTACATTCTGGACCTAAAAAATATGCAACCAGATTCAATTATGAACAAATCTATGATGCGGCTGTTTTATGGGATAAGATTTCTTTAGTATCTACACAAAGAAGCAAACAAGGAATTGTTTTCCTATATGATCCATTTGTAGCTGCTGGTGCGGCAGTAGCCTTCCCTGGTCAAGGAGCAGTAAACTGCCCAATGGACTGGATGACAGGGTCTCTTAACTATGAAGGTTTGGTTAAAGGTGGATCATGGGGAAATATGCATGAATATAACCACAACTTCCAGGGCTATGGCTGTGGAGGAGGAGCAGATGGTGAAGTAACAAACAATGCTTTAAATATTGTAGAATATAGCTTGTTCACTAAAATTTCTTCGAATCGTCAGATTGGATCCTATGGTGCTTCTGGTCTTGGTGGATGGAATAACTATACAAGTCCTTCTTGGTCATTAAGCCGTATCAATGCAAATTCTATTAGTAGTACAAATGGTCTTGCAGTATATTCTACCTTGCTTCATAATTTTGGACAAGATGCATTTATGAAGTCAGCTAAAGGAAGCGGAGAAACATATTTTATGAATTGGGGAAATACAGTTCATTATGATATGTCCTTCTATGCAGGACTAACTAATACATATTCCAATGGAAATAATTATAAGGATTCTCTTCATCAAAAACAAAAGGATTACCCAATGTTTGTCCCTGTTTCCAGTGTTTATCAAACAGGAAGAAGCTACAACTATGATGGAGAAAAAAGATACATTGAAACTCAACAGCCATTTGTAATCAATTATGGAAGTGAGTATAAGGTGGATTTATCTCCTTATACAGAACAGAATGGTCAGTATGCAAGTGGTAGTGTTGTTGTTCCAAAGGGCTTTAGCTATACAATTAAGAGTGTTGATGCAAAAGGAATTAATGGAACATTTGAGAAAGATGCAGATTCTGATTTCATTTATACATTTAAACCAAATGGTGAACTTCGCTCTGGTAAGATTTATGTAACCTTAGAAATTACCAAAGATGATCGTGCATTTGAGGTAGAGGATGTTGATTTAGTATTAGAATTTGAACAAACTCACGAAAGAACGAAAAACATATTAGAGCGTACAACCTATTCTTATGAAGAAGGTAAAGGATATACCAGTGCCATAGAAGCTTATAATAACAATTATGCTGGCTATAAAGAGAAAAAGGAAGCTGACAATATCAACTTCACTCAAAATAGTAATACTGATATTTGGTATGCTCCAAAGGGAAACACACAACATCCAGATCATATTGTTCCTGATAATAGTGTAGTTGAAGTGAAAGGAAAGCTCTTCTTTGAGGCGACTGGTAAATATCGTATTGCCCTACGCGGTAGAAATAATTGTGCTTTATATATTTCTCAGGACGATGGAAAAACCTTTACACTTGCTGCAAAGATTGCAGATGAAAAAGTCATTAGTAATAGTGCTCAATTTAGATTGAATGATGAAAACACCTACATTGATGTCGACATAACAACAGAAGAAACATGGATTTACTATAAGACAGTTCTTATTACACAGGCAAGTGATACAACTCCTTACATCGGAGTTGGTGTATCTCAGTGGACAACTCCTACCTATACAATTCAAACTACAACAGATGAGAATGGCAAAGAAATCACAAAGTATTTTAATGCTCAAGGAAAGGAAGTTACAGAGGAAGAAGCAAGCAATGTAACTCCAGTTGCTCCTACATCTATGGGATATGCAACAGCCTACAGAAATTCTTATGTTCCAAATAAGGCAAAATTTGAAACGGATTATTTCTACAAAAGAGAGTATACATATAATTATCAAGATAATACATATTATAAGGATTCTGCCACTTTATTAAGTTCACAGAACTATTCTCCTTGGAACAAAAATGATCATAAGATAGAAAACATTGTTGATGGGAATACAAACACCTTTATTCACACAAATTATAAGGCTTCAGAACAAAAGCCTTTGGTACTCACTGTGGATTTAGGAAAAGAAATTACAGCAAATCGTATGACAATGCTTACTCAATATAGACCTAATGGCGATTATCATCATCCAACAGATTTCGTATTAGAAGGAAGCCTAGATGGAGAAACCTTCTTTGAAATAGGAAAGTATGAGGGGATTAAAAGATCTAATACAAGTGTTATTGCTAATTTTGAAACAATTCAAACATTTAGATATTATCGATTGACTATTACAAAATCTTCTGGTTCCTATATTATATTAAGTGAGATTCAGTTTGCACTAATTTTTGAATTCAATAATGGACATCAGATTACTTTAGATTCTCCAGATGTTATTATGAAGGGCAAGTGGGAACCAAAATCTATCCAATCTAGCTTTGGTCATATTTATGTTGGTAAAAAGAATTCAACTGTAGAATATGAATTTGAAGGAACTCGTTTTGGAATTCTATCTTCAAGTAGCTTAGGATATGATTTTGAAGTGTATATTGATGGCAAAAAAATGGATAGTCTAGAAGTAAAGGAAGATTCTGGTACAATTATGACCTACATTTCATCCCTATTGGAAAACGGGAAACATAAGGTAAAGATAAAGTGTACTGGAAATTCAAATATTGATTCTTTAGTTTATTGGAATGAATAAAAGATAGGAAGGCTCCTTTGAGCCTTCTTTTTTCTTTAGTTTGCAATTTTTGTTTTATTTTGTTTCATATTTTGTTATAATAATATTTAAGAATGAGGAAGTGATACAATGAAAAGAATGATTTTAGTTGACGGAAATTCTTTAATGTATAGAGCGTATTATGGTATGGCAGCAGTAGGGAATTTGACACAAAATTCAAAAGGACTATATACGAATGCCATATTTGCGTTTGTTCGAATGATGAATCATTTGATTGATAGTGAATATGATGCGATATTAGTAGCCTTTGATGCTGGAAAAAAGACACTTCGTCATGAATGGATGACAGAGTATAAAGCAGGAAGACCACCAATGCCAGATGAATTTCGGATGCAGATTGCTTACATCAAGCAATTTTTGGAGATTATGCGTATTAAGCAATATGAACAACCATTATATGAGGCAGATGATATCATTGGTACAATGGCAAAAAAAGGTGAGACTGCTGGCTATCATGTAGATATCTATTCCTCTGATAAGGATTTACTTCAGCTCATTGGTCCGAATACAACTGTTCATCTCACAAAGAAGGGGATGACAGAATTAGAGGATTATACACCTGAATTCTTTTTAGAAAAGTATCAAATAGAATATTCTCAATTTGTAGACTTAAAGGCAATGATGGGAGACAAAAGTGATAATCTTCCAGGAATTCCAGGAATTGGGGAAAAGAAGGCTGTGAAATATCTTCAGGCCTATGGCTCCTTAGATGAAATTATCGCTCACAAGGAAGAGATTAAAGGATCTGATGGAATTAAAATTCAGGAGAATTATGAACAAGCCTTACTATGCCGTAAGATGGCAACCATCATTCGTGATTTTGATATTCAGGTCAATTTAGAAGATACCTTTAAAAAAGAATATGATCGTGAGAAGCTCATTTCCTTTTATCAGGAATTAGAATTTAAATCTCTTCTCAAGGAGGTAAATTATACAAGTGGAGAAATTTCTTCCTCTGCAAGTAAAACAGAGTATGAGATTGTAAAGGATGTATTGCGGTTTAAAGAGATATTAATCCCTTATTCCTCTTTCATTTTTGAAACCTTTGATTACAATTATCATAAAAGCCCATTGCTTGCTATTGGGTTGAAAAATAAATTGGGTACATTTATAATTGAACCTGATATGTTATTTTCAAGTATTGATTTACAATTGTTTTTAGAAGAAGAAAACCATAAGTCAATTTATGACTATAAACGTGCCTATGTTCTAGCCAAGCGTTTAGGCTTTGAACTAAAGGGTGTTGACTTTGATTTACTTCTTGCAAGCTATGTCTTAAATCCTTCCTTAGGAAAAGAAGAATTTAAGGTCATAAGCAATCACTTTAATTATTCAGATGTTTTCTATGATGAACAGATTTATGGAAAGGGTGCAAAAAAGACAATCCCTGATAAGGAACTTCTTTACCAGCATATTGCCAAAAAAGTCAACTGTGTTTATTTCTTAAAATTTGAATGCTTAACAAAATTAAAGGAAAGTAATCAACTGGAATTATTAACTCAGATTGAAATTCCACTTTCTCGTGTTTTAGGAAAAATGGAATTTAGAGGAATGACTATAGATTTAAATGAACTAGAAAGACAAAAGAGCTTTTTAGAAGCAGATATTGATTCTTTGACTGATCAAATTTATGCGATGAGTGGTGAAGTATTCAATATTGCTTCACCAAAACAATTGGGAGTTATTTTGTTTGAAAAGCTAGGAATTCCTTATCCAAAGAAGAAGGCTACTAGCTATTCTACAGATATTGAGATTTTACAAAGTGTAAAATTTTATCATCCAATTATTAATTTAATTATTGAATATCGTGCAAAAACGAAGCTATATTCTACCTATATCGTAGGTCTTAAGGAACAAATCCATCCAGACCAAAAGGTTCATACAATTTTCCAACAGGCTTTAACGACAACGGGAAGATTGTCCAGTGTTGAACCAAATTTACAGAATATTCCCATTCGTACAGAAGAGGGACACTTGATTCGTAAAATGTTTGTTCCTGAGAATAAAAACAATATCTTATATTCTGCGGATTATTCACAAATTGAGCTTCGAGTTTTAGCTCACATGGCGAATGTAGAAAAGCTAAAGGAGGCTTTTGTTTTAGGAGAAGACATCCATGCGAAAACTGCTAAAGAGGTCTTTGATAAAGCTGAAATCACTTCAGAGGATAGACATCGTGCTAAGGCAGTAAACTTTGGAATTGTATATGGAATATCTGCCTATGGTTTGGCAACTGATTTAGGAATATCTAATGTCGAAGCTTCTAATTTTATTAAGAAGTATTATGAGGTTTATCCAGAAATAAAGACATTTATGGATGAAACTGTAGAATTCTGTAAAAAGAATGGATATGTTAAAACATTAAAAAATCGAATTCGAAAGATTACCGATATTAATTCAACTATCTATATGCAGAGAGAGTTTGCCAAGCGTATGGCAATGAATGCACCGATTCAAGGAACTGCGGCAGACATCATTAAGATTGCAATGATCAATGTTGATAAAGAGATTGAAGAACGAAAGTTAAAAAGTAAAATGTTGGTTCAGGTTCACGATGAGCTCGTTTTTGAAGTGGAAAAAGGGGAGGAAGATATTTTACTTGAATTGGTTAGAAGGAATATGCAATCTGCAATGGATCTAGATGTTCCTCTTTTGGTTGGAGATTCCTTTGGTAAAAATTGGTATGAGGTGAAATAAATGGATGCTATAAAAAATAGACGTAGTGTTAGAGATTATGATTTAACCAAAAAGGTAAGCTATGCTACATTAGTAGAGCTTTGCAGATACGCAGAAAGTGCTCCATCTGCGAGAAATCAAAAGGGTAGAGAATATATTATCATAGATGATGAGAAAGTGATAGCTGAGTTGTCTTTAGTTTCTAAAGGCTCTATGGTTCTTTCTAAATGTAATACAGTATTAGCAATTATAGGTAAAAATAGAGAAGAGCTTTCTACTCCACAAATGCTAGATCAGGATTTAGCCTGTGCAGTAGAAAATGTTTTGATTGCTGCAACATCTATGCATCTTGGCAGCTGTTACATTGGAATCCATCCAATAGAAGATAGAGTTGCAGCTTGTGATGAAATTCTTGGGATTACGGGTGGTGCTCATACCTTTGCTTTAATTGCGATTGGCTATCCTTTAGAGGAAACAGTATTTTACGATAAAGAGAAATTGGATGAAGCTTCTATTCATCACAATAGGTACTAAATATGCCAGAATTACCTGAAGTAGAAGTAGTTAGACAGGTTCTAAAACAAAGTCTAATTGGAAAAACAATTTTGAAAATAGATTGTTTTTATTCTAATATAATTGAAGGCTCTCTAAAAGAGTTTAAATCTAAGGTGGAAAATAAGAAAATTACAGATATCAAGCGCTATGCGAAATACCTCATCTTCATTTTAGAAGAGGGTGCCTTTCTTTCTCACTTGCGTATGGAAGGAAAATATTTTTATCTTCCAAAAAATCATGAGCCAATGAAGCATATTCATGTCATATTTCATTTAGATAATGGTTATGACTTACTTTATGCTGATGTTAGAAAGTTTGGCAGAATGGAATATAAAAGAGTAGAAGAGATTTATTCTACCCCACCACTTTCCAAGCTTGGTATTGAGGCAAATGCCAAATCCTATGATATAAAGGCTATTGTTCAAAAGATGTCTCATAAAAATAAAACAATTAAGGAGATACTTCTAGATCAAACGATCCTTTCTGGACTAGGAAATATTTATGTAGATGAAGTGCTACATGCAAGTGGGATTTCTCCACTCACCAAAGGAAGAAATCTGAAGGAAAAGGATATTCAAAAAATTTTGGATGCTTCCAAAGAGATTTTGGACCATGCTATAGAGTTAAAAGGAACAACCATTCGTTCCTATACATCCTCATTAGGTGTTATCGGTGGATATCAAAATTTTTTGCAGGTGCACACACAATCTATATGTAAGAAGTGTAATTCTAAAATTCAAAAAATAAAGATTGGTGGTAGGACAACCTATTACTGTTCAAATTGTCAGAGGGAATTATGAAAAAAGTGATTGGAATCACTGGTGGAATTGCTAGTGGAAAAACTACAGTATGTCAATATTTAATCCAGCAGGGATACTATGTGATTGATGCTGATGAGATTTCTAGAAGTTTGAGTCAAATTGGTGGCCCAGTGTATAACGCCATAAAAACGACCTTTGGAGAAGACTTTTTCTTGCCCAATCTAGAGCTAGATCGTAAAAAATTAGGACAACTCATTTATGAGGATGCCTCTGCTAGAAATCGTTTAAATTCTATAACTCATCCGAAAATTGTGGAAGAAATGAAGAATTTAATCAAAAAATCTAGAGAATCTATCATTTTTTTAGATATTCCGTTGCTTTTTGAGGCTAAACTTTCGCATTTATGTGATACAATAGTATGTGTTTATGTTGATTATGATACTCAACTAAAAAGATTAATGGAAAGAGATCATATTTCTTTAGAGTATGCAAAAACAAAAATTGCTTCTCAAATGTCTTTAGAAGAAAAAAAGAAATTATCTGATTTTGTAATTGAATCAAAAGAGGAGTATGCTCAAACACAAGAAAATATTAGGAATATATTAAACCAAATCAAAGGAGAATAGGTATGGCTAAAATTATTGAAACAAATGAACGTGCTACAGAAGATATTTATAAGACACATTATTATAAAACTTCATATGAAAAAATGAAGGATTTATATTTAGAAACATTAGACAGATTAAACTTTAATGTAGTTTCAATTGATGATTCTTATGTAGAGATTTATGCAGAAATCCCTCATATGTCTGTACAAGCTAAGATTATTGAACAGACTCCAGTTGAAACATCCATTGATTTTTACATTGATGCCGAGTTTATTTTTGGCAATAAAGGGAAAATTCTTAAATTTTTAAATACAATATATCAAGAATTAGGAAAAGCCTTTGAGTTTAAAGGTCTTTGCCTTCACAAATAAAACAATAAAGGAGGAATACAAATGGAAGCATTGGCACCTAAAAAATTAAATATATATTCTAGCTTTTCCTTATCAAGTGATGATGTTTCTACATTGTCCTTACTTTATGCCCCACTTATTGGTGGAGAAGCAGTAATGCTATACTTTGGATTAGAATCTTTATTGGAAAGAAATAATTTAAAAAGCGAAACCTTTACACATAGAGAAATCCTAGATTTATTTTGTCTAACTGAAAAAGCATTTTTGAAGGCTAGATACCAATTAGAAGGTATTGGATTATTAATGACTTATGAGGCGGAAGATGAGATGCTTTATGTAATTTGTGCACCACTATCTCCTAAGAATTTTATAAAGGATGCAACTTTAGGATTATATTTAACCTCAAAGATTGGTAAGGAGCTTTCAGATAAAGTTTTCAATCATTTTAAAATTGAGAAAATAGATAAAGCTAAGTTTAAGAATATAACGAAGAACTTTGAGGATGTTTATACATCTGTTTTAAATGATGATGCAGGATTTTCTAAGTTTCAATATTTACTCGGAAGAAAGCCAGTTAATAATATCAAGCTTAATAACAATAAATTTAATTTTGAGGCTTTCCAAAAACAGATTAATTTGGATTTCTTAGAAACAGGAATTACAAAGCAGTTTAAGGATCAAATCAGCAATTTGGCCTTTGTATATGCTTTTGATGAAGCACAAATGGCGAATTTGTATAATGAATCTATTAACAGAGCTAGTTTATTTGATTATAAGCTTTTAAAGAAAAAAGCTAATATATTATATAGCTATATCCATCATATGGATGCGCCTAAATTAATCACAAAGGAAGAAGAAAATATTGAAAGTGTAGACTTGATTGAATATTTAGACACCGCATCTCCTTCTGTGATTTTAGAAAATATTATGCCAAATTTCCCACCAAAATATTTGAATATTGTAGAAGAAATTTATGCAAATATTGATTTGCCTAGAGGAGTACTCAATTGTATGATTATTAAGGTGTTAAAGGAAAAGAGTGGCGAGCTTCCAACGTTAGCTTATTTTAAAAAGATGAGTGAAACCTGGATAGAACACAATATATTCACAACAAGTGATGCCATTAAGTATTCTACAACCTATGAATCAAATGATGGCAAAAAGGGAAAACCAACAGAAAGTAAGTACAAGGCAGGAGGGTTTGAATCATTATGAGAAAGATAAATATAGAATTCAATGAAAAAGAAGTAAATTCTTTTATTGAAAAACTAAAAAAAGACCCTTTCCTAGAAGGCTTTGATATTACCTCATGGAATGCAAATGATTTTGCTTTATATGCTGAAGAACATAAAAATTGTGCTGGTTGCAAAGGTCTTGCAGCCTGTAAGAATACAAACCAAGGGTATGCATTAGAATATGTGAATTCATCCTTTGTTTTAGCTCCTTGTAAATATAAAATGGAAGCCAAAAGACAAGAAAATGAATCACAAAAGATTAAAACCCTATTTGTTCCAAAAAGTATTTTACAAGCCGATTTGCAAGCATTTGATGCAACAACAGAACATAGAAAGAAAATCTATGAGTATATCGTTAAATTCATTCAAAAGATGAAGAATAAAACCTTTACTAAAGGATTATATATTCATGGAGGGTTTGCAACAGGGAAGACCTTTATTTTAGGCTGTATTGCAAATGAGCTTGCAAGAAATGATATTGAATCCTTGATTATTTATTTTCCAGATTTAGTTGTTGAATTAAAAAATGCGATAGGAACTTCAAGATTAGAAGAATTAATCAATTATCTAAAAAGTGTAGATGTATTGCTTCTAGATGATTTAGGTAGTGAGAATATGACACCTTGGTTAAGAGATGAAGTTTTAGGACCAGTATTGAATTATCGTTTAATGGAAGAAAAGCCAGTTTTTATTTCATCTAATTTAAATCCGGGAGAAGAACTAGAAGAACAGCTGGCAACTTCCAAGTCAAAATCCGATTCTTTGAAGGCACAGCGTATTGTTTCTAGATTAAATGGATTAGTTCAAACGATTGAATTAGATAATCGTAGTTATAAAAGATAACATAGTATTGACCACTGATTAAGTGGTCATTTTTTCTTCAATAAAAAAATGAAAATGTGGACTTATAAGCATAATATGCTAAAGTGATATGTAAAGAAGTAGTATATTTTGATTATTTAGAACTAAAATTTTTATGTTTTGAAAGGTAGGAAAAGAAATGTTTTATAGAATTAAAACAGTCAAGCCGACAGAAGATTATAAGCTAGTTGTTACTTTTGAAGAAAATGTAACTAAGATTTATAATGTAGAAGCATTATTTGAAATTGAAATATTTAATCAATTAAAAAATAATGAACTATTTTTTGATTGTTATGTGGATAAAGGAGGTTATGGTATAGTTTGGTCCGATGAAATAGATTTATCTTGTGATGAAATATATCAAAATGGTAAAAGTATTATTTCTATAACATAATTGCTTTTAATGAATGTTTTCTAGTGCATAAAACTTACGAAATTTATAGAATAATATTGTAATTTTCAATCACTTCGTATATAATATTAACAAATCGTTTGATAAAGGACACGATTAAATATGAAATTTATTTTAGAGAGGATACATTTGGTGAAAGTATCTATAAAACATATTTAATTACTACCTTTAAAGATGGGTGGAGGAAATGCCACTTCGTTTGGTTCGCGTTAAGAATTTTTAAAGTGTTAGAAGAAATTCTAAAATTAAGGTGGTACCGCGGAAAACTTTTTCGTCCTTTTGTTGAAGGGCGATTTTTTTATTGTTAGAGGGTGATAGTATGGGCCAGACAAATCCTATATTCCAGTTTGTAGAATCGAAGGGAATTTTGATTCATTTAACAGA
>CAMWSQ010000034.1 GCA_947177025.1 uncultured Mollicutes bacterium | reverse complement strand
ATTCAAATATAATATAAAGGAAATAGCTGCATATTTATGACTGTAATTTTGCTTATTTTCTCTCCTTTAATCTTTTATTTAAGTATTCAGGTAATTCTTCTAAGAACTTGTATTTAGAAATACCAACAGGAATTGAAGAACCCTTTAAAGTTGTTTGAGCAACAAACCGGTTTGCATCCTTGCATAATAATAAACCAATCGTAGGATGATCCTCCTCAGTCTTTTCTAATATATCAATCGCATTTACATAAAAAACTAACTGCCCATAATCCTTAGGATGAAATTTCCTTACTTTTACTTCAATAACAATATAGGCATGTATTTTAGTATGATATAATAATAAATCTATTTTATATATTTCATTCTCGTCTACTTTAATTTCAAATTCTTTTCCTACTAAGCTAAACCCACTTCCTAACTCCTTTAAAACATCTAGAATATTTTCTAGCATTTTATTTTTTAAATCTCTTTCGTTTTTGATATTGTTGATATCAAGAAAATCAAAGACATAGGTATCCTTAAATAATTCATGAGTTAAATCAGAAGCTGTATTGTCTATTATAGTAGAAGAGGTAGTAGGTTCAAGAAGACTTCTTTGATAGGCCTTTAATTTAAACTGATTTAATACCATGGATCTAGACCAACCATTCCTATGAGTTTGATTAATATACCATATCATTTCTTCATGAGTGGAAGATTTAGTCATTATTTCAATAATGGTTCGCCAAGGAATTTGTCCACCAGGTTGGTGGAATATTTCTTTTTTTGTGAATTCTTTAGCAAATTGAACCATATAAAATAAATTAGATTTAGAATATCCCTTTCCATATTCCTTCAAATCATTAGCTAACCTTTCAATATACTTGTTTCCCCATTGTTTTCTTTGGTTGATGATAGAACCAATTTGATAGTAGGTAAGAATCATAGTGCTATTAACTACAACCATAGCTTTATACTGGTTTTCTCTTATCGTTTGTTTAATCTTGTTTAAATCTTCAGCATAATCCTTTTCTAAAATATTCAATTCTTTTTTATTTGTCATATGTAATTTTCCTTTCTTTTTTCAAAAATAAAAATCCCACTAAGCAAAACACTTAGTGGGAAATAGAAGTATGAAGTTGACTTTTTAAAATATGTGGTCTCTTCATTTTGTTTTTCATATCTTGATTATAGCATATTTAAACCATAATTTCTATAGATAGAACTAATTAACCATATTTTCTAAGTCATAAGGTTGAAAGAGATGATACTCCTTTATAGGAAGTTCAACATCATAGTAGGTTCCAGTGGAATTATATTCTTTATGATATATAATTGAAGTTTCTTCTAAAATATGACTTAGTTTTCCTTCCTTGTATGGTATAAGTAATTTTGTTCTAAGAGTAGATGGGCCAACATGCGATAGAATATCTTCAAAAAGTTCTTTCAAATGATATTTGGTTTTATTTGAAAATGGTAGTGAAGAATATCCGAGGATATGTAAAGAAGAATCTAGAGTTTGATCCCATTTATTTAATAGAAATAAAGTTGGAATATGATCAGCGTGTAAGGAGGCTAGAACTTGCATTACAACCTGTATTTGTTGATTAATATAAGGAGAAGAGGAGTCTACTACATGGATGATATAGTCCGCATGCTGTATTTCTATTAGTGTTTGATAAAAGGAGTTTACAAGATTGTGAGGAAGCTTTGAAACAAATCCTACAGTATCTACCAAAATAAATTCTTTTTTATCATATTGAATTTTACGATTATAGGTAGAAAGAGTTGCAAAGAGTTGGTCTTTTTCGTAAACCTGCTTTTCTGTTTGACCAATATATTCTAATATAGAATTCATAGTAGAAGATTTTCCTGCATTGGTGTATCCTACTAATGCAACAATAGGAATTTCATTTCGTTTTCTTTTTTCGATTTGTGCTTCTTTTCTAACTTTTTGATTTTCTAATTCCTTTTTCAAACGATTGATTTCAGCCATAATATGTCGTTTATCTAATTCGGCTTGTGTTTCACCGGCACCACGATTGGACAGTGAACCACTGGTTCCACCGATTCTTGATTCTTTCTCTCTTAAGTAGGAGATTCTAGGCAATAGATATAAATTCTTTACAAGCTTGATTTCTAAAGAAGCTTCTTTGGTTTGAGCTCGCTCTTCAAAAATATTTAAGATTAAATAGGTTCTATCAATGCAGGTTACTTGTAATGTTTCACTAACATTTCTCAATTGAGAGGGAGTTAGTTCATCATTAAAAATTACCATATCTGCATCGTAAGCACGAATAGCTACTATGATTTCTGATAGTTTCCCTTTGCCCACATAAGTCTTTGCATTTGGAACTGTAAGCTTTTGAAACATTCGAAATACAGTTTTAATACCAGCAGCCTCTGCTAAATTTTCAAGTTCAGCCAAGGAATAGTCGACATCATAAATATCATAAGAAGTAGTAACTGCAACTAAAATAGCGTTCATTGTCGATTTCCCCCTTTCGCTTATATTATAAACTATTTTTTCAAAGATTAGTAGTGTATGTAAAAGAAAATTATCGCATATAATAAATCAATGAGGAGGGGGTAATCATGGAAGAATTAAATACTAGAGCTAAACAAGTATTTAATTTGATGAGGAAATATTCCTTACAAAATAATGTAAAAACAATGGGTAGTGAATTTTTAATACTTGCAATGTATGAAACAGAAGATAGCTTATGCCATTTTCTTTTAGATGAATACGATATAACAAAAGAAGATATTGAAGCTAAAACAAAGGACGTTTTTATCTTAAGAAAAGAAATAGGAGAATTTAATTCCTCTTTAGAAGCAATTTTACATCAAGCAAAGCTTCTTGCTGGAGATGGGAGTATATCAGAAGAGCATCTTTTTATGGCAGTTTTAATGAATAAGAATACAATTGCTTGTTCCATCCTAGAAGCATTAGATTTAAACATTGATGAATTAATAGAGGATGTGAATGATATTTATGATTTCGAACATCATGAAACAAATGAGATTGGCTTTGTGCGAAATATTACAAAGGAAGCTAAAAATGATGAATTAGATACCTTTGTTGATCGAAGCGAATACCTAAAAAGATTAGATGTAATTCTGCATCGTAAATACAAAAATAATCCGTTATTGATTGGAAATGCAGGTGTTGGAAAAACTGCTATTGTTGAAGGATATGCAAAACGATTAGTAGAAAATAATTCCGATGTTTCTGTGTTGGCTCTCAATTTAACTTCGATGCTTGCAGGAACAAGATATCGTGGAGATTTTGAAGAGCGGTTTGATAAATTTATTAAGGAAATTGCGAGTAAAAAGAATGTCATTATTTTTATAGATGAAATTCATACGATTATTGGCGCTGCCACTACAGATGGAAATTTAGATGTGGCAAATATGTTAAAGCCTTTGCTTGCAAGAAATGGAATTAAGCTTATAGGAGCAACTACTTTAGAAGAATATCATAAAACGATTGAAAAGGATAAGGCTTTAGCGAGAAGATTCCAAACTGTATTTATAAGTGAGCCAACATTAGAAGAAACAAAGGAAATCCTCTATGGGTTGCGCCCTGATTATGAAAAATATCATAATGTACAGATTAAAGATGAGGTACTCGATTACCTGTTGGTAGAATCAGATAGATGTATTATTCATAAATTCCGACCAGACAAATGCATTGATATTTTAGATGATATGCTATCCTTAGCTCATATTCAAAATAAGAAAGAAGTTGGGATAGCCGATGTTGACCATACAATTCATTCTTACCTTGGAAATAAGCTTGCAAGTACATCCTATTCTTTAACATATTCTGAATTGGAAAAATATAGATGGCTATATTTGAATCATTTATTAGATGAAATTCCTTTGTTAAAGCTAAAGTTTCAAGGGTCTCAAGAAGGATTAGATGCGTTAGTCAAGGATTGTAAAGAGATTTTCAATATAGGCTATGAAGCCGTTTTAAATTTGGATTTAAGTGGATATAAAGATTCCTTTATGCTCACAAGCTTGATTGGTGCTCCACCAGGATATATTGGTTATGAGGATGAAGGTGTATTATCTAAGCATATTTTAGCTTATCCAAGTTCAATTCTTGTATTAAAGAATTTTAATCAAGCAAGTGGAAATGTTGCATCTTTCCTATTGAATTGTGTAAAAAGTGGTTTTTTCACAGATCAAAAATCTAGAACAATTGAATTAAAGAATGTCATTGTTATCATTGAAGGCATGGAAGAACAGAAGAAAAGTATTGGATTCCATGAAAAAACCATTCAAGAAGAAAATCTTTTTGATGAAGTAATCCAAAGCGATGTTCACAATGTGTCTAATTTAAATTCTTTATACGAAAAAGCTCTTTCTCGTTTAAACTATGAAGTTTCTTTTGATTTTGATATTACCTCTTCTAATAAGAAAAAGGTAAATCGTTATTTATATGAATTTACTAAGAAAAATCAAAAGGGAGTTTATCAAATCCACAAGGAAGATATTTTAGATAATTGGATATAAAAACTGAAACGTCATATCTATAAATATGAGGGATGAAAAAGTGTAGATTTAAAATCTGCACTTTTTTTGCTATGCTTTTCTCCTAGATAGACAATGTTAAATTCCATCTATTTTTTTAAAACCATTTTATTTTTTCTTTAAAAATGGTAAAATATAGATAGAAATAAAAAGTGTGAGGTTTAGAGTATGATACATATTATAACAGATTCTACAAATGATTTAGATTCAAAAACGATTGCTGATAAAGGTATAGAGGTTTTACCTTTGTTTGTTAATTTTTCAGATGCAACATTCAAGGATGGTGTAGATATAACAACACCACAGCTATATAAATTAGTTGAGGAAAAAAATGAATTGCCTAAAACTGCTGCAATTCCTCAACAAACCTTCGTTGATGTTTTTTCTAAATATGTCGAAGCAGGAGATGAAGTAATTTTTACAGGGATTTCCAAACAAATGTCTAGAACATATGAGAATGCAGTACTTGCCGCAAGAGAGGTTGATGAAGAAAAAATCTTTATTGTCGATTCTATGAATTTGTCTACTGGCATTGGACTTCTTGTTTTAAAGGCATGTAAATATCGAGATCAAGGAAAGTCTGCAAAGGAGATTGCAGAATTATTGAATAAAGATAATAAGCGAGTTTTATCTCAATTTGCGATTGAGCGTATGGATTATCTTTATAAGGGTGGTCGTTGTTCTGGAATGGCTAAGCTATTTGGAACCTTGTTAAAGATTAAGCCAATCATTGCCGTAAGAGACGGAAGAATGCATGTAGCTAAAAAACCACATGGTAAAATGAAGGTTGCACTAGACATTATGATTCAACAATTAAAGGAAGATTTACCACGATTAGATCGTGATGTTGTTTTAATCACACATTCTTTGGCGTTTGAATACTGCGAATATATAGAAACTGAAATTGCTAAGTTTTTAGGTGATACACCAATTCTTTGTACAGTTGCAGGATGTGTCATTTCTTCACATTGTGGTCAAGGTACAATTGGTATTCTTTATATGGTAAATGAGGAGTAAATACAAATGAATATTTATGAAACATGTCCTAGCTTAGAAAATAAGGAATTTTTCCTTCGTTTAATAGAAGAAAAAGATGCTGAAGATTTATTACAGATTTATAGCGATAAGCTAGCCTTACCTTTCTTTAATAGTGATAATTGTCATGGAAGTAATTTCTATATTACAAATATGGAAGATATGAATAATACAATAAAGTATTGGCTAAAGGAATATCATGAATATCGCGGATTTGTTCGTTTTTCTATTATAAATAAGAAAACTAAAAAATGCATTGGGACAATAGAAATATTTAATCGTAAGGCCGATGATTTTTATAATGATTGTGGGCTCTTAAGAATTGATTTGGGAAGCATAAATGAAAAAGAAGACATTATTTTCTCTATAGTGTCCTTAGTAACAAAACCATTTTTTGACTGGTTTAGTTGTAAGAAAATTGCTATTAAGGCTCCTATCTATGCAGTCGAAAGAATTGCTGCATTAAAGAAAGCAGGGTACGAGAAAAGAGAAGAGCCATTGATTGGCCAAACAAAAACCTATTATGATTACTGGCTAATTGAAAAGCATTAGGTTTTAGAATCCACTTTTGTGGATTTTTTTGTTTTTAAAATGAAAAGATAATGATATAATAACAAATAGGTGGTGATATGTATGGAACAAAAACTGAAGGATATTAGCTTGCACCTCTTAGACCTAGGAAAGCGAAATCGTTTGATTAATTATAAATCAGTAGGATATCGGAATGTTGAGGTTTATAATGAACAGGTTCAAGATATTTTTAATAAAGTGATTGGTGGGGCAGAGCTTCATATTTTTGAACTGGATTCAGTTTTGCAAAAGTATCACAAAACTATAGATGCTACAGGAGAAGAGGTATTAGAATACTCTGTAGCTAAAGTGAAGGATATTGTAAAAAATATTCTTAAACCAAATGAGCTTTTATGCTATAAAAAGGGAATCCCATTAAATAGGCTTTTAAAGGTTTTACAGCGCGAATATAAGAATGCAGTATTGGAAAAAGGTATACATACTCTTTATTTTACATTTGGCATGGTAG
Source organism: uncultured Mollicutes bacterium (assembly GCA_947177025.1). Lineage (GTDB taxonomy): Bacteria > Bacillota_I > Bacilli_A > Acholeplasmatales > Anaeroplasmataceae > Pelethenecus. The sequence goes on along the minus strand of CAMWSQ010000034.1, from coordinate 7,647 downwards.
AGTATCAGGAAAAACAAGAAACCTACAAAGCCCCTTTATTACTTGTTCCAGTTGGTATAACTTCAACATCACGTGGATTTTTGATTAAAGAAAGTGAAGATGAAGTTATTTTAAATCCGACACTAGCTTACTTGTTAGAAACAGAATATCGCATTACTCTTGAAGAATATATAGAAGGAGAATCTTCTCTTCAGGAATATATGAGTAAAACTATTGCAGTATTGCAAGAACATCAAATGAGCTGTTCTTTTGTAATGACAATAGGAATTTATTCTTTTTTAAAAATGAATATGTTTAACGATTTAAGACAGAATACAGACATCGTTTTATCCAATCATAATATTCAATGCTTATTGGGAGAGCCTTTAGTTGAAGAAGAAAATAGTGTACAGGAAAAAATTTATCCTGTAGTAGATGCAGATGAATCTCAGCTTTCTGCAATACAATATGCTACTAATGGAGCATCCTTTGTTTTACAAGGACCTCCAGGAACAGGAAAAAGCCAAACAATTACAAATATGATTGCCTCCTTAATTGCAAATGGTAAAAAAGTATTATTTGTTTCTGAGAAACAAGCCGCCTTAAATGTCGTTTATGAAAATTTAAAGCGAGCTGGATTAGAAAGCTTTGCTATGGAGCTACATTCCCACAAAGCGAATAAAAAGGAGTTTATTGAGGAGCTTTATAAGACTGCTATTTTACCTCGCTATGATATTAAGCATGATGCTTTTGATATGCAAAATAAATATAAATCCTTAGGGGATACATTGGAAGAATACCGCACGAAATTACATCAGCCTATTCCTCATTTGAATTTAAGTATGTATGAGGTGTATTCTGCTTCCTTAAAGGTTGAGAAAATGGATTTCCTTTATCCATTTGCTAGCTTTGATATGCTACAAATACAGGAGTTAGAAGAGAATAAACATTTTTTTGAACGATACAGTACACTTTCAGATTCTTTAGGGTATGATTATCATAAGGGACCATTTTATGGATTTGTGAGCACAAATCTTTCCTACATACGCTATGATGCCAAACAAGATATTGAGAGGCTGTATCAGTTTTATACTGGACTAATGGATATTCAAAATCAACTTTTACAGGCGTTACCTTTTGCTATTACATCCTATAAAAATATTATTGATGTAATGCCTTATTTAGATCACATTATTTTAATCAATTATTTTTTGCCTGAATATTTTATTCCTGAACAAAGAAAACGTCTTTGTAGCTTGATTGAAAAATATAAGGCTGTGAATGAAAAAATTAACAAATCAACATTAAAAACATTTGTAGATTTAAGAATTATTCGAATGGATGGATTAGAGGAATTTGTAGATGAGTTTGAACGACAAAGCACAAGAACTTTAAAATGGATAACTCCAAGCTATCATAGAATAAAAAAGGAGCTTTCAAGCTTTCTTAAAATGAAGATGAAGGATAAGGATATTCTTCTAAAATTGAAGGAAGCTATAACATATAGAAATCATGTTCAAATATTATCGAAATTGAAAAAGCAATTACCAGAAGGATATCGTCCGTTTGAATATGATATTTTGTTAGAAGATGCAAAACAGTTGATGGACCTTCCATTTTCCTTAAATCTAACACAGGAATCCTATATAGTTTTAAAACAAAAGCTTATTGATATTTTGAATCAAATTAAAAGAACCTGTACCTTATCCTTATCCAACTATGTTCAGCAATTTGATCAAGCGATCTTTCCTTTAATTGAAGGAGATATTAAAGCAATAGCATATCAATTAAAGGATATGGTAGATTCTATAGAGCTATTAGAACTTCATGCAGAACGTTTAGAAGTTTTAAAGCAGTTAGAAAAACATCAAATGTTGCCATTTTTAGATCAAATGCTTTTAAACCAAGTAAGCTTAAAAAAGTTTTCTACGTGCTATGAATATTCATTTTGGCAAGCAAATATTTTATATATGCTAGACCATGAGCCGATTTTTAAAACTTTCTCTAGTTTGGGAATAGAAAAAATTGTAGATGAATTTAAAGAATTAGACCATACACATTTTGAAACAAACAAGGCATATATAGTTTCTAAATTATCTAATGCTCGACCAGATGAAAGTATTATGATTGGATCTAGATTTTCCATTTTAGTTAGGGAATACAATAAATCTAGAAAACAAAAACCGATTCGTTTATTGTTAGAAGAAATCTTTGATTTGATTTTAGATATTAAGCCTGTATTTTTAATGAGTCCATTATCTGTTTCTACTTATTTGAATAGTAAATTGAATTTGTTTGATACAGTTATCTTTGATGAGGCTTCGCAGGTATTTTCTTGGGATGCCTTAGGCGCTATTTATCGTGCAAAGCAATGCATTATTATTGGAGATAGTAAGCAGATGCCACCATCTAACTTCTTTACTACCATGACAGAAGAGGAAGATGGATATGAGAATGATTTAGAATCTATTTTAGATAAGGGAAGCTCTGTATTCCCTACAAAGCGTCTAAATTGGCATTACCGTAGTAGAAGTGAAGAGCTGATTGCCTTCTCTAATCAAAATTTCTATGATGCTAGATTGATTACAATTCCTCAAGCAAAACCACATACACAAGGCTTTGGGGTTGATTTTCATTATGTTGGCGGTACTTATGAAGTAAAGACTAGAATTAATCGTAAGGAAGCAGAATATATTGTAGAATTGGTATTTGATCACGTTCGAACAAAACCAGAACAATCTTTGGGAGTGGTTGCCTTTTCTACAGCTCAGGCCGATTTGATTTCAGATTTAATCGAGGAAAGATTAGAGAGTAAGCCTGATGTTAGATTTTTCTTTGACGATGATAAAAAGGAGCCTTTCTTTGTTAAGAATTTAGAGTCCGTTCAGGGAGATGAAAGAGATGTCATTTTATTCAGTATTTGTTACGGATATACAGCAGAGCATAAATTTTATCAACGCTTTGGACCTTTAAATGCTCTTGGTGGAGAGCGGAGATTAAATGTAGCTATCACTCGTGCTAAAACAAATATTTGCCTTGTCAGCTCTATTCGCTCATCTGATATTCGTTTAGAACAAACAGAATCTATTGGAGTAATGATGTTGAAAAAATATTTGGAATATGCAGAAACAATTTCCACTCCAAAGATGCTTTCCAATGAAACTACAGATGGAGTGATTGCAGCTATTTCTAGTTTTTTAAAAAAGGCAGGATTTATTGTACAAACGAAAGTGGGATATTCCTCTTTTAAAATAGATATTGCTGTTTGGGATAAGCAAACAGGAGCCTATCGTGTTGCAATTATGCTCGATGGACCATCCTACCAAATTGGGAATTGCAATGATGCAAATGCCTTGCAGGAACGTCTTTTAACTCGTTTGGGTTGGGATTTCCTACGTGTATTTTCTACACAATGGGTTTGTCAGCAGAAGCTAGAACAGGAACGCATTCTTCACTTTGTACATAATAGCTTATCTGGAAAACTAGTTTCTAATACTACAAAGGAACAAACAGAAAGCTATTTAGTTGAGATTGAGGATCAGTTTGATTCTAGCTTTGAGTCTTATCCTTATGTGTCAGATGAGGAACTAAAAAAGCTATACCATACAAAAAAGCCAAAGGAAGTCATTCGATATGTTATTTCTAAGGAAGAACCGATACATATCGATTACCTTTTGAAGCGAATTTGCTTCATCTATGGTAGAACAAAAGTTACAGGATTGGTTAAGGATTTGTTTGAAAATGACATTCAAGACTTCAATCTTTTTAGAAGTGATGACTTTTTATCCACACATCCTATTGTTCCAATTGGTCTTAGAATTCCAAGTGATCGGACAATCGAGTATATTCATCCAGAGGAATTAAAAGATGCAATCTATAAGGTTGTTAAAAAAAGCAATGGTATTTCTAAGGAAGGTTGCTATAAAAAGGTGATTGGGTTGATTGGGTATAATCGTATGACAGAGCGTTCTATACAAATACTAGATCAGATGTTAGTCTATTTAAAGCTTGAAGGCAAGCTGATTGAAAAAGAAGATTGCTTATACGTGTAAAAGAAAACTGTGAAACCAGTATGGATTTCACAGTTTTTTTATAATATTTCTTTATTGAAATGCCCTCTTGTATCTGTTGCAGGATTAAATTGCTTACTTGATAATTCTTTATTAAGCTTCTTTTGGAATACTTGAATGATTCTTTTTGTTTCTTCCTTTGATTCAATCGTAAATTGTAAACGATAAGCTTGAATGTTTTCTATGGAATCTAGTTCATCAATCAGGTTTAAAATTTTCCCATTTAAGATAGTTGTTGTACAATCCTCATGAGATAGAATTGGGAAGGTTCCGTATTCGTCCTTGAGATAGAAGCTTTCCTTTTTACATTTTCCACATAAATCCATTTTCTTTAAAGGACAATATTTTGTAAATAGAAGATGTGTATGTCCATATACAATAAGCTCTAAATTAGGAAGTCCTTGATTTTCATTTTGATAAGCTTCAATGAGATTTTGAATTTGTTTTTTATTGATTTCATAAGATAGAGTAACACGGTTTACACCTAAAGCGTGTAGCTGATAGACTGACTTAGAATTTACGACATTCAATGAAAAATCACTTACAATTTCATTTTGATTTGTATAGGCATAAATTCCTCCATAGCCCCCTACTAATAAAGTCCCTTTCTTTTCTGGATAGGATACAGCATTTCTACGGATTGTATTATCTTCAGTATAAATGACAGATATTCCACATTCCTTAGCAGCTAAGGCTTGTTCCTTTGTTGTGGCATACACAGTAAGGAAAGGAGAAGTGATTTCATAAGAAATAGGTGTAGGCTTAGGGATTTGATTTATAGGATAGTCTCTTTTTAAACGTTCTTCATTTAAACTTGTTACAATAAAGCGACGAGCTTCATTAATCAGCTTTGCAGGAATATAGACATTATCTGCATAATATTCTAGCTGATTTAAAGAATATACACTATCATTTAATCGATTGAATTGTTCAAAAAAGGCATCCTGAGTAGTAGGTGCTGTTTTAGCACTATCTAATGCAGTAGAAGAAACAAAGGAAACCTGTTTATCTTCACAATTTGCGTGAATGGTAAGTGGACTGCCTGGAAATGCAGAAACGATACAATCTATTGGAAATCTTTTAAATTCCTTTGGATAGCTTTTGGCTAAGGATTGATAGAAGGAATATTCTTTAGTTTTATATACCTTATCTCCAATGGCTAAATCCTCCTTGATTTGGATATAACAGGATTTGGTTGCTGAAGAGATGAGATTTCTTTTTTCATCGTACAGCTTAACAACAGTTAAGTTTACATCCTCTCCATTATGATCGATTCGTATGATATCATTTTGATAAAGGGGAGAATCTAATTCGATTTTATAACCGATAAAATCCTTTTTAATGATTTTACCAATATAAACTCCAAAATTGTTGGGACGGAGAATATTTGTAATATCCTTTTTATCCTCATGGAATAAGTATCCTTTTGTAAAGGTTCTGTGAAAAGTTTTAGAAAGAGAAGAAACAGCATTAGGGTCTTTTTTCCCATCTAATGCATTTCTATAAATTGAAACAACGTTTGCAACATAAGCAGGCTCCTTCATTCTGCCTTCAATCTTTAAAGAATCAATTTCCTTAAGCTCCTGAATGTGTTCTATTGTATTCAAATCCTTCATAGAAAGAAGATAAGAAGAAGGATGGATTTCTCCAGTAGTTTGGTTTACTAAAGTATAAGGCTTTCTACAAGAGCCTACGCATCTACCACGGTTTCCACTACGATATCCAATTAAGCCAGACATTAAGCAATTTCCACTATAGGAAACACATAGTGCACCGTGGACAAATAGTTCTATAGGCATTTTTGTTATTTTTTTAATCTGCTTCGCTTCCTCTATAGAAACCTCTCGTGATAGAACAACACGTTTAGCCCCCAATTGCTTAAATAAAAGAACACCTTCCATATCATCAATTCCCATCTGTGTAGAGCAATGGGCTTCTATATTTGGATATTTAGAAACAATATATTGAAAAACAGCTAAATCCTGAATGATAATTCCATCCACTTTTGCTTCATTTAGATCATCGATCATTTTGTAAAGTGCTGGTAGTTCTTCCTCAAATACAATTGTATTTAAAGTTACATAAATTTTTACATTTCTCAAATGGGCATAGGTTATAGCCTCTTTTAGACTATCGTTATCAAAGTTGGCAGAGTAGGCTCTTGCACCAAAGTGAGTCATACCTAAATAGATTGCATCTGCACCACAAGAGATTGCTGCAACTAATGCTTCAAAGTTACCAGCGGGAGCTAATAATTCACTCATTTTTATCACCGTTTTCATTGTATCATATTTTGTCAAAAATAAATAGGACTATTTTTATCACTAATTTAAATTATTCCGATACGTTTTCATGAAACCTATGATATAATATATGCAACTTTATTTTAAGAAAAGGGGTTCATATGATATGCGTAAAAAAGGAATAGTTGTAACTCTTTTATTAGCAGTACTTTGTATGGTAGGTCTTGCTTCGTGTGGAACTGGTCATAAAGATGATACAGACAAAACAGATCAAGTAGCTGAATACACGGTTACATTCCAATCTAATGGAGGAAGTGAGGTACAGACTCAAACGATTAAAGAAGGACAAAGAGCTACTAAACCAGCAGATCCAACAAGAGAAGGGTTCGAGTTCAAGGGCTGGTATCAAGATCAAAATCTAACATCACAATGGAACTTTGAAGTTTATACAGTTTTAAAAAATATAACACTTTATGCAAAGTGGGAAGCAAAGCAAAGTGTAGAAGCCAAGTATGCAATTACTTATGTTAGTGAACATGGAACAAAGCCAGAGGATGTAGCAGAGGCAACAGCATTACCTGCAGAATTGCCAGTGTTAACAGATGAAGATTACGATTTCAAAGGCTGGTATACAACAGAGAATTTTGCAGAGGGCAGTGAAGCAGTTGCAGGAGCAACACTTACTGCAAATATAACACTATATGCAAAATGGGAAGTAAAATCCTCAGTAGAAAAGTATTCTATTACATATGTAAGTGAACACGGAACAAAGCCAAAGGATGTAGCAGAGGCAATAGCATTACCTGCAGAATTGCCAGAATTAGAGGATGTAGAAGGCTGGCACTTCGTTGGTTGGTATTTAGATATTACCTATTCAATATCTGCAGAAGCAGGAGCAAAAATAGAAGAAAACAAAATCCTTTACGCAAAGTGGGAAGAAGTTATACCCCCAGCACCAAACACATATAATATAACCTTTCATATGCATGGACATGGTTTTTCACCAGAAACATTGCTTAGTCAAACACAGCTACCTAATCCATTGCCGGAAGTGGGAAATGTAGCAGGTTGGCGTTTTGTTGGTTGGTATTTAGATAGTGCATATGCAATTCCTGCAGAAGCTGGTGCATCAATAAGCAGTAGTACAACACTTCATGCAAAATGGGAAGTAGATCCATCTGCACCACCAGTCCCAACCTCTTATACTATTACCTTTAATATGCATGAGCATGGGGCAATACCAGCAACATTTTTTTCTCAAACTCAACTTCCAAATCCATTACCAACAGTGATAGATGAGGAAGGCTGGCACTTCGTTGGTTGGTATTTAGATGCTTCATATATAACAGCAGCAA
>CAMWSQ010000033.1 GCA_947177025.1 uncultured Mollicutes bacterium | reverse complement strand
TTATACCTCAGACAAAAAAAGAAATCAAGAACTTTTTTAATTTTTTTTCGTTTTTTTATAAAAATATTTAATTGATTTTACTTTTCTATCTACTTATTCTATTGACGATATGCCTCTACTTTAAGTGTATTCCCAATTTTAAAGCAAACATTTCCATTATCCTTTGTCATATATACTTTAGAAATCTTTTCTAGCCTTGCACATACATCTACTGAAGGCAAACTATATGCATTATTTTTTCCCACAGATATAACTGCATATTTTGGGGAAACCGAATTTAAAAAATCACTAGAGGAAGAACTATTTGAACCATGATGGGCAACTTTTAATACATCCGCTTTTAAAGCTTCTCCATATTTTTGAATTAAATCAGCTTCTTCCTTTGCTGTCATATCTCCTGTCAACAAAAAAGTATATCCCTTTATATTAAAGGATAAAACCACCGAATTTGAATTAGAATCCGAATAAGAATAAATTGGTCCAAGGACTTTTATATTGATTCCCTTCCACTGAATTTCATCTCCTGATTGTATAGGAATGCGTGGCACAGTAGCATTTTTTATTTTTTTTACATCCTCATAGGCAGAATATAGAATAGTGTCTACTTGAAATTCTTCCATGGTATTACCGAGTGCACCTATATGATCCTGATCAAAATGTGTAAGAATCACATAGTCAAGCTTTCGAATGCCTATACTCTTTAAATAGGAGGTATTAGATCCATAGCTATCTACTAATACATTTCCTTTATTTTGTGGCAACTCTATCAAAATAGAATCTCCTTGACCAACATCAATAATCGTAACAGTATAATATGGATTTACAATTCTTATAGAAATAAGGATTGTAATGTAGAAAAAAAGATATAACCCCGAATATCTTTTTTTCTTTCTTGTCAAACAAACCAAAAAATATAGAAATATAATGTAATATAGCACAATACTAATTATAGAAAGAGATGGTACATGAATTGGCGGATTAAACCGGCTCAAATATAGTAATATATTATCTAAAACTCCAAAAGCACATTCATAATATGGAAGCGGTACAAGAGCAACTAAAAAAACAAAACATAAGAAATATTTCCCTAATACTCCTCCTATAATAAAAGATAATAAAATTCCTAATATAGCAATTTGATTGGTCTGATTGATAAGAAAAGGAAGGATGGAAAGAATACACAATATTGTCTGAAAATATGCTTTTCTTCTCTTAGTATGAAATGGCGTATACTCTTCCATAAATAACAAAACAAAACTTATAATAAAACTCAAAATAAAACCTGATTGATAGGCTTGATAAGGATTCCATAAAACAATCCCTAAAAAACTAATAGAAAAAATATCAAGCTTTGTATATTGGATTCTTCCTCTTTGATTCAAAATACTTAAGAAAAGAAAAAGAAATGCTCGCAGGCAAGAGATGGGAAAACCAATAAATGCTACATATAATCCAATAATACTAATGGCTAAATGTTCTCCATTTATTTTTAAAACTCTTTGAAATAAAAAAACTAAAAATTGAAAAATAAAATGAATATGTAATCCACTAATTGCTAATAAATGACTTAAATAAAATATAGAATACGCCTCCTTGACTTCACTATCTAAACTGTTCATACCAAAAATTAAAGTTTTTACATAAGAAAAACTTTTTTCTTTCAAATGGCTTTGATAGAAGTCAAGTATATTGGATTTCAATCGAGATAAAGTCCATTTCTGATTTACTAAAGTATAGGAGTCAATTCTTCCACGATTTGTAATACGTTTAGCAGCATAGAATTTTTTTGCATCAAAATCTCCCAAATAGGAGGCTTCCTCTAAATTAGACACTTTTACTTTAGCTTCAATTACATCTCCTGGTTTTAATTTACCTTCTATATCTTTTACTAAAATTCTTTTCTCTCCTTTTAAAATAAGTCCACCACTTGTGTAATCTACTACCTCAAACCTTCCCTCAACCATTCCTTCAGGAAGTGGCTTTAAACGATAGCTTATATATGAATAAGAAGCTAGTATTCCAACTAAGAGAATCAAAATTCCAAAAAGGTATTTTGTTTTCTTAAAAATAAAAACCAAATACAAAATAAGAACTATATAAAAAATAGGATACGGAATAGATATCAACAATAAAACTCCTGCAAATAAAAAGAAATGACAATCATTACAAAACGGCTTGTTGCTGAATTTGAACTTTCGCATTTTCAGGCACACCTACAATCTTAAAGAAAATATCCCATGTTGTGATTTTTCCATTTTCTTTTATATAGTCTATAATTTTATTTGCTCGTTTTTCTCCTATTTGAGGTAGCATCATCAATTCATCAACGCTTGCAGAATTGATTGAGATATGCGCACTAGGTGTATATTGATTACAAATATCTAATGAAGGAATGCAGATTGTCCGACTAGAATCAATCATTTCTTCTAAATCAAAACCAGATAAATCACTATACTCATTTAATGTGTTTCCTATTCTAAGAAACAATATTCCATAAGATATAGGATGGATATAAGTCAATTGAATAGGACGCACAACTTCTCCTTCTATGTTAATAATAATTTCAGAACGTTTATTCTCTTCATAAGTAATCTCACTAGAAGATTTTTTCGGAATTAGGCTTAGAATCCAAAAAATAAAACAACCAATCCCTAAAACAAGTATAATGAATATTTCTTTTCTTCGCTGCATATTTTTAGCCCCTTTTTTAGTCTTACATATAAATCATTACCAAAAGGAACTAAAAATTTTATATTTTTTATTTTTTTGCATAAAAAAAGAGTCACAGAGACAAAAAAGTGTCTCTATGACTCCTATACCAAATGAATTCATACTTAAGCGCAATACTGCAATGGAAGCTTTTAATTATATCTATAAACCTATCCTTATAAATATATTTTTAATATCGATTCTGCTTTATCACAACTATTATCTCCAATTTACTCTTAAGATTGCAGTATTTAATTTTTATGCGTTGTAGTATAAGAATTCATAAGATACCTTAGAATTACAGGTCAGATCAAAATAATCTGTAGTGGCATAATACCCATCATCAATCATAAAGAAATATGCCGTGTGTTTTTGTTGGAAAATCCATACCCCAGTAGTCTTGGAATATTTTTTATAACCAAAAGCTGCCACAGCATGAGCTTCACCAAAGGACTGACTATTGGCAATACCCATAAAAACCGCATATCCTTTATCTAAGGCAGGTAAAACATCTGCAAAATTTGTTGTCTTATTCACATAGCGTGTACTTCCATAATGATTAGTTATCATTGGAAAAAGATTTATTGCAGAGGCAGTCGTCATACCTTGTCCCGGATTATAATATCCATTTTGAATTGCATAGTATCTTGTCCAGTAATAAACCTGAGGGATACGTTCCAAATAGCTCTCATTATTTAATTCCCAATAGGAATCAATTCCTATCCCACCTGATCCTGTTCCATATTGTTGGTATAAAGGATCCCGAGTTATATTCTCAGAGAAATCTTCCTTATAGGACAATCTAGATGGAATTCCAGACATATATCCAACTTCTCCCCAACTAGTTACAACATTATATACTGTATATAGTGCACAATTATTTTCATAAGTAATACCGTAATTTATGCCCCCATCAAGTGAGATAAAATGTACATATATAGATAAATCCCTCATTGTTCTATAGCCAACTGTATAGGCAAAAGCGGCTTTGCGATGCTCTTCTTCTAATGTATAAGAAGGATAACGATCTGCAGTATAATCATTAATATTATAAATTCGTGCCTCTCCACTACCATACTGCCCAGCATAGCCATACATTACTACACTATCATTGTGAACTTCTGTTGAACCACATTTTTGATAGGATACACCATCGTGATATAAGAATCCATCTAGGATACTATAATATAATGTTACATCCATATCATTTAAACAACTGGCATCTCCTGTTGTTTCTACTGCGTATAACTCATAGGATAAAGTAGATACCAAATATCCATTTTCTCCATCAAAGTCTAGATAGATTCCTACTTCCCCTGCATCAAGGATATAGACTAAGCCAAAGCTATCTACACGACTTGCAGTTAAAGGAGTATCGTTTGCTGAATTATATGCTTTCTTGAATTCAGTAAAATGATGGTCAATGTACTCTGCCATAGCTTCTATTTGTGTTTCAACATCATCATTTGCCAATGCTCGAATACCAAACATAGAAGTTCCAAAAATACATACTGTCATCAAAGCCAAAATATAAAGTTTTTTCATCATTTTTCCTCCTTCAACTATATATACGATAAAAATATCTACTTTTTTTCATAATTTTAAATTTTTTTTATTTTTTTAGAAAAAGAGCTAGTACTTACTAGCTCTTTACTATGGATTCTAAAATGGATTGTGCGATAGATGTATCTGTGGAACTAATTTGAATAATATAATTGTATTCTTCTTTAATTTGATAATATATATAATTTTCATCTGTATAAATATAAATTTTATTACCTATATCAACTAAATTGAATTCATTAAACTTAATCTGGAATAAATATAAATCATAAATAGATGTTTTTAACTCTGCGATATAAAGATAAACAGTCACATCATCTAGAATATAAAATTCTTCTAACATAATAAGCTTTTCTTCATCATCTCTATATTGAATTGTATTTTGGCGAATTCCTTCCTTCCACCGATGGTATTTCTGGTGGTAATATTTATTTATGTTTTGGATAGATGTACAAGAACTAGACTTTAAATCCTGAATGGATATCCAATTTGAGGTTTGAGCAGCACCCCAATATTTTTCATCACTGACTGTATTTGATTGGAAGTGAATTAATAAAGGAACACATATTACTAATAGACAGACTACTGTCATAAATGTTCTTAGATATAATTTTTTTCTCACTAAAAATCTTTTTCTTTTAGCAATGTTTTTTTTCATTTCTGCTCTTGCTAAATCTAATACTTCATCACTAACACTATTTTCAAACTGATTATCACTCATATTGTATCTCCCCTTACTCAAGTGCCTTTCTTAATTTTTCAATTGCTATGGTATATGTTCTATAGACTTTAGCTGTACTTAATTTCATTATACTAGCAATACTGTCTATAGTCCTATTTTCCCAAATTCTCAAATAAATAACCTTATATTCTATCTCATCTAATAATTTTAAAGCATATCTAAGTCTTTTCCGTCTGAGCTTTTGCCTCATATCCTCTTCAAAAATATAAATTGTTTCATCGAAAGAAACGGTCTGCTCTTTAAAAAACTTTCTATTGAAATCAAGAGCAGTATTCTTTACGATCTCATATAACCAATTGAAACCATTATACTTTTGATTAAATGTATGAGCCTTCCTATATATTTTCAAATATGCTTCTGATAATACATCCTCAGCATAGGAAGCATCTGCGATATAATCTTTTGCAATATACAGCAAACTTTCCTTTGTTATTTGGAAAAGTTCTTCGAGGGCTACTTCGTTATTTTCGCTTACAGATTGAATTAGTTCGTTAATTTTATCATTGTTCGCTGCCATAACTTTTCACATCCTTACGTTCAATGCTTTTTATCATTGTACCATAATTCTGTCATTTTTTCCAAACTTTTCCAATTTTTTCTTAAAAAAGAAGAGTTTTTTTGTTATTTTATATCAATTTCTTGTATAAGATGGCCATCAATACTATATAAACCTATCTTATTCTTATCCCATATCATATAACTTCTCTTAGAACGATTTTTGGGAATTGTAATACTTCCTGGATTTAAATAGAGTGTATGTCCTACCCATTCCATTTGTGGAATATGAGTATGTCCATACAAAACAACATCTGCTTCTACTTCAGATTCTTGTAAATGATGCCCATGTTCTAGATGGCAGGAAGTTCCATTCATCTTTATATTCTTTTTCTTATATAAATTAAAATTCAATACCATTTGGTCTACTTCAGCATCACAATTTCCTTGAATACATAGGATGTGCTTTGCATAAGAATTCAAAATGGTAATGACTTGTTTAGGAGCATAGAATTCAGGTAAATCATTTCTAGGTCCATGATAAAGAACATCTCCTAAACAAATCATTTGATCACATTTCTCATTTAAAAAGACTTCAATCATTTGCTTGGCTGAATCTGCAGACCCATGCAGGTCTGAAAAAATTAAATATTTCATAATAAATCACATACCTTATTTAATAGAATTAAAGATTGATATAAATTTTTGAATTCCTCTTCACTCAACTTTGCAAAATATGGATTAGCAAAATTTAAAATATCTTGGTTCATCCTAGTCATAATTTCTTCTCCTCTATTAGAAAAGAAAACTTCAAAAATGCGATTATCCTTAGAGTTTTGTCTTTTAATCAAGTAATTCTTATCAATCATTCGATTCACTAATGGAGAAATTGTATTCGTTGTTTTATTTAATCTTTTACAGATATCTGTAATCCTTGTTTGATTCGGATGATGATAAATATCTATCAAAATAATCGCTTGAAGAGGAGTGAGTCCATAAGGTGTACAAAGACTTGCTCTTGCATTTCCAATAAATTGAGAAGCAGATTTCAGCAATTCAATTGTTTTTAAAATTTCTTCCTGTTTCATAAGTCAAAAAAGAGGCGACAGAATGTCACCTCAAATCCTTCCCTTAAGCTTCAACAATTTCAAGCTTGCAGTCAGTAACCTTAACAAGCTTTTCGCCTTTTGCAATATCAAGCTCGGATACTGCTTTTGCTAAAGCATCCTTATATGTACCAACTACTGCTTGAACACCCCAAGCGATTGCTAGAGTTCTAGCATCTGCTCTATCCTTTACTGCAAAGAATATATCAGCTGCTGGACGATATTGAGATAAGGCTAATGCTAATTCAACAGAACCTTCAGCAACGATTGCAGGAATTTCGAATGTTGCAGCAAGTGTAGCAGCAGCTAAACCAATTGCATCATCCTCATTCTTTTCTTCCTTACCATATACAACATTTTGAATCATTAATTCATGATCTAAATCATCTTCTGCACGATGATCAATCTTAGCCATATAAGATACAGCCTCGAATGGATAATCACCTTGAGCTGATTCTCCAGAAAGCATTGTAGCACCAGTTCCATCTAATACTGCATTATGACAGTCAGAAACCTCTGCACGAGTAGGTCTTGGATTTTGTTGCATTGAATCTAACATTTGTGTAGCACATACAACTAGCTTACCAGTAGATTGTGCTAAATAAATCATTTCCTTTTGAATAGCTGGTAAATCCCAAGCATCAACGTCAACACCTAAATCTCCACGAGCTACCATTACACCATCAGAAAGTCTAATGATTTCTTCCATGTTAGAAACACCCTCTTGGTTTTCAATCTTAGAAATGATTTTAACATGTGTATTTTTCTTAGCTGCTAAAATTTCACGGATTTGACGGATATCATCAGGACGACGAACGAATGATGCTGCGATGAAATCTAAGTCTTGATCGCATGCAAATTCCATATCAGCCTTGTCCTTAGGTGAAATATAAGGCATATTTAGAATAACTCCTGGAACATTACAGTTTCTCTTATTCTTTAATTTACGATCATTTTGAGCCTCTAAAACTAATTCCTTACAAGATTCATCCTTTTCAATAACCTTTAATGTAAGGTTACCATCTTCAATTAAGATTCTTCCACCAACAGAAATATCATCATATAATCCTGGGTAAGAAATAGCAACCTTCTTTGCATTACCAATGAAAGAATAATCCATTGTCATACGGATGATATCACCCTTATGAAGCATAACTGGTTCATCATTTTCTAAATATCCAGTACGGATTTCTGGACCCTTAGTATCTAGCATCATACCAGTGTTCCAGCCTTTTTCAGCATTTAATGCCTTAACATTTTTAATACGGAATCCTTGTTCCTCATAATCTCCATGAGAAAAATTCATACGCATAACATTCATTCCAGCAGTGCCGATTAATTTTTCTAGGCAGTCCTTTTGCTCACTTGCAGGACCAATTGTACATACTACTTTTGTTTTTTTCATTTTATCTTCTCCTCTTATTTTTAAATGTGGACTTTTGCAATGATTTGAAATAAATCACTACACCATTGGAATATTTATAGATTATCCTGTTTTTTTAAAAAAATGCATCATTAAAAAAACAACCTATTTTTTTGCATTCCAAAGAAAATTATACCATAAAATTCGACATCTTCAATATTTTTGATACATACTTTTAAAAAAAATTGTGTAAAAATGCGTTTTAAATTAAATATTATATAAAAATTTATCCTAAATGTTTTTAAAATGTTCTATTTTCAGAAAACATAAGTTCCGAAAACAAAATTCTGTTTCTTTTTTTATAAAAAAGTGTTATAATTGTAATAACAAAATTTTTAAAACAAGGAGAATATATTATGAAACTTTCACCACTTCAAATCGCAAGATATTCTTATCTTCCTAAATTACCAGGAATGTTAAGAAATGGTATCGACAACATTTGTGTAAAGGAAGGCGACAGTACTCAAAGCGTTGCTGATCAAGAAAAGATTAAATCTTTATTCCCTAATACCTATGGAAAAAAAGAAATTACTTTTCAAAAAGGCAAAAATACATCAACGAATAAAAAGCAAGTTGTCGGTGTTATCTTATCTGGTGGTCAAGCCCCTGGCGGACATAATGTTGTATGTGGCTTATACGATGCTTTAAAAGCTACGAACAAAGAAAATGTTTTATATGGTTTTAGAAATGGACCTAGTGGACTAATCGAGGATGACTACTTAATATTTGATGATGACTACATCAATCAATATCGTAACACTGGAGGCTTTGATATCATCGGCTCTGGTAGAACTAAGCTAGAGACAAAAGAACAATTTGCAATCGCAGCTGAGGTATGTAAAAAGCATGGCATCACTGCAATTGTTATTATCGGTGGAGATGACTCTAATACAAACGCAGCTGTACTTGCTGAATATTTTGCTGCAAATAACACTGGCGTACAAGTCATTGGATGTCCTAAGACAATAGATGGAGATTTAAAAAATGAAGACATTGAGTGCTCCTTCGGTTTTGATACAGCAACTAAAACTTATAGTGAATTAATTGGAAATATTCAAAGAGATGCTAACTCTGCAAAAAAATATTGGCATTTTATTAAAGTAATGGGACGTTCTGCTTCTCACGTTGCATTAGAGTGTGCTTTAGAAACTCAACCAAATGTTTGTTTAATTTCAGAGGAAGTTGCTGCTAAGAAAATGTCTTTAGCCCAAATCGCAGACTATATCGCCGATTCAGTAGCTACTAGAGCTGCAAAAGGTATGAACTTTGGTGTTGCAATTATCCCTGAAGGAGTTGTAGAATTTGTTCCAGAATTTTCTGTATTAATTCATGAAATTAATGAATTGCTAGCTGGAAGCAAAGCAGATGCATTTAACAAACTAACAAATTGGAAAGAAAAATATGCATTTATTGAAAAAGGATTAACAAAGGAATCTATGGCTGTATTTGCAATTCTTCCTGAGGGAATTCAGCAACAGTTATTTTTAGAAAGAGATCCACATGGAAATGTTCAAGTTTCTTTAATTGAATCTGAAAAATTATTTTCTGCATTAGTAAAGGCTAATCTAGAAGCTAGAAAGAATGCTGGAACTTATAAAGGTAAATTCAATCCATTACACCACTTCTTTGGATATGAAGGTAGATGTGCATTTCCTTCTAATTTTGATGCAGATTATTGTTATTCATTAGGCTACAATGCATTTATGTTAATTCAATATGGTTATAATGGCTATTTATCTAAAGTTTCTAATTTGTCTAAGCCAGCTGAAGAATGGGTTGCAGGTGGTATGCCAATTACTAAAATGATGAACATTGAAAGAAGACATGGTGAAGATAAACCAGTCATCCGTAAAGCATTAGTAGAATTGAATGGTAAACCATTCCAATATTTTGCAGCACATAGAGCTGAGTGGGCAGTTGAAACAGCATACACTTATCCAGGTGCTATTCAATACTATGGTCCAACCGAAGTATGTGATTTAACAACTAGAACCTTAGCTTTAGAAAAAGGTGAATAAATAAAAAAAAGAGTGACAAAAGATTAAATTCTTAGTCATTCTTTTAGAGGGCGATGCACTCTTTTTCTTTAATCATTTTTAAATCAAAATAGAAACAAAAACCAATGATTCAATTTTAATCATTGGTTTTCTTCTTATTCTTCTCTTACTTCTGCTCTATAGATGCCAAGTCCTTCATATAATTCTGGAAGTGCATATACATTGGTTCCATGAAGTTCAATCCCTTTACAGCACCCAAAGGAAGTCTCGGAAAAAGTATTCCACGCAGTAATTAATTCTTTAGTTCTTTTTATGCCGAATTTTTCTAATAATCCTGTAAATTTTTTTGGCTTCTTCGAATAAATTGTTACCACGTTGTATTTCCCTACAAAAATTTCATCCTTCGTCTTATGAGAAGCAAATCCAAATGAAGACATTCCGTCTTGAATTAAGAGTTCTCCAGAGGATGCGAGAATATATAATAGTTTTTCTTTTGTACATCCATCAATATAATAAACTACCCTATGATATGGATCTGTATCTTGTTTTCTCAGTTTCTTCTCCTCAGCCTCATTCATAGGAAGCTCTAGAATAAAGAAGCAAGGCTCTTCTATAGCTTCTATAAAGGCTTTTAATACTGGCTCCATATGTTCTACAGAAACATTAGCAAATATTTGCCTTTTCATTATTTGATATTCCTCATGAATATCTTCACTTTTAGCGACCTCATAACCTAATGAAAACTTCATTATCATTTCCTCCTAATTTCTAAAAAAACCACCTATGAGAGGTGGTTTTTCCATTTATTTTTCTAATTCATGTAAACGATCTAAGAATTCTGATTCTGTAACATTCTTCTTTGGAGTTTCACGCTTAGATACTTCTACCATACCCTTTGTTTTATTTGGAAGGGAAATTGTACCTGCACCACTAATACATCCGTGTGGACAAGCCATACCCTCTAATAAGTATCCATCATATTTTCCAGCTATAGCATCCTTTAAAAGCTTACGACAGTTTTCTAATCCTTGAGCATTAGCAACTTTTATTTCTAGCCCTGGATTTGTTTTCTTTATCGTATTGACAACTGCTTGGGCAACACCACCAGCAACTGCAAATCCTCTACCATCAGCAGTTGTAACATTTTGAAGTGGCTTTTCTTTTAAATTATTAAAATCAACCTCTTTAGCTGAAAACATACCCATTAACTCTTCAAAGGTTAAAACAAAATCCACATCACTTCGAACAGCTGTTCTTGAAGCTTCTAGTTTTTTTGCTGAGCAAGGACCAACAAACACGATCTTACAATTTGGATGTTTTCTCTTTACCAAACGAGCTGTTAGAACCATTGGAGTTAATGCCATAGATATATTATCTTTATATTCTGGGAATTCCTTTTTTGCCATAACAGACCAGCTTGGGCAACAAGATGTTCCCATAAATCTCAAACGACTTGGAACATTTTCTAAAAAGTCCTGTGCTTCTTCATAGGTACATAAATCAGCACCAATAGATACCTCATAAACTCCTGTAAATCCTAGCTGACCCATAGCATCATCAATCGTCTTTAAATTTACCTTAGGACCAAACTGTCCCACAAAGGCAGGAGCCATAAGGGCATAGATTTCATCTTTTGCCTTGATGGATTGTATAACTTGGAAAATTTGAGATTTATCCGCAATTGCACCAAATGGACAATTCACAATACACATACCACAGGATACACATTTATCATAATTAATTTTTGCACGACCAAATTCATCTGATTCAATCGCATGCATTCCACATGCCTTTTCACATGGTCTTTGTCTATGAACAATTGCTTTATAAGGACATACATCCTGACATCTTCCACAATTGATGCATAATTCTTGATTGATATGGGATACACCATTAGAAATCTTAATTGCCCCCTTAGGACATACATTTGCACATGGGTTAGCAAGACATCCCTCACAAGCATCCGTTACAAAATAAGACTCTGTTGGACATGCATTACAAGCAAAATCTATTACATTAACAAGAGGTGGCTCATAATATCTTTTTGTAATAATCGCCTCTTCTATTCCTTTAGATATTGGAGCATGCTCATCTGCACTTCTTACTGGAAGTCCAATAGCCAAACGAAGACGTTCTGCAACAATTGCTCTTTCCAAAAAAATAGATTCTCTATATTTAGCTTGACCTTTTAGCATTTGATAAGGAATTTCTTCAATTCTCTTATAATCACCTTCATAAGCAAGTCTGGCAACCTCTTCAAAAACATTTCTTCTGATTTTTAATATGGATGAATAACTCTCAATCATAAAGAACACCTCCGACTTATTCATATTAATTATACAAGTTAATAGGAAAATTCGCAAGTTTTTTCCTCTATTTTTTTATTCTTTACACTTATTTCTAAAAAGGATAACATTTAAAAACATCCAATATAGAATTCTTTATCGAATAGGAGAAATGGAATAAAAAAACTCTACTTCTGATTTATCAAAGCTTAAGTAGAGTTTTTAATATTATTCTATTGCCTTTGCAGGCTCTGTTTGGAGATGAAAGGAAGATAAAATACATTCACTTACATTTTCCAAATGGTCTCCCATACGCTCTATGTTAGATAAAATTTCTACATAATGATCTGCATTCAAATAAGAACAAGCACCACTATCAATACGATGAACATGGCGTTGATGGAATACTGCCTCTAATTTATCCACTTGATCTTCTAAAACATCTACTTCTAAGGCTTTCTCCTTGTTCCATTCATAGAATGCCTCAAATGTTTTATTTAACATCGCTTCAAGTGTATCATAAAGCTGATTTAAATCTTGCTTCCCGTCTTCTGATAATTCTTTTCCAGTTGCATATCGCTCATCAAAAAATTCAAAGATATTTGTACAATGATCTCCAATTCTTTCTAAGTCCTTAATCGCATCAAGATATGCAGATAAAAGATGTGAATTGTACTGACTCAAATCAGTTAAGGTTAAACGAATTAAATAATCGTGAATTCGTTTATCAAGTTCATCAATGGTCTCTTCTAAATCCCTTGGTCGATTTTCAAAATTCTTTTCCTTATCAAAGCTATACTCTCGTGTCATTCCAACATACTCTGTAACACATTTACACATATAATCAATAGATTTTTTAGCAAAGCTTAAAGCAAAGGATGGAGACTTTTCCATTAAGGAGTAATCTAGTAAAGAATTTAAAATGCTTTGTTCTTCATCTGGCTTATCCTTAAATAGCTTTGTAGCAACTAAAACTAGAACCTTAATTAGGAAGAACATAATAAAGGTGGTAATAAAGTTAAATATCAAGTGTGCAACCGCAATACTCATTTTCGGCTTCGGTCCAAGTCCCGAAAGCATAGACCCTTCAATAATCTCCATCAGCTGCGAGAACGGCCACAACAGTGCCATAAAGAGAATTGCTCCAATTACATTAAACATAACATGAACAAAGGCCGTTCGCTTTGCCTGGACGCCACCACCAATACATGCTACACAGGCTGTAATCGTTGTACCAATATTACAACCAAGCATAATTGGGATGGCTCCAAACATACCAATAAAGCCTTGAGAATATAATGTTTGCAAAATACCAATAATTGCTGAAGAAGATTGCACTAATGCTGTCAATGCAGTACCAATAATTAATCCCAAAATTGGATAATCAGAAATAAAAGTGAACAATTGATATGACTGATTTTCATATGCTTTTAGAATATCGTTCAAAGCGTTGCCCATTGTATCTAATCCAAAGAACAGCATACCAAAGCCAAAGATAATCTTGCCTATTTCTGACCCCTTTTCATGCTTTATGAAGAAAATCATAAGTGCACCAATTCCTACAAATAAAAGTGCATATTTTTCTATATTTAAACCTATGAAAAAGGACGTGATTGTTGCTCCTATATTTGCTCCTAAAATTACACCAATTGCTTGAGGGAATGTCATTAGTCCTGCCCGGACAAGACCAACAGTTAATGCTGTTGTTCCTGATGAGGACTGAATTACTGCAGTAACTACCGTTCCTACTAATACACCCTTAATCGGAGTATTTGTTGTTTTTTCTATAATTGATTTTAATTTGTTGCCAGCAACTGCTTTCAAAGAATCTCCCATCTGATTGATACCATAGAGAAATAATCCCAGACCTCCTAGAACTTGTATAAGCTTTAGGATAATATCGCCAGCAGATAAGTCAGCGCTTAAAAACATAAGCTACCACCACCATATTTTTATTTCTTTTTTATTATTTTGCCATAATTTTACAATACTATTATAACAAATAACTTTTGCATATACAAGAAAATCTCTTATTTATAC
>CAMWSQ010000032.1 GCA_947177025.1 uncultured Mollicutes bacterium | reverse complement strand
ATCTATTATCTTTAGAGTAGACATCCTTTCACCTTCTTTCTATCTTGTTTCATTTTCTAATCTATTATATAATTATTTTTAGGAATAGTCAAAGAAAAAGGATGGAAGAAAGATGAAATGTTGTTGTAAAGCGCCTACAGAAGAAAAAATCATCCAAAATACAAGTGTTCTTATCTGTAAAAGATGTGGATTGATTCAAAAAAAAGACTTTCTTTCTTTTCAGGAAGAAAAGAAAAGATACGATTTGCATATTTGTGATGATGGCTATAAAGTCTATATGCAAAAGGTTGTAGAAAAAATCAGCAATGAAATTAAGCCAGGAAGAATTTTGGACTTTGGATGTGGTAAAATTCACTTGCTTGCAGATCTTTTAAATGAGCAAAACAGGGAGTGCTTATATTACGATTTGATTTACTATCCGACTTTGCCAACTGGAACCTTTGACACAATTATTCTTATAGAAGTATTTGAGCACTTTAAACAGCCTTATGAGGAATTAAAGAAATTAGAGTCTATGCTGAAGCCTCATGGAAAAATTCTAATAATGACTAAGCCCTATGATGGCGTGGATTTAGAAAAATGGTGGTATTTCAGAGATAGTACGCATATCAGCTTCATTGAGAAAAAAACTTTAGAATTTTGGAATCTTCCATTTCAGATAGTGCAAAAGAATGGAGATATTTTCATCCTAGAACGCATATATTAAACTAGGTGATTTTATGCTAGAGCATATCATAAAAAATGGAGAAACTATCCACGATATTTTAAATATGTATCATATTGAGTTAGAAGAGATTAAGGGAGTGAATTTGCATATCACAGACTTTTATAATTTAGTTAGTGGAATGAAAATTAGAATTCCTTTAATTCATAATGAAATTGAACAAATTCTTGAGAATACAGAAAGCTTTGTCCAAAAGTACTATCCTAAGGTACACGATCTTTATGAAAATGAACCTGCTTCAGCTCCAGTGATAGAAACAAGAACAGAAGAGACAAAAATAGAACCAATTGAAGAAAAACCAGTAGAAGAACCAGCAAAAGCAATTTCTGTTCCTCAAGCAAAGGGTAGACCTTATCCTGGAATTCTGCCTCCAAATTCTCCATATAGACGATAGAAGGAAAATCATTTTTGATTTTCTTTTTAAATATATATTTAAAAGACAAGAAATTTTCTTTCATTTTTCTTCCTTTTATGATATGATATATAAAGGTGATTTAGAATGTATGGATATATAAAAGGAGTAGTTACAAAGATAACTCCTAAGAACGTAATTGTAGAGAATCAAGGGATTGGATATTTATTAATTGTTAGCAATCCTTATAATTTTTCTCTGAACAAAGAATATAAGATTTTTTTACATCAATATGTAAGAGAGGATGCCATTGAATTATATGGATTCATTACAGAAGATGAGAAGGATTTATTTTTAAAGTTGATATCTGTTAGTGGAATTGGCCCTAAAAGTGCTTTATCTATTTTAGCAACAGGATCTGTTTCTGAAATTGTAAAAGCAATTGAAAATAGAAATGATGCCTATTTAAGAAAATTCCCTGGAATTGGTGCCAAAGCCAGTCAGCAAATTATTTTGGATTTACAAGGAAAACTCAATATGGCGGATACTATGCCAATTCATAATTCTAAATTAGAGGATGTAGAACAAGCTTTATTGGCTTTGGGATATAATAAGAAAGAAATTAGTAAGGTTTTACCAAAATTGGATCAAACCCTTGAAGAAGGTGCATTGGTAAAGCAGGCATTAATGACATTAGTAAAGTAGGTGGAATTCTATGGAAGATGATAGAGTCATAAGTCCAAGAATTGTGGAAGAGGAGGATAATCTATCCTTAAGACCACAATCCTTAAAAGAATATATTGGACAAGCAGATGCGAAGGAAATGCTTCATGTCTATATCCAAGCTGCATTAAAAAGAAATGAATCCTTAGATCATGTCCTTCTTTACGGTCCTCCAGGTCTTGGAAAAACAACACTTGCTCAGATTATAGCAAATGAGCTTGGGACAAGCCTAAAGGTGATTTCTGGACCATCCATTGAAAGAAGTGGAGATTTAGCTGCAGTGCTTTCAACCTTGAATGAGGGAGATGTTTTATTTATTGATGAAATTCATCGTTTACCTAGATATGTAGAAGAGGTTCTATATAGTGCAATGGAAGACTATGTTTTAGATATTATGGTAGGGAAGGATAGCAGTACAAAGAGCATTCGTGTTGATTTGCCTCCTTTTACTCTTGTTGGAGCAACTACTCGCTTTGGAGATTTATCTGCCCCACTTCGTGATCGCTTTGGTGTAGTCTTACGTCTAGAATATTACACAGTAGAGGATTTAAAAAATATCGTTTCTCGAACTGCTCAGGTGTATGGTAGTCAAATTGATCCTAATGCGTTAGAAGAATTAGCAAGCAGAAGCCGTGGAACTCCTCGTATTGCCAATCGTTTATTTAGACGTGTACGTGATTTTGCAGATGTGAAAAATGAAGGAAATATTACTCTTGCGATTTGTACAGAGGCATTGAGCAAGCTAGGAATTGATAAAAATGGCTTAGATTATACTGACCATCGTTACTTAAAGGCTATCATTCATACCTTTAAGGGTGGACCTGTTGGTGTAGAATCTATAGCAGCAACAATCTCAGAAGAGGTTTCAACGATAGAGGATGTCTATGAGCCTTATCTCTTACAGGAGGGCTATATTAAACGATCTAATCGCGGTAGAGTTGCTACTGAAAAGGCCTATAGAGAGCTTGGAATTCCATATTTAAAGGGGTTGTTTTCATGATTAAAACTTCTGATTATGATTATTTTTTACCACAAGAGCTCATTGCTCAAACTCCTTTAGCAAATAGAAGTGAGTCAAGATTGATGGTCTTAAATCGTAAGAATGAGACAATTCAGCATAAAAAATTTGCTGATATTGTGGATTTATTAACAGAAAATGATGTCTTAGTTTTCAACGATACTAAGGTTATTCCTGCTAGATTAATTGGTATTAAGGAAGATACGCAGGCAGTTATTGAAATTCTTTTGCTAAAGGAATTAGGAAATAATTGCTGGGAAACACTTGCCAAGCCACAAAGAAGAGTAAAGATTGGTACCATTATTTCCTTTGGAAATGGAGAATTGAAGGCCAAGTGCATTGCGAAAGAGGAAATGGGGATTTGTAGATTTGAACTCATCTATGAGGGCATTTTGGTGGAAATTTTAGATCGTCTTGGAACGATGCCTCTCCCACCTTACATCCATGAAAAGCTTGAGGATCCGAACCGATATCAAACTGTATACGCAAAGCATCCTGGTTCAGCTGCAGCCCCTACTGCAGGACTACATTTTACAGAAGAAATCTTAAATCAATTAAAGGCAAAGGGTGTAGAGCTTGTCTTTATCACGCTTCACGTTGGTTTAGGTACTTTTCGCCCTGTAGAAGAAGATGATTTAACAAACCATGTTATGCATGAGGAATATTATGAAATCTCAAAGGAAGCTGCAGAGGCTTTAAATCGTGCCAAAGCACAGAAGAAGAGAATTATTGCTGTAGGGACAACCTCTACAAGAACTTTAGAATCTGCTTATAAGGATGGGTTTCATCCAACCTGTGCAACCACACAAATCTTTATTTATCCTGGATATAAATTTAAAGCGATTGATGCTCAAATTACCAATTTTCACTTACCTAAGTCTACTTTAATCATGCTAGTGAGTGCTTTAGCTGGAAGGGAATTTATTTTAAGAGCCTATAATGAGGCTGTAGAAGAAAAATATCGCTTTTTCTCCTTTGGAGATGCGATGCTTATAGAATAATAAAACAATGGAGGTTTTTTATATGAACTATCAACAATTTTTATTGGATTCAAATCCAAAAGTAAAAATGACAATTCAAGGCTATGGAACGATTGAATTGGAATTATTTCCTGAGGTCGCTCCAATTACTGTGAAGAACTTTTTAAGCTTAGTCAAATCAGATTTTTATAATGGTTTAACCTTCCATAGAGTAATCTCTGGATTTATGATTCAAGGTGGAGACCCTCTTGGAAATGGAACAGGTGGCTCTAAGGAAAAAATAAAGGGAGAGTTTTCTATCAATGGTATAGATAACCCTTTGATGCATACTCGTGGAGTCATTTCTATGGCTAGAAGTATGTTTCCTGATTCTGCAAGTTCACAATTCTTCATCATGCATCAGGATGCACCTCATCTTGATGGAGCTTACGCAGCATTCGGTGTTGTAACTAAGGGCATTGAAGTAGTCGATAAAATCGCAAGTGTTCCAAAGGATCGTTACGATATGCCACTTACACCAGTTGTAATAGAGAAAGTAGAGTTGATTTAATCATGCCTGCAGTATGGTATGAGCTTTTACACACCTGTAAACAAACAGGTGCGCGTTATGGAATATTGCATACCCCTCATGGAGATTTTGAAACACCTATTTTTATGCCTGTTGGAACAAAGGCTACTGTCAAGACTCTTATTCCTAGTGAAATAGAGGAAGTCAGTGATGGTTTAATCTTAGCAAATACCTACCATCTTTGGCTTCAACCTGGAGATGAGCTGATTGCAAAGGCTGGTGGCGTTCGTGGGTTTATGAATTGGAATCATGCACTTTTAACCGATAGTGGTGGATTTCAAGTGTTTTCTTTATCTAAAATCCGCAAGATTACAGAAGAGGGCGTAGAATTTAGACATCATAAATCTGGAGAAAAGCTATTCTTATCTCCAGAAAAATCTATTGCAATTCAAAATAATTTAGGTGCAGATATCATTATGAGCTTTGATGAGTGTCCTCCCTTTCATGCGAGTGAGGAATATTTAAAGGACTCCATTGATCGGACAATTCGCTGGGCAGCCCGTGGAAAGCTTGCTCATAAGAATCCAGAGACACAGGCTCTATTTGGGATTGTCCAAGGTGGAGGGAATAAGGATCTTCGCAAATATTGCCTTGAGGAATTGATGAAAATCGATTTCCCTGGATACTCTATAGGAGGACTATCTGTAGGAGAATCCAAAAAGGATATGTATGAAATGCTCGAATATTTGAAAACAATCATGCCTGCAGATAAACCACGATATTTGATGGGGGTTGGTTCTCCAGATGATTTAATTGTTGGATCTATGAACGGAATCGATATGTTCGATTGTGTTTTGCCGTCTCGAAATGCAAGACATGGAACAGCATTTACCTCCTATGGAAAGGTTCAAGTGAAAAATCAAAGTCTTAGAGAGGATTTTACATCCTTAGACCCTGAATGTGATTGTTATTGCTGTAAGAATTTTACAAAGAGCTATTTGAATCATCTTGTAAAATCAGAAGAAATTCTTGGAATGCGTTTAATTACAATGCATAATTTGGCTTTTTTAAAAAAATTAATGGCTCAAATTAGGCAAGCCATTAAAGAAGATCGTTTATTAGATTTTAAAAATGAATTCTTTAAGAAATTTGGCTACAAGTGATTAAGCCTGTGGAGTCAAAGAAGAATTACATAATTCAACTGTGATTGGTTCGAAGCACTGAATTCCTGTAACATCGTCTAAATCAAGGATCATTGTTCTTAGTGTTGCGACTAAAGTATCTCCCTCTGCTGTTAACAATCTAAGTGTAACGAATCTTCCGCAACGTATTGACTCGATTCTAAAAATACTTGTAGTCGTTCCGGCAATATCTACTAATCCGGTAAATAAATTTCCACAATCGCTATAAAAAGCAACAGGAATTGTATTATTTGCTGGATTGAAAAGAGAAGTGTCACAGCTGATACAACGGTTTTCGCCTATGGTAATTACTTCTTTTTGAAGCTTATCAATCCTTGCTACTGTCTCTTTAATGTAATTGCAATCTAGGCAATCATTTAATGTTTCAACTGGCATAAAGATTTCACCTCCTACCATAAAATATGATATTGCAAGAAAAATTGCTTAGACAAACGCCAAAATTCTTAAGAAAAAAAGATTGAAACCAATTCAAAAAAAAATTATAATAGATTTAAAGGAAGTGTTTTTATGTTTCTTGCAGAAAATAGTAGTAATTTAGCCCTAATTATTGCACTATGTACATTAGTTGGAGTACTTCTTATAACCGTTTTTGTTGTCCTAGTCGTGAAACTGAAAAAAAAGAAGCACCCAAGAGTAAAAGTAAATGAAGAATTTATTTCAAGTCTAGTTCAGGCTTTAGGG
This sequence comes from uncultured Mollicutes bacterium, assembly GCA_947177025.1. GTDB lineage: Bacteria > Bacillota_I > Bacilli_A > Acholeplasmatales > Anaeroplasmataceae > Pelethenecus. The sequence continues at coordinate 8,344 of CAMWSQ010000032.1, read as the reverse complement.
AATCGAAATAACATTCAAGCTGTTAGTACAGTGAACGGTAGAATTCATTTTGAGGTAGAAGATTTGGATTGTGTAGATTTAGATACTCTAAAAAAATTATCTACTGCGGGAGTATTTATCACGAATTCAACCATAAAAATGCTTTTTACATATGATAGTGAGGCCATCTGTACAGCAGTTCAAAGTCTTCCAAGAGGAGAATAATATGCAATCAAAAACATTTCAAATGACACTTGAGAAAGGCTTGTACACAAAATGGGCCTCTGCTTTAGTTGAAAAAGCTATGGAATATGATTCGGATATCCTTATAGAAGCAAATCATAAGCGAATTGATTTTAAATCTATTATGGGTGTTCTATCCTTAGGAATTTGTAAAGATATGGAAATTCAGATTGAGGCAGAAGGAACAGATGAAACCTCAGCAATTGTGGCAATTGCTTCTAAAATTACAGAACTGAAGTTAGGTATAGAAAAAAATTAGGATTATTATCTTTTGGGTAATAATCATTTTCATTTTAAAGATTGGAGAAAAAATATGGAATTTAAGGTCGATCAGTATGTAGAAGAAGGGCTTTTATTATTATCAAAGCTTATTTCTTATAAAACAGTACTAGAAGAATATAAACCAAAATCAGATGCACCCTTTGGAGAAGAGAATAAGCATGCTTTAAAGTTTATGCTAGAATATGCTAAGGTGGATGGTTTTTCTGTCTTTAATGACCAAAACTATGCTGGTCATATTGAATTTGGGAAAGGAAAGGAAATCCTAGGCATTTTAGCTCATTTGGATGTTGTTCCGGTAGATGGACAAACCTGGAAAACAAATCCTTTTGTTCTAAACATTGTTGACGATAAGCTTTATGGCAGAGGAACAATGGATGATAAAGGACCCCTAGTTGCTGCATATCTAGCTATGAAGCTATTAAAGGATCAAGGCTTTCGTCCTAAAAAGAAGATTCGTTTAATTATGGGGTGTGATGAGGAATCTGGATCTAGATGCTTAACACATTATTTTAAGAAACAGGATTTACCTGAAATGGGTTTTTCTCCAGATGCTGATTTTCCTTTAATTTATGGAGAAAAGGCGCATATGACCTACAATTTTGAAGGAAAACTAGATGAGACAGAAATTATCACTGAATTGGATTGTGGAAATCGATATAATGTTGTTCCTGCCTTAGCTTCTATGAAGTTAAAAAAGAATTTAAAGAAGGAATATTTAGAGTTTTTAGAAAAGAATAACTACCAAGGAAAAGTAGAGAAGGATACCTATATTGCATATGGTGTTGCCTCTCATGCGATGGTTCCTCAAAATGGCCTAAATGCAAGCTTTATTCTCTTTAGCTTTTTAAATGAGGTAGCTCCTTCCACATTATCAAAATTCTTTGTTGAATATTTAACCTTTGACCCATTTGGGAAAAAGCTTGGCTATGATGTATATGACGAGCAAATGAAGGAATTAACCAGCAACGTTGGTGTAGTTAAAATTAAGGATGGAACTGTTTTAATTGGAATTGACTCTCGTGTACCTCGTCCAAGCCATGAGGAGGTTATGAGAAAGAAAATTGATCTTGCTGCTAAATCTGCTCATCTTACTGCAAAGGTATTAGGCTTTGGAGGATTTCATTATGTAGATCCAAATAGCTTTTTAGTCACTACATTGATGGATGCTTATAAGGAAGTTACAGGAGACATAACTGCAGAGCCAATAACAATCGGTGGTGGAACTTATGCGAAATTTATTGATAATGCAGTAGCCTATGGACCACTTATGCCAGGAAGAGAGGATGTTTGTCATATTGCTGATGAATATATGCGAATGGATGATTTTAAAAATGCAATTCATATTTATGCAAAAGCAATTTACGAACTAACAAAGTAAGTATGCGATTAAGAAAAGTAAAAAATGCCTTAGAGCGTTTAAAGGAATATCCTTCCTATTTTATTCAAAATCCTTCTAAATTTAAAGGAAACTGGCAGACAGCTTTTCAAAATCAGAATCCGATTCATATCGAAATAGGCTGTGGTAAAGGACAGTTTATCTCTCAGCTTGCTGCATTGAATCCTGATGTCAATTATATTGCAATTGAAAAATATGATTCTGTATTATTGCGAGCTGCAGAAAAGCTAAAGGATATATCTCTATCCAATTTAAAATTAATACTATGGGATGCGAGTCATATTGAAGAAGTATTTGCAGAAAATGAAATTTCTCAAATTTATATCAATTTTTCTGATCCATGGCCAAAATCAGCACATAAAAAGAGAAGATTGACTTATAAAACCTTCTTAGACTCCTATGAAAAAATTTTAATTCCAGATGGGAAAATCTGCCAAAAAACAGACAATAGACAGCTCTTTGCCTTTTCCATTGAGTCCTTTAATGAAAATAACTGGCTTCTTTCTAATATTACATTAGATCTTCATGCAGATGATGTATTTAATATAGAAACTGAATTTGAAGAGAAATGGTCAAAATTAGGACCAATTTATCGCCTAGAAGCTACGAAACGGAGAGGGTAGAATGTTTTATGCTTTAATTGGAGGAAGAAGTATACCAAATTTAAATGATTTTTCTTTAGAAGAAAAGATTTTTAAAGAGCTAAATCTAACTCCAAAAAAGATTTTATTTATTCCCCTTGCCTGTTATCCAAACTATGAGGATGCAATTCAAAAATTTAAAGCTCTTGTTCCTAAATCCTACACCATAGAAGTAGTAACAGAATATGATGATTTTAAAAGATTAAATACCCAAATGATTTCTGCTGATGTCATTTATTTTAGTGGAGGATGTGCAGAAGAGCTTGTCAAGCTTTCTCGTAGGTACGGAATTGATTTGATTTTAAAGAATATGGGAAATCAAAATAAATTGATTATGGGGATTTCTGCAGGAGCCATTCTCCTTTCTAGATATGGAATGGGAGATCGATATAGCTATAAGGATGCCAATCATATCTATAATTACCAAATGGTAGAAGGACTTGGATGTTTAGACATAACAATCTGTCCTCATTATGATCATGATGGATTAGATTGCTTCAATTCTGAGGTGAAAGAATATAAATGGAATGGTTATGCTTTAGAGGATGATACAGCTATCCTATTTACACCAAAAGTAAAGGCATTCAAGCTTTCTAGGCAGAAGAGTGTATATTTTTATGATGCGAGCCAAGAGTTTTTGATGCAAGCTCTATATGAGGAGGTCAAATGAAAAAATTAGCAGTATTAGGACCAAAAGGTACATATTCTGATGTAGCATGTACAAAATTAGGAAGTCCCTATTCAATCGAATACTATCCAAACATCTACTCTGTTTTAGAGCAGGTTACTGAAGAAAAAGATGCCTTAGTTCCCTTTGAGAATACTTTAGATGGGTTTGTGATGGAATCCTTAGATGGAATTATAAAATATAACTTATGGATTACAGAGCAGGTCAAACTAGATGTCAATTTTCAATGCATTAGCTTTGAAAAGAGCATGGAAGATATTCATACTGTCTATGTACAATTTAAAGCCTATGGACAGTGTGTAGATTACATCCAAAAAAATCATTTAACCCCTATTATTACACAATCCAATATAGAAAGCTTAAATCTCTTAAAGGAAACTAGGAAAACGGGATTTGCAGCCATTATTCCAGCTCATACAGAGGCAACAGAGTTTTTATTTGTTGAAAAAAACATCATTCAAAGTTTACATAATGAAACTCGCTTTGTCCGGATTTCTAAGAAAATGCCTACACAACCCCAGCAAAAGCATTTTAATTGTTCAATTACGATTACACCTAGTCAAGATGAACCAGGAATTCTTTATTCTATACTAAAGGTCTTTAGTGAGTATTCTATAAATCTAAAGGCAATTCTTTCTAGACCTAGAAAGGATTATATGGGAAAATATATATTTTATATTGAAGTTGAAGGAGAAGATTCTCTTCCCCTTGAAAAAATTCAAAAAGAAATCAAAAAACTAAACTGCGTATTCCAAAACAGAGGAATATACAATACATTAGAAAAATAAAAGAAGGAGTGAAACTATGCGTGCAGTAGATATTATAATTAAGAAAAGAGATGGCTTTGAATTAACTAAGGAAGAAATTCAATTCTTTATTCAAGGCTTTACAGATGGTTCCATAGACAATTATCAGGCATCTGCCTTAACTATGGCAATCTTTTTTAATGGAATGACGGATCAAGAGGCTACTTATCTAACAGAAAGTATACTTCACAGTGGAGATGTTCTTGATTTAAGTGCGATTGAAGGAATCAAGGTTGATAAGCATTCAACAGGTGGTGTAGGAGATAAAACATCTCTTGTTGTTGGACCACTAGTTGCTTCCTTAGGAATTAAATTTGCTAAAATGAGTGGTAGAGGATTAGGACATACAGGAGGTACTTTGGATAAGCTTGAAGCAATTCCAGGGTATGATATCAATATGCCAGAAGAGAACTTTATCAAGCAAGTAAATCAAATTGGTATTGCCTTAGTTGGTCAAACAGGAGAGCTTGCTCCTGCAGATAAAAAGCTATATGCCTTAAGAGATGTTACAGGTACTGTAGAATCTATTCCTTTGATTGCATCATCTATTATGAGTAAGAAGCTTGCAAGTGGTGCAGATGCAATCTGCTTAGATGTAAAAGTAGGTAGTGGTGCATTTATGAAGAATGAAGAGGATGCAACAAAACTAGCTACATTGATGGTAAATATCGGTAAAAATTGTGGTAAAAACATGACTGCTATCCTAACCAATATGGATGAGCCTCTTGGACTTGCTGTCGGAAATTCTTTAGAGGTAATTGAAGCCATTAATACCTTAAATGGAAAAGGCCCAAAGGACTTTACGGAATTGTGCTTGGAGGTAGCTGCTCATTTGGTTGTAGATGGTAAACGTGCTAAAACTATAGAAGAAGCTAGAAATCTTTTACAGCATCAAATTGATACAAAAGAAGGTCTTCATACATTAGCCAAATTAGTAAAAGCTCAGGGTGGAAATGAAGAATATATCTATCATCCAGAAAAATTTAAAGAGGCTGCTCACAAAATTGCTGTTCTTTCTGATAAGGATGGATATGTTACACATATTGATGCTCTAGCTATTGGGAATGCTGCAATGATGCTTGGCGCTGGTCGTAGTAAAATTGGAGATGCCATTGATCATAGCGTTGGTATAGTTTTAGCCAAAAAGGTCAATGATATAGTTAAGAAGGGAGACATCTTAGCTATTCTTCATACCAATAAAACTCAAAATGATGAAATCGCACAGATTGTTTCTGATGCTTATACAATTGGTAAAAATACGGTAGATTCACGATTAATTTTAAAAATTATTAAATAAATGTTGAAAAGATTGTTTCTTAATGATATAATTGTTAAGAAGTTTTAAGATAAGTTAAGGAGATTTATGCCTATGTTGTGGATAGATTACATAATAATAGTATTATCACTTGCATTAATTGCAGTTGTAATGATGCAGGATTCAAAAGATGATATCAATGATGCCTTCAATGGTAGCAAATCAGAATTATTTAAAAATCAAAAAACCCGTGGCGTAGAATTAGTGCTACAAAGAACTACAGTCGTACTTGCAGTTCTATTCATTGCAGCAGTAATTACATCTGTAGCCTTACATTAAGCTTGAGATTTCGAAAGAAATCTCTTTTTTTTCCTAAAAGGAGGTGATGCATATGGAAGAACAAGTTATAAATTTAATCCAGCAAGGAATAACACATTTTGATGATATTCAGCATTTTACGCATATTTCTAAACGAAATCTTGCTATACTTCTAGAGGAAATGGTTGATTCAGGCCTACTGCATCATCCAAAGGGAAGTAAGTATTATGGATTTATTAAAAAAGGCACTCTAATTCTTAAGCCTGCAGGATATGGCTTTATTCATGTGGAAGGAGAAGAAAATGACTATTTTGTAAAGGAAGAATTTCTTTCCAATATTTACGATGGAGATGTTGTATCCTTTTATCCCTATGATAATGGATTCCGCTTGTTAAATGCAGAGATTATTCAAGTGCTTGAAAGAGGGCATACCTTTATCATTGGAACCTTTAAAAGAAGAATTCGTAAAGGAAAGGAAAAATCCTATATTTATTCTTCCAATCCAAAATTTCCCGTTCACGCAATTGTAAAAAAGGAAATTGCTGGTGTAGAAGAAGGAATGATAGTATATGCAAGTCTTTCCTATGTCGGCACTGCAGTTGAAGCAGAAATCCTAGAAATCATTGGTCATAAGGATGATCCAGGAATTGAAATCAGCCAAATTGCTTTAGAATATGGCTTTCAGACAGAGTTTCCAAAGGAGGTCTATGATGAAATCCATCAGATTCCAGAAGAAGTTTTAACTACTGAAATACAGGGGAGAAAAGACTTTAGAAATCGCCTAATTATCACGATTGATGGAGAAGATTCTAAGGATTTTGATGATGCAATTGATATTACTAAGGATGAAGATGGGAATTATCAGCTTGGCGTTTATATCGCAGATGTTTCCCATTATGTGAAGGAGAATAGCCCTTTAGATAAGGAAGCTCTAAAAAGAGGAACCTCAGTATATTTAGCAGATCGAGTGATTCCAATGCTACCTCATAAGCTTTCCAATGGAATCTGCTCATTAAATGAAGGTGTAGACCGCCTTGTTCTAGCTTGTCTAATGAAGATTTCACCCAAAGGAAATTTACTGGAATATGACATCTGCGAAGGTGTGATTTGTTCTAAGCATAGAATGACATATCCAAAAGTAAATGCGCTCCTACATCAAGAGCCTGCTATGCTTACAAGCTATCCTGATTTAATAGAACCAATTCATATGATGCAAGAATTATCCCAAATTCTTAGAAAAAAACGCCAGAAGATGGGGGCTTTAGAATTTGATATCACAGAATATAAGTTCAAATTAGATGAACAGGGAAAGCCTATCTCTATAAAACCACTTCAAAGAGATGCAGCAGAGCTACTTATAGAGGATTTTATGTTGCTTGCTAATGAAACAATTGCCTATCATTTAAGCATCATGAATTTCCCTTGTGTATATCGTATTCATGAAAAACCAGATCAAGAGAAATTATCTCAAACGCTAGAAGAATTATCTACAATCGGTGTAGAATTTCCTTTAAATAAAAAGAAAATATCTCCACTAGATCTTCAAAAGCTGATTCGGGGAATGAATCAATTTTCTCATCCTGAAATTTATCATCAGCTTTTGTTACGAAGTATGATGAAGGCTAGATATTCTGAAACCTGTCTAGGGCATTATGGGTTAGCTATGCAGTATTATTGCCATTTCACATCTCCTATAAGAAGATATCCAGATTTAATGGTTCATCGCATTATAAAGGAAGTCCTCCTTCATCCTAAGCATCTAGAAGAGCAAATTAAGCATTATACAACAATTTTACCTTCTATAGCAACAAAATCTTCAGTATTAGAACGAAAGAGTATTGACTGTGAAAGAGATGTCAATGATATGCTTTCAGCATGGTATATGGAGGATAATTTAAGAAAAGAATTCATAGGTATCATAACCTCACTAACATCCTTTGGCATGTTTGTAACGCTCGAAAATGGTGTAGAAGGATTAATTTCTATTGAATCAATGCAATCTAGCTTTGAATACATTAAAGAAGAGTATTGCTTTTCCAATGGTAAAGTGTTTTATCATCTTGGAGATGAGGTAGAAATTATTGTCGTTGGTGCAGACCGACATTCAAAACTAGTTGATTTTATGTTAAAAACCGACTATAATTTAGAGGAGGTATAGCATATGAAAATCGTTTGTTCCAATAAAAAGGCTGGATTTGAATATTTTATTTTAGAACGATATGAGGCAGGCATTAAGCTTTCAGGTACAGAAATCAAGGCTGTACGCGCTGGCAAATGTAATATGAATGATGCCTATGTCATTATTAAGAATAATACTCCTTATCTATTAAATATGAATATCGCAAAATATGAACAAGGAAATCTCTTTAATCATGATGAATTTCGTTCTAGAGAGCTATTACTTCATAAGCATGAAACCATTAAGCTTGCAACTAAGGTGAAGCTAGAAGGTTTATCTATAGTTGCCTTAAAGGCTTACTTTGTGGATTCCATCCTTAAGATTGAAATTGCCTTATGTAAAGGTAAAAAGCTTATTGATAAGAGAGAAACTATCAAGGAAAGAGATAGCAAAAGAAGGATAGATAAGGCATTAAAGGATGCCACAAGAAATTAGCTATCTCTTGTATATTCTTTCAAAATCCTTTATAATTTCCCTTGTGGGAAATATCACGGGGTCGTTATATGGATTCGCCGTGGTGATTTAAGCTATATAAGCACGTAGCAGTAGTCTGCTTT
>CAMWSQ010000031.1 GCA_947177025.1 uncultured Mollicutes bacterium | reverse complement strand
ATATGTATTTGAAAAGACTGTAAAAAATCAATTGAATAGAATCATAATTCATGATGCAAAGACAGTTATGATTTCAACTGCGATTTGTCAAAGTGCACGATTTGATATGGTTACAGTGTTTGCTGTGAATGTAAAAATGATTAAAGAGCTGGTTGTTCAATGTGGATTTAGACCATCTATGAAGAATTTGAGTAAATTAACAATCAATGTATTTGGAACAGCTCTTATTGCAGAAGGTTTAGAAAACCTAAAGCTAGAGGATGTTATGCCAAAGACCTCTATGGATTTCTTAAATAATATGCCTTATTTAGGAGTTGTTTTAGAAAGTGTAATTCAAGGAGCTGCGAATGCACTAATGACCTTAAGAATTGGTTGTGTTTGTAGAAGATATTTGTTCAGTGATGGTGCAGTGATTACAAAAGAAGATATTCGAAAACAAGCATATAAGGAAACTCTAAAGCTACTTCCTATGGTAGTTGCAGATACAATTTCGTTCTTTCCAAAGCGCATAGTAAAATTTTTTACCAATCGAAAAAAGATGAAGGAAGAGGATGTGGCAGATGGAACAGAATAATTTAGAATCCATTTGGGCTGATGGAGTCCCAAATAAGATTGATCCAAAGGATAGATTGACTCCGATAGAAATCTTACGGATGTGTATTCACTATACTGTTAATAATATTATTGCTGGGAAGGAATATAAGATCATAAATGTCATAGACACTCTCTATATATATCCCAATATTATGCTTGAAAAAGAAGGAAATCACTATGCGGTTGCGGTAGTTCCTTGTATCTACCCTTACTTTATGCCAGAAAATGATGAGCTTAGAATTGGGTTTGCAAAGGCCTCCAAGGAGAAGGGGTTTATTCCTATTTTATGCCCTATTCCTGTCCGTTCTATAGATGAAGAGCGTGCAAATCAAAGCATCTATTTAAAAGGAGATTTATTTCAATTTGCGAACATAGGACAAAAGGTTTTAACTGATGATTCCAAACAAGAAATTACTCCTCAGAATTTAGATTTTCATTTTTAAAAACCTCCTCTATTTTTTAGAGGAGGTTATCTTTTTTAATGCCTTTTTCTTCAATTTGAGTGCTTTGTAATCAGATTTTGCTGCTACCTTATCAAAAATACAAATTAACCAGCCTTCCTTTGTTGTCGGCGGAATTAAAGTTAGAGGAAACATATGATGTGCCATATGTCTTTTCTCTCTTTTCGTGATATGATACAGTGTGGTAGCATTTTTTACCGCCTTTGCAGGATGAAATAAGCCATGAAGATGAACTCCATTATGCTTATCATGCCAATCATAGAAATATAAATCATGTAAAAGAGCTGCTGTAATAAGCTCCTTTTTTTGTATTCTTAAATGATGCTTTACTGCATAAGAAAAGGAAAGATAGGCAACCTTAATCACATGGGTATATATTGAAATATTCCCATGATGATGGTATTGCTTTAACCTTAGAAATGGTTCTGTATATATAATTTTTTGAATAGTTTGAAAGAAGAAGTCTTGGTCCTTCTTTGGTAAGTTATATTTTTGTTTCATAGGAATATTATATATCTTTTTTATAAAATTAAAAGGGGTGAATTTATTTTATAATAAATTCTTTTTAAAAAGGGATTGTCTAATTTCTTGGTATAGTGGTATAATAAACTAAAATCTGTAGAATTTGGAAGTGATGTAAAATGGCATTTATTGAAGTAAAGAATTTAACAAAAACCTATGGAATAAAGGATACTACAATTGTAGCTTTAGATGGTGTTTCTTTTTCATTAGAACAAAAGGAGCTAGTTGTTATTCTAGGAGCTAGTGGTGCAGGGAAATCCACATTATTGAATTTACTCGGTGGAATGGATTATGCAACCAGTGGAAGTTATATGGTAAATGGCAAAGAAGTTACTGCTTTTAGGGATAAAGAGTTAGCAGTATTTCGAAGAGATCATGTTGGTTTTGTCTTCCAATTCTATAATTTAATGCCAAACTTAACTGCTTATGAAAATGTAAAGTTATCAATTACCCACTGCAAGGATTACTTAGATCCAAAGGAGGCAATGGCTTTAGTTGGATTAGAAAATCGATTAAACAATTTTCCATCTAATTTATCTGGAGGAGAACAACAGAGGGTTAGTATTGCAAGAGCTATTGTAAAGAAACCAGATATATTGTTGTGTGATGAGCCTACAGGTGCCCTAGATAGTAAAACAGGGAAGAGTATTTTAAAGCTTTTAAAAGGCTTGAGTGCTACAGGAAATCAAAGTGTTATTATTGTAACCCATAATGCCAATATCGCCTTGGTAGCAGATAGAGTCATTCATTTGAGTGATGGAAAAATCATCAAGGATGAAAAAAATGATAAGCCTCTTGAAATAGATGATATCGAATGGTAAGAAATGTTTTAAATGTTAAGGTATTAAGAGAAATCAAGAATAATTTTAAGACGTATTTATCCGTGATTTTAATTGCCACCTTAGCTGTAACCTTATTTACTGGAATTTTTGCAAATTATAAAAATTTTGATGAGCGCCTAGAACACATTTATCAAGAGGCAAATATGTGTGATGGCATCATTATGACAGATTCGCAAAATGAAGAAATAAAAAAATATTTGGATGAAAAGAATGTATTTTATGAAGAAAGAATTTACCTGATTGGAACTTCAGGGAATACCAATGTTTATCTTTCAACATTTGAGGAAGATTCTAGTTTAAATCAACCTTTTGAAACTTCCTTAGATAACCCCATTACAACAAGTATGGTATTGGTGGAAGAAAACTTTTTGAAGAGAGCAGATAAGGAAATTGGAGATTCCTTTGAAGTGAATATTGGGAATTTTACGTTTTCTTTTACGATAGATGGCACAATGATACATCCAGAATCTCTTGAAAATTCGAACTATAATCCATCATTTTTATATGTAGGTTATGATGCATTTAAAGAGGCAATGTATAGAGAATATTGTGAAGTTATTGGTTATCCATTTCCAATGGAAGCTCTTGAAAATCAATTGACTGCCGATATAAAAGGTCTATATAATCAATTGTTAATTCAAGGAGACTCTAAAGTATTTGAGGAGGTTAAGGAAACCTTTGGAGAAGAAGAATATTTTAGATATGCTTTAAAGCGAAGTGAACTTCCATCTAATATGACTGTTGATGCTGATGTGGAACAAGCAAAGCAGTTGATTTATATTTTTCCAGTCATCTTTTATTTGGTTGCCATTCTAATTATTTTAGCTTCCATATCTCAGCTAATTAATCGAGAAGGAAAAAATATAGGAATTCTTAAAGCGCTTGGATTTTCTAAGCATGAAATTTTATTTCATTATATGAAAATTTTTATTGCTTTAAGTATTATTGGTTCCATTTTAGGCATTATTTTAGGACCACTCATCATTCCGATTGTTATGGGAAATAAGTATAATATCTTATATCAGCTTCCAAAAATCAACTTGCCTTTTTTTAGGTGGGAATATCTAATTAGTATTGCAATATTGATTGTGATTACAGCACTGACAAGTATGTTTGCCTGTTATGAGGCAATGCATCAAGTTCCTGCTGCCTGTTTAAGAGGAGAAAACTCTATAAAGATGAAGCTATCTGTTCTAAGTCGCTTTTCCTTTTTCAGAAAAATACCTTTACCAGTTTTAATGGCATTCAGGAATATGAAGCGAAAGTGGAGTAGAACCTTAATGGTTTTACTTGGAGTTTTAGGCTGTAGTGCTTTACTTGTTTGTGGATTTGGAATAGAAGATACAATCAACTATGGCTTGGATTTAGAATTAGAAGAGCTTATCCCTTACGATGTATCTGTGTCTTATGCTGATAAGACATCAAAATTTGCTGAAATCAAAAGTATTTTGAATGTAGAATATGTCGATGAATATGCAAAATACACAGCAGATGTCGAAGCGAAGAAGCTCATAAGCTCCTATGTTTATGTTTTACCAGAAGAGGCTTCTGTTTTTCAGGTAAAATATGATAAAAACAGCTGTATTGTATCTCGTCGAGTTGCAGAGGAAATTGGTGCGGAGGTTGGAAGTGAAATTCATTTTGTCTATGCATCTAAAAAATATACTCTAGAAGTCACCGAGATTGTTGATTTCTGTATTTCTCAAGGGGTATTCATTTCAAGAACGCATTTTAGAAATTTACCCTTTACTCCTACAGGGGCATGGATTACATCAACAGATGTAAATCAGAATCCAGCAATCAAGGAAGAAGTGCTTAAGCTAGATGGTGTTATCTCTGCCCAAACAATTGCTGAAATGAAGGAGCATGCACAAGGGGTTATTTCCTCCATCAAGGTAATGACATGGACCATTAAAATCTTTGCTATTTTATTAGCTGTTGTTGTACTCTATAACTTAGCTTTATTAAACTTTAAAGAAAGAATTAAGGATATTGCCACCCTAAAGGTTTTAGGCTTTTCTCGATATGAAATTGCCTCCTCCTTTATGATTGAAATTCTTTTCTTAACCTTTGTAGGAGCATTAGTAGGTCTAGCCTTTGGCTATCCACTTTTAGTAGCAGTATTATCCATCAATGAAAATCCACTAATTACGTATATCTATCATATTTATCCAATTTCTTATTGCTTTACCGTCCTGATTACATGCGGAAGTAGTCTGTTCATTAATTTGATTTTTGGATTCTTTACCAATCGAGTTCAAATGGTAGAATCATTAAAATCAGTAGAATAAATGAAGGCATCTTATTTTGCTTGAAATAAGATGCCTTTTTGATACTCTTATAAGAAAAATATTATTTTTCTATAAAAATCATATTTTATTTCCTTCAATGAATTGACAAGTTGTGGTTTGTTTGTTATACTAATAAAATGGAATTTAATCGATTGGAGGGATTATTATGCAGAAAATTACATTAGAAAAATTAGTAGCTTTTTTGAAGGAACAGGGCTTTGTTTTTCAAGGAAGTGAGATTTATGGTGGTCTTGCAAATGCTTGGGATTATGGTCCATTGGGTGTGGAATTAATCAACAATATTAAGCAGGCTTGGTGGAAAAAATTTGTTAAAAACAATCGGTATAATGTTGGTTTAGATTCTGCCATTTTAATGAACAAGGAAGTATGGGTAGCATCTGGACATATTGGATCATTTAGTGATCCACTAATTGATTGTAAGAAGTGTCATGCAAGATATCGTGCAGATAAATTAATTGAGGATTATACAAAGGGTGAACTTACAGGAGACGGAATGTCTAATGAAGATCTTTTGAAATTTATTTATGAGCATAAGATTACTTGTCCTAGCTGTGGAAGCTTAGACTATACAGATATTCGTAAATTCAATCTTATGTTTAAGACCCATCAAGGAGTTGTAGAGGATAATAAGAGTGAGGTTTACTTAAGACCAGAAACAGCACAAGGTATATTTGTAAACTTCAAAAATGTTTTAAGAACCTCAAGAAAGAAGCTTCCATTTGGTATTGGACAAATTGGAAAAAGCTTTAGAAATGAAATCACTCCTGGAAATTTCATTTTTAGAACTCGTGAATTTGAACAAATGGAATTAGAATTCTTCTGTAAGCCTGGAACAGAGTTAGAGTGGTTCTCTTATTGGAGAAGCTTCTGTATGAATTTCTTGGTAAGCTTAGGAGTAGATGAGAAAAAGCTTCGTTATCGTGATCATGAAAAAGAAGAACTTTCTTTCTATTCAAATGGTACTACAGATATTGAATTTGAATTCCCGTGGGGATTTGGTGAATTATGGGGAATTGCTTCTAGAACCAATTATGACCTAAACGCTCATCAGGAGCATTCTCATGAAAATTTAGAATATTTAGACCCAGAAACAAATGAAAGATACTTACCATATGTTGTAGAACCATCTGTTGGTGTAGGTCGTATCCTTTTAACAGTTTTATTTAGTGCTTATGATGAGGAAGTCAATGAAAAGCAAGAAACTCGTGTTGTATTACGTTTAAAACCAGTACTTGCACCTTATAAGCTTGCTGTTTTACCTTTAATTAAGAAAATGCATGCTGATAAAGCAAATGAATTATTTGATTTATATAATGAACATTTTAGTACAGTGTATGATGAAACTGCAAACATTGGTAAACGCTATAGAAGACAGGATGCAATTGGTACACCTTATTGTGTTACTGTAGATGATGCAACATTAAATGATGGAACTGTCACTTTAAGAGACCGTGATTCCATGGAACAAATTACTCTTAAGGTTGAAGAGGTTATTCCATATATTGAAAATAAATTGAAGTTTTAGAATTTAAAATGAGGAGGAGATACTATGGCAACTCAAGAAGAAATCAATAGAGTTATAGAGTCTACCGATATGGTAGAGCTAGTCTCCCCTTACGTTAAATTAACCAAACAAGGTAAGAACTATAAAGGATTATGTCCCTTCCATAATGAGGATACACCTTCCTTTGTTGTTTCTCAGGATAAGCATTTAGCGCATTGCTTTGGATGCTCTAAGGGTGGAAATCCAATTCAATTTTTGATGGATATTAAGATGATTCCTTTCGGTGAAGCTTTACATGAATTAGCAAAGAAAAACGGAATTGAATTAAAAGAAGAATATCGCCCAAAGCAACAGCAACAGGATAATTCCATCCATTATGAGATGCTTTCCACTGCAGCTAAGTTTTATCATCAGAATCTTACTATGACAAAGTCAGGTAAGGAAGCCTTAGATTATTTATATAAACGTGGTATTGATGATGAAACAATTAAGACCTTTCAAATTGGTTTAGCTCCAGCAGCAAAGGATTCTTTATACAAGGTATTAAAGGAATCGAATTATTTGGAGTTAAACATGATGGATTTAGGTCTAGTAGAGCATAATGATCAAGGATATTATGATATCTTTTCTAGAAGAATTACGTTCCCAATCTGTGATGAACAGGGTCATATTGTTGGCTTTAGTGCAAGAATATTTAATAATCCAGATAAGACACAGCCAAAATATATTAATACAAGAGATACTTTCCTTTATCACAAGGGACAAATTCTATATCATTTGGATTTAGCTAAAACAGAAATCTTAAGAAAGAAGCGATTCATTTTACATGAAGGACAAATGGATGTCATTGCTTCAACCTATGCAGGTTTAAAGGAATCTATCTGTACAATGGGAACGGCTTTAACAGTAGAGCAAGCCTATGTACTGAAAAAATATGCCGACCATGCCATTATCTGCTATGATGGAGATAAGGCTGGTATAGCAGCTTCTAAAAAGGCAATTGGTATCTTTAAAAAAGCAGGAATAAAAACGCATTTGGTGTTATTGCCAAATGGCTTAGATCCAGATGAATATGTACATACATATGGAGAAGCAGAATATATCAAATATTTTGAAAGTCATATTTTAGATGAGTTGGAATATAATTTTGAAACAGCCTTCTTGAATGTAAATTTAGAGGATGCCTTGGTTGTTGAAACAGTCAAGAATACTGTGTTTGAGCAAATTCAAAGAATGCCTAGTCAAACAGCTAAGGAGAAGTATTTGGCTTTATTAGCAACCCGTCTGCAAAGCTCACTTCAGGCGATTACAATAGATTATGATGCATATACAAAAGTAAATTTATCAACACCTATTTATGATGATTTTGAGGATGAGCCTATTCACTTTATCCCTGAAGAATTAGAAAAGCCATCCTATGATTATGAATTAAGATTATTCTTATATGCTAGACATTCTAAGGAAAGAGCTCTACAAATTGATAAGAAGCTTGGAGATTCTATTGGCGCCTTTCAGCCAATCAATCGAGAAATATGGATTGCATTAATCAATCAATATTATGCAACCTATGAGCAGTTTGATGATGCAGTCTTCTGTACAATGCTAAATGAGGAGCAAAAGAAGGTTTATTTAGAAAATTTGGATAAAGTACGAGGATCAAATGATCCTTATACGGATAGTGATTTGGAGTGTATATTCCAAAAGATGCATTCAATGCATTTTAAAGCAATCAATAAAGATTTATCAAATGTAATTTTAAATTCAACAGATACTGAGTTTAAGAAAAAGAAACTTGCAGAAAAGTTTAAGAATAAAAAGAAGTCAATGCTAAAGTAGGAGGAAGTAAGCATGGAATTTGAACAAATCGTAAAAGAATTGGTAGAATTAGGAAAGAAGACAGGTTCTATTCAATCAAAGGAAATCATTAAGTATTACTCTATTGATTCCGAGGAATATGATAATGTTGTCAAGGAATTATTGAAGGAAGAAATCACAATTGATGAGGAGGATATGGGGTTCGAAGATTTAGAAATCAAGGAACCAACCGACTTAAAGGACATTGAAGAAATTGATGTTTCTACATTTGACCAATTGCCTGCCTCTGTCAAAGTGGATGACCCTGTAAGAATGTATTTAAAGGACATTGGTAAAATTCCTCTATTGTCCCTTGAAGAAGAAACAATTTATGCACGTCAGGTTGTTGATGGTCGTGAGGCAAAGGCTAGACTTGCAGAGATTGAGGCTGATGACCAAAACACAATTTCAGTAGAAGAATATGAAAAGCTCTTGGAGATTAGTGAAGCAGCTGATGAAGCTAAGGATAAGCTTGTAAATGCAAACTTGAGATTGGTTGTTTCAATCGCAAAGAGATATTTAGGTAGAGGCTTGCAGTTCTTAGATTTAATTCAAGAAGGTAATATGGGTTTGATTAAGGCAGTAGATAAATTTGATCATCAAAAAGGATTTAAATTCTCTACCTATGCAACTTGGTGGATTCGTCAGGCAATCACAAGAGCTGTTGCTGATCAAGCAAGAACTATTCGTATTCCAGTTCATATGGTTGAAACTATCAATAAGCTTGTTCGTATCCAAAGACAATTGGTTCAAGAATTATCTAGAGAGCCATCTCCACAGGAGGTTGCAGATCGAATGGGAATCTCTGTTGAAAAGGTTCAACAAATTCAAAAAATTGCTCAAGAGCCAATCTCTTTAGAATCTCCAGTAGGTGAGGAAGAGGATTCAAATCTTGGAGATTTTGTGAAGGATCCTTATGCATTAGACCCATATGAATATACAGCTAAGATGAAGCTAAGAGAAGAATTAGATGATGTGCTAGCTACATTAACTGAACGTGAGGAACGCGTATTACGTTTACGCTTTGGTTTAGTAGATGGTAGACAAAGAACTCTTGAAGAAGTAGGTAAAGAGTTCAATGTTACTAGAGAGCGTATCCGTCAAATTGAAGCAAAGGCTCTTCGTAAACTAAAACATCCTTCTCGTAGTCGTAAGCTAAAGGATTTCATGACAAAGCACTAATATGAATCGTATTCAAAAAATAGCTTCCTATACAAAAGGAAGTAAAGTTGTCTGTGATATTGGCTGTGATCATGCCTATACCTTACTTTATGCCATACAGCTATATGGTGTTGAGTATGGGATTGCTGCTGATATCGCAATAGGACCACTCCAAAATGCAAAAAAGACAATCGAGGAGAATCATCTCACTCAAAAAATTAAAACCATCCTTTCGGATGGCTTTACTTCAATAGAGGATTTCTTTGATACTGCCATACTATCTGGTATGGGTGGAATTTTGATCTGTGATATTTTAGAAAAATCCTTATCCAAAATAAAGGGAAAAAGACTCATCATTGAAGCCAATAATGATACCTATCGAATTCGGAAATTTCTCTTTGAGCATGGATTTCATCTTGTTGAAGAGGATGCAATCTATGATCATGAAAAGTACTATGAAATTGGAGTCTATGAAGAAGGAGTAAAAAACTACAATTCTTTAGATATTCAATATGGTCCAATTCTTTTAGAAAAAAGACCTCCTGCTTTTAGAGAATATTATACAAAGAAAAAAGAATTTCTCATTTCTATTCTTCCGAATATCCGAAATAAAGAAGAAAAAAAGAAGAAAGAATTGCTGCTAAAAGAGCTCAATCATATTTTGAAGGTGTAATAATGGAAAAACATTTCTTGCTCAATTCTCATAATTTTTATAGAACATATTTTCTAGATGAAACAGCTAGACCAACTATTTTTGTAGTTCCAGGAGGAGGATATAAATATACATCCCCTAGGGAATCAGAGCCTGTAGCAAAAGCATTTTTAAAGTATGGATTTCATGTTGTTATTCTTAACTATCGTGAGACAACAGAAACCTATCCTATGCCCGGAACGTATTTAGGTAAGGCTTTAGAAGAAATTAAAATGGATAAACGTGTTGGTAAGATTATCGGATTAGGATTTTCTGCTGGCGGTCACTGTCTACTTGAGTATTGCTTGCATACAAAAGATTATCCTTCTAAAGTGCGTCCTGATTTGTTGATGTTAGGCTATCCAGTAGTAACCGCAGATGTAGAGGTTGCACATAAGGGTTCATTTGAAGTACTCTTAGGAGAGAGAACAGAAGAGGAAACTTTAAGAAACTATCTTTCCTTAGAAACACAAGTAACAAAAGATAACGCAATTGATTTATTTTTATGGGGAACTTATACAGATTCTTCAGTACCTGTAGAAAATTCCATCCGTTTAATTGATGCTTATCATAAAGCAGGTGGGAATGCAGAATACCATATGTTTTATTTTGGTGGTCATGGATTATCGGTTGCAAATGCAGAAACAAGCAATGGAAATTCTGATATGGAAAGCCCATATATAGCCAGATGGGTAGAGTTTGCAGTAGATTGGATAAATAATAAATTATAAAAAGCTTTCAAATATGAAAGCTTTTTTCTTTGCACATTTCAAATAAAAAACCCAAGTCTTGTCCTTGGTTTTACAAGATCAAAGTCTTGGGTTGTTTTATAAATTTTATGCATTTTTTAAGAATGTCTTATAAGCAAGGTATGCTTCATATACATCTGCCTTAGAAACAATTTCCATTGGCGCATGCATAGAAAGAACTGGTACACCTGCGTCGATAACATTCATATTATAGTTTGCTAGGATATAGGCGATTGTACCACCACCACCTTGGTCAACACGACCAAGCTCAGAGGTTTGATAATTCACATGATTCTCATCCATCATTTTTCTTAGCTTAGCAATAAATTCGGGTTGTGCATCATTGCATCCGCTTTTTCCTCTAGAACCAGTATATTTATTAAAGCAGATTCCTTTTCCCATAAATGCAGAATTTTTTCTTTCCATAACAGAAGAATACAGTGGATCAAGTCCGGCAGAAACATCACTAGAAAGCATTACAGAATTTGTTAATGCCTTTCTTAATTTTAAATCTGTATAGTCCTCAGTTAAAGCAATTACTTCAGCAATTGTATTTTCAAACCAAACAGAAGAAGCACCAGTAGCACCGATAGAGCCAACTTCCTCTTTATCTACTAATACAGCACATGTGGTTCTTTGACATTGACCAGAATCTAAAACAGCCATTAAGGAAGTATAAGCACAAACTCTGTCGTCATGACCATAACCAGCAATCATAGAGCGGTCAAGACCAAAGTCCCTTGCCTTACCAGCAGGTACTACTTCAATTTCTGCAGATACAAAATCTTCCTCTTCAATATCATATTTTTCTTTTAATAATTTCAATACAGCTTGTTTTGTTGGATCCTTTTCTTCATCCTCTAAAGGCTTAGAGCCGATTAAGATATCTAATCCTTCCCCTTCAATAACCTTGGCAGCAGCCTTTTGCATTTTTTCAGCAGCAAGGTGTGGAAGTAGGTCAGTAATTCCAACAACAGGGTCATTCTCATTTTCACCAATTTCAATTGAAACAGAAGAACCATCCTTCTTGACAACTACTCCATGTAATGCAAGAGGAATTGTTACCCATTGGTACTTAATAATTCCTCCATAGTAGTGTGTGTCTAGATAAGCAAAGGTATCACTTTCATAAACTGGATTTTGTTTTAAATCTAGTCTAGGAGAATCTATATGAGCTCCTAGAATGGCAAGCCCCTGAGTTAAGGATTCCTTTCCAATAACAAATGCTGCAATATTTTTATTCTTATTCACAGCATACACCTTATCTCCAGGTTTAAGGGAAGTACATCCTTCTAGATTTTTAAATCCAGCTGTTTCACATAAGGCAACACTCTTAGAAACGCATAAACGTTCTGTTTTACATTCACTTAAAAAGTTTTTGTAGTTTGTTGTAAATTGATCTAGCTTTTCTAAATCCTTTTTATCATATTTTTTCCATGCATATTCTTGATACATAATTTTTTCCTCCAATGGTTGTATTGTATCACAAAAGAAAGAGTTTGAAAAGAAAACATATCTAATTTATCTATTTCATATACTATTTTAGGTGATAAAAGGATGATTAACATTATTTTTGTTTTAATCTTCCTTGTGGGGATAATTTATGGGAGTTTTACAGGAAGAGCAGGAGTAATTGTAGAAGCAATGCTGGCTACTCCAAAGAGTGCATTATTTTTGTTTGCAGATATATATGCTTTATTGATCTTTTGGGGAGGTATGCTTGAAATATGTAAAAATAGTGGTATGCTAGCTTGGATTACGAACTATGTATCTATCGTCATCCATCCCTTATTTAAAAAGCTAGACCGCAAGGGAGAAGCAATGCAGTATATCAGTTTGAATTTAGTGGCGAATTTAATGTCTATGGGCTCAGCAGCAACCCCTTTTGGACTAAAAGCAATGAAGAGTTTGGATGATTTAAATGGGAATTCTCCTGTTGCCTCTGATGAAATGATTACTTTTTTATTAATGAATACCTCTGGACTTTGCTTAATACCTACCGTATTAATTTCTTTAAGAAAGGAATATGGCAGTCAAAATCCTGTAAGTATCATTCCCTATGTTCTAATCATATCCACTATTACTACGGTATTTTCTGTAGTGATGGATAAGGTGGTGAGAAAATTTGGAAAACATTAGTTATTATTTTATTATTGGATTTATTCTTTTGATTTTAGTATATGGGATTATAAAGAAAACAAATATGTATGATTCCTTTATTGATGGTGCGAAGTATCAAATGAAAGAAGGAATCAGTATATTTCCTTATCTTCTTTGTATGCTGGTTGCAGTCAATGTTTTTAAGGCAAGTGGGATTTTAAATGACCTTATTCATGCTTCAAGAGTACCCAATGAGCTCTTTATTCAAGGAGCATTTCGACCTGCCTCCTCTCATGCGAGTCTATCTCTAATGCTTCAAATTTTTAAGGACTACGGACCTGATAGTAAAGCAGGTATGACCTCAGCCATACTCCAGGGTGGAAGCGATACAACAATTTATATTATGGGGCTTTACTTCGGTAGTATTGGTATCAAAAAAACACGGCATGCCTATTTGGTTGGTTTAATTAGTGATTGTGTATGCTTTTTGTGTTGTCTTGTTCTATTTTTGTATATTTTAAAATGATATAATAAAAAAACTGCATTTTTTTGCAGTTTTTTGTTGTTTCTTATGGGAAATATTAAAGTAAATTAAATCGATTTACGAGATTTGCTTCTAAGGTATCATTAAGATTTAAGGATTCACGCAGATAGCATAGATAGTGCTTTGGATCAATATATCCAGCTTGCCGATAGAAAAGTTTAATAAAGAGCATATAGTAAATGGTAATAATATCAGCCTGTGGATAATTTCCACGGATAAAATCTGTTTTCTTTAGAATTGTATCCGCATAAAGCAGACAGGTTGCAAGAAGCTGATCATCTGTCAGTTCCTTAAATCTCAATTCATCAAATTCAAGAAATTTTTTTGCATTCTGGAAGGATGAATCCTTGATTACCCGATATAATTCCATAGCAATTTGTTCTAGACTTGCATCATTTGCAGCGTAGAAAAGAAGTTCTAAAATTAAATAGTCTAACATACGAGCCTGCAATAATTTTTGAACATGCACTTTGAATGATTTTGGCTTTAAATTAATGTAGATTTGTTTACAATAAGTAGAAGTAGCCTTACATTTAAACCAGAAGCTTTGTTGATTTTCCCAAAAGTGAGGGGTAGAGAATAAAGCTCTATGCTCTTGTGTGACACATAAGACCTTATTTAAAGCAATAATTCGTTTTGCTTTCAAGAAGGCTACAAGATTCATAATTTCTTCCCTTAAATGAATTTCCTTAATAGTCAAATTGTTAAACAATTCCTTTTTGAAAAGCTTACCAGTTAGTGTTGTACAAGCGATAAAGTCCTGATGTAGTTTTTCATAATCCTCAGGTATGTCTAAATTATAAATTACGTCAGGATAATTTTTTTTGTAATTGGAATGAATGAAGCTTGCCATTGCAATATCTGCATCGTAAAGCTCCATACTTCTAAAAAGATCTGTAATAGTACTTTGATTGAAAATATCCTCTGGTTGAGCAAAACATACGAGTTCACCAGTTGATAATGCTAAGCCTTTCTTTCTTAAAGCAGTTACAGAAGCATTTTTTTGTTTAAATAGAATAAGATTCGAATGTTCCTTAGCTATCCATTTTACAATTTCTAAAGTCTTGTCAGAGGATCCTGCATCTAAGACTATGACCTCGTAATTAAGATAGTTTTGATTGAGTAAACTTTCTAGACATGCATAGATTGTTTCTTCAGAATTCCAAGTTGTGATAAGAATCGATATTTTTTTCATAATTTCTCCTTACAAAATTTGATAATTCATTTTAATCCATTTTTCCAGGAAGAATTCATTTTAAAAATATAGGTACTTATTGGCTCCTTTTTTATATGTATCTCCCATAAAAAAACAAATTTGTATATTTTTTTACATATGCAATCATAATATCACAAAATATGACTTTTGTTAAGTCTACATTTTATATTTGTAATAAGAAATTTATGTTTTTTAAAAAAAGACAAATCTTAAGCTAATGAAATCTTCATGAAGATATTAAAAAAATAGGTTTGTTGGTTGTATTTTGTCTTATTTTTTGGTAAAATCTTTAAAGGTGATTGTCGTGGATGATAACAAGGAAAGACTCCAAAAGGTGATGGCATCTTGTGGAGTAGCCTCAAGAAGAAAATGTGAAGAAATTATACTTGCAGGAAAAGTAAAAGTAAATGGTGAAATAGTTAAAGAATTAGGAACGAAGGTTTCTAGTAGGGATATTATTGAGG
>CAMWSQ010000030.1 GCA_947177025.1 uncultured Mollicutes bacterium | reverse complement strand
AACATATGAAGCTTCAATACATAGAAATACCTATTATTTTTATGTTCATTCTCTTTAAAAAAGTGAAAAAAATTTATTTTGAAATTTGAAAAGTTATTTTATAAAAAATCTGCATTTTCTTGTTTAGTTTTTCAATTAAATTAGAATATCAAATATATTTTTATAAAAAAGACCACTTCTACAAAAATGACCAATTTGACAAAGAAAAAATAGTGTATATAATGAGTGTATGAGCCATAGGCTCTGCTGGAGGAAACAATGAACAAATCACACGGGAATTGGGAACGAGGAACGTGTAAATAGGGAAAGGAATTAGATGCAATATCTAATTATATTTGCAATAATTTTATTGATTATTGCTTATATATTTAGTGACAAACGAAAGTAGTTACTAAAACTTTTCTCATATAGGATACTAGTTACTATATGGTCAATCAAAAATGGCCAGTTGATTGAAGTATACGTTCTTGTTTCCAAAAGCGAAAAGGGAAGGTCCCACACCTTCCCTTTTCTTTTTTTGTATACGTTCTTGTACTTATATTATAAAAGAAAAAGAAAAAAATTGCAATAGCAAATTATACTTTGCTACTTTTAAACTTCAACCACTAGAGTTTTTAATGATTTATCCAGTTCATCCAAACTTTGTTCTTTTCTTTATCTATTTTTGTAATTAAAAACTGACTTGGAGGTAATATTATTTCGTCCACTTCATTTGCAATGTCGGGCATTGTGTCTAATCGAATAGCTGGAGTTTCTGCATTTACTGTGATTTCAAATAATGTGCAATTTCTTGTTCCATACATTGCATTTTCTGGTAGATGTGGATTTAAACTACAAGATGAAAATCCTTTATAGTCAAGTATTTCCCCTTCCTGAATTCTCTCTATAAATTTACTTTTAATGTTTCTATATAAAACCATAGATTCTTTTAGAGGCTTCATGCAGGATAGAATATTATGAATATCTTGTTTTGCTCGGCAAATCATTTCATCTTTTGTGTTTTTATTTAATATTGCCGGGAAACGATTTTGGTAAATTTTATATAATTTGATTCCCTCCTCTTTACTACAATTCCAACGCACATCAAAGCCTTGCTCCTCAGCTTCACGTAGTACAGCTAATCCATCAGTATGAATTAATTGAATTATCTCATTAAGCACAGTATCGTTTTCTCCCCATAGAATTCCATTTATTAAAAGATAATCATTTGTTGTATAAAATTGAATTGAAATTTTCTGTTCATCCGTCATTTGTCTACCTCTATAATTTCACTAATACAGGCTTTGATCAAAGGCAAGAAACCTGTTATTTTTATAAGATATTATATAGTATTTCTCGTGCTATGTCTATTCCTTTTGTTATGCTACGGCTTTAATTACAATTAGGGATAAATCGTCTTTTAGAGTGTTTTTTTCTTTTTTCTTTAGATGATTAACTATTGCACAACAAGCTTCCTCAGCACTTTGATCCTGATTAACGAGGCTTTGAAATTCTTTAGGCTTTATAAAATCACCAATACCATCAGATAGTAGAAAGATTAAATCACCTCGAAATAAATCTAATTCATAGGCTGAATTTACATCATCTAATTTTAAAGGAAGGGCTTGATTTTCATAGGTGTAGAGCTTATGTTCATGAAGAATATAGGTGGTAGAAGAACCCATTTTGTATAAGTTCATTTTTCGATTGGCTGGATCTATACTTAAGAAATCTAAGGTAGCATAACGATCATAGTTGCTTCTAAGCTCATAGATATCTTCTAGTAGTTTTAATATCGTTTTTGTTCGGAAATGATAGCTTGAAAGTGTTTGAATTGTTTTTAATGCATCAATCGAATCAGAATAAGCGGTGTAGCCGCTTCCCATTCCATCACTTAATGCAAAAACATAAGAATTGTTGTAGTCTTTTTTGATGTAGTAATTATCTCCACTCATTAGATTTCCATTCTTT
Organism: uncultured Mollicutes bacterium; assembly: GCA_947177025.1. Classification (GTDB taxonomy): domain Bacteria; phylum Bacillota_I; class Bacilli_A; order Acholeplasmatales; family Anaeroplasmataceae; genus Pelethenecus. Next base: position 13,759 of record CAMWSQ010000030.1, on the reverse strand, counting down.
GCTAGAATTGTATGAGCATAGGTGATTTTTAATTGAGGCTTTTTAAAGAAATAAACTATATTTTCATTTTGCTTCATCTCTAAAGCTTGTCCAAATGCTTTATAAGCACATCGAAGAAATAAGGATTCTATGACTGGCTTATTGGTATCCAACTGAATTGAAAAATATAAAGAAGCAGAAGATAAATTTATATCTAGTGCCGTTATAGGATATCCAAATTCCTCTAGCATTCGAATAAAGCGTTCATATTCTTTTTTTAAAGCTAAGCTTTGGTTATATAAATAATTTAATTCATGAGATAAGGCTTGGATAGCACTATATTCAAAGCTTTTATTAATATGATCTGCATCCGTATCAAGAACAAAATGATTATAGTAAGGACAATCGTAAATATTTTGTCTTACTCCTAGCATAGCAGCCGAAAGAAAAGTATATCTCTTTTCTAGTTTGGTTTTGCAAAGTGTATTTTTTTTACAGGCTGAACAAAAGGTGTGGCTTATTTCATTAAACTTTTTTTCTTTCAATTCTTTAATTCTGTTGTTTTTATTATATTCTTGATTCAAGTGATTGATATATTTATTAAAATCATCAAAAAGAGTATTAATATAGCTTTCTTCAATCGTGATTTGTTTATCCAAGTATGGTGCGAGCATAACTAAAGCACTATATAGTATGCAAGGCAACCAAATGATGTTTTGATAGCTTAAGGTAAAGGCTATTCCTAATGGGATGTAAGAGATGGCAGTTGGAAGTAGGACAGCAGAAATAGGATTTGATTTTGTAATACCTAGCAATATTGCATAGATACAAATAAAAAGAATATTGTATTTAAAATCGTGAATTAAAAACAACTGCATAAATAGAAAATACATAACATAAATGGAATTTGAATAAAAATAGGTAATAAAAAAGTAGCCTAATAAAAGAATTAAATCAATAAGCTTTTGCTGATAAGGAATAATACTTTTCTTTTGATGATTGTTTTGAAATGCATAGAGAAGATTGATTGCAGCATAAATGACAAGAAGAATCAAGATAATTTTTAAAGAATCCATTGTAAAGCCTTGAAGGAGATATAAGACTAAAAATATAGTTAGAGTACTCGTTATATATACGCCAAAGGCATAGAATCTATTCTTTTTAATAAACGGATACAATAAAGCATGGTACAAAAATACAGCCAACAAAAGATAGATGTGACTGATGGGAAGATAGAAGCTAATGAATAAAGGCAAAAAAGAAAACCAAATATTTTCTAAGGCTAATATGGATATTAAAAATCCACCTGTGAATACTGCAATATCCTTAGGAAAAAATAGTAAGGCAGCAATATAAAAACAATAATGCAACGTAAAAACAATATATTTCTTCATTTGGCATCACCTTTGCTAATTATAAGGAATGATTTATAAAAAAAATGTCATAGCTTAGAAATTTCATTTTATGTTTAAAATAAATTATGGTAAGAAATGAAAATCAATGGTATAATGAAGAAGTGAAAAAGAGGTGAATCCTAAATTACTATGAAACGGATTATATTAAGGAGTGCATCTCCAAGAAGAAAAGAATTATTAGAACAAGCAGGATACAAATTTTTAATAGACCCTTCTGATGTAGATGAATCGATTGATGAAAATAAAACACCATTAGAAAATGTCAAGCGTCTAGGATTATTGAAGGCAATTCATCATCAAGAAATCTATCCAAATGATATTCTTTTAGGTTGTGATACAATTGTTGTTTTTCAAAACAAAATTTATGGAAAACCTAAGGATGAACAGGATGCATATCAAATGTTAAAAAGTTTATCAGGGCAGAAACATCAGGTCATGAGTGGTGTGGGAATTGCTTATAAGGAACATATATTTAGTTTTGCCTGTATTTCTAATGTATATTTTAAAGAACTAACGGATAAAGAAATTTGGGACTATATTCGTACAAAAGAATGCTTTGGAAAAGCAGGAAGCTATGCAATTCAGGGAATTGGCAGAAGTTTAATAGAAAAGTATGAAGGGTCTTTAAACAATATTATTGGATTACCTGTTGAAGAGGTTACAGAGATTATAGGTGAAATCAATGCAATGGAAGATTAGAGATATAGAAATCCCAAACCAATTGGTTTTAGCTCCAATGGCAGGTATCACAAATGAAGCATTTCGAATTCTTTGTAAAGAAATGGGATGTGGATTAGTTGTTGCTGAAATGGTAAGTGATAAAGCAATTGGATTTCAAAATGAAAGAACACTTAAAATGACAAAGGTAAATGCAGCAGAACATCCTATCAGTATGCAGATTTTTGGTGGAGATGTGGAGTCTTTAGTACAGGCAGCAAAATATATTGATACCTGTAGTGATGCTGACCTAATTGATATTAATATGGGATGCCCTGTGAATAAGGTTGCAAAAAAATCTCATGCAGGTGCTGCTTTATTACAGGATCCTAATTTGGTTTATGAAATTGTTTCTCATGTTGCAGCAGCTGTATCTAAGCCAGTCACTGTAAAAATTAGAATTGGCTGGGATATGGATTCTATTAATGCGGTTGAGATTGCAAAGCAAATTGAAAAGGCCGGAGCTTCTGCAATTACAGTTCATGGAAGAACAAGAAGTCAATTTTATTCTGGTAAAGCAGATTTAGAATGGATAAAAAAAGTGAAGGAAGCAGTATCTATTCCTGTAATTGGAAATGGAGATATTGTAGATGTTGCCTCTGCAAAGCATATGCTTGAATATACAGGTGTGGATGCGATTGCAATTGGAAGAGGGGCTTTAGGGAATCCCTTTATCTTTAGGGAATTATTAGCTTATTTTCGAGATGGTAAAGAAATTTCTAAGCCAACACATACTGAAATATTGGATACGATAAAAAAACATCATGCTCTATTATTAAAATTAAAAGGGGAACATTTAGCATTATTGGAAATGAGAAGTCATGTTGCTTGGTATTTAAAAGGAAAACCAGGGAGTGCTAGAATTAAAGATTTATGTAATAAAAAAAGCTCTTTCTCAGATGTTCTACAAATTTTGGAACAATATTTTAGCGAATTGTGAAATATGATAACCCTTTCATGTTTTAAAAGAAATTTATTATGCTATAATAAATGTAGAAAATAAAAATCGGAGGATTTTTCTCGTGGCAATCTTATTAGGAAAAAAAGTAAAAATATTTAGCTTATCTGCAAACCTACCTCTTGCAGAGGAAATTGCTGAGTCTATTGGAGTTCCACTATCAAGCTGTGATATTATGCATTTTGCTGATGGTGAAATTAATGTTCAAATTAATGAAACAGTACGTGGGCATCATGTTTTTATTATTCAACCAACATCAAACCCTGTAAATGATCATTTGCTGGAACTATTAATTATGTGTGATGCATTAAAACGTGCTTCTGCAAAAACCATCAACTTAGTTATTCCATATTACGGATATTGTCGACAGGATCGTAAGTCTAGAAGTAGACAACCAATCACGGCAAAGCTTGTTGCAGACATCTTACAGGCAGCAGGAGCAAATCGTGTAATTTGTATGGATATTCATGCTGCTCAGATTCAAGGGTTCTTTAATATTCCTGTAGATAATTTTATGGGTCTTCCAATTTTAGCTAATTATTTGATTGATAAAAATATGAAGGATATCGTTGTTGTGTCTCCTGATCATGGTGGTACAACTCGTGCTCGTGAGCTTGCTAAGGTTTTAGATACAACTATTGCGATTATTGATAAACGTAGACCAGAACCAAATAAAGCGGAGATAATGAATATTATTGGTACAGTTGAAGGGAAAAATTGTATTTTAATTGATGATATGTGCGATACTGCTGGAACATTGACTGCTGGAGCTGAAGCTTTACGTAAGGCTGGAGCTAAATCTGTTTGTGCAGTTTGTACGCATGGAGTTTTATCTGGTAATGCAATTGAAAAGATTCAAAATTCTTGTCTAGATGAAATGGTTATTACAAATACAATTCATCTAGATGAAGAAAGAAAGATTGACAAGATTAAGGTATTATCTGTAGGAACATTGTTAGGACATGGCATTTTGAGAATTTTATCTGATGAGCCACTATCTGGTTTATTTACATATTCCTACGATAAATCAAAAAGAGAGTTGTTATAATGAAATTGATTGTTGGATTAGGAAATCCAGGAAAAGAGTATGAACAGACTAGACATAATGTTGGTTTTATGACCATAGATTCGTTTGCTGAACATCATGGAGCCACCTTTCGTTTGGAGCCTAAACTAAAGGGAATGCTTGCAAGTGTTACTTTGCATGGAAATAAAGCATTCTTATTAAAACCTATGACATTTATGAATTTGTCTGGAGAAAGTGTTCAAGCAGTTATGCAGTACTACAAAATTTCTGTTGAGGATATTTTAATTATTTCTGATGACCTTGATTCTCATACAGGAAGAGTCCGACTTCGGAGTGAAGGTAGTGCAGGGGGACATAATGGGCACAAAAACATTATGGCTCATTTAGGAACTGAATCCTATAAGCGATTAAAGATTGGCATTGATAGAAGTAATGTTATCTCCGTTATCGATTGGGTATTACAAAAGTTTTCTGCAGATGAGCTTGCGCTCATTCAGGCTTCTATTGATAAAGCAGAACATGCGATTGAGGATTTTATTTCAGAGGTTCCATTTAATAAAATTGCTTCTCTATATTCTAGCAAATAAAAAAATCTCCAAGTACTTTCTTGGAGATTTTATCTTTATAGTTTTTTGTAAAAATGGTATAATACTATAAAAGCTGGGTGATATAGATGATATTACGTGATAAAATTTTAACAAAACTAAAGAAGCGTAATGTAAGAGTATTTACAATTCCAGACATTATAGAATTGGCCTCTCATGATGGAGTAAGAAAAGAATTAGTAAGAATGACAAAAGATAATCTTATCTTTCGTTTGATGTCTGGTGTTTATTGTGTATCTCAGAACTCAAATGAATATCCAACTGTAGAAGAAGTTGTTGATGCTCTAACAAGAAATTACAATTGGAAGATTTGGCCTGCTGAGGAGTATGCATTATATCTTTTAGGATTGACTTTAGAAGCACCAAAAGTATATACGTATATTTGTTCAGGACCTCATAGACAATATGAATTTAATGGGAATATCATCAAGTTTAAGCATGCTGTTGTAAGTAAAACAAAGCCTTTTTCGTATCATACAAATTTGATTATTCAAGGCTTATATGAATTAGGAAAAGAAAATATAACAGAGGAAGCTTTATGTATTGTTGCTACAAAATTTTCTAAAGAAGAATTAGAAGTCGTATTAGAAGAATCAAAATCTTCAGCGCTTTGGATTCAAGAATGTATAAGCAAGATTTATCAAATCAAAGCATAAAAAGAAAGGGGATTGATGTATGATTCATGCAAATTATCATAGTCATTTAGTTTATTGTAAGCATGCTGCTGGGCATGCAGAGGATTATATCCAAGTGGCTCTAAAGCACAATTTTAAAGAATTAGGTATTTCTGATCATGCGCCTCTTTTACCATGCTTTATGAGTGTATCCGAGTTTGAACGTTTTGGAAGAAAATATAATACGATGACACTAGATACAGCATTAACAAAGTATTTACCAGAAGTAGAAGCTGCAAAAGAAAAATATAAAAATCAAATTAAAATTTTATCTGCATTTGAAATCGAATATTTTTCAACAAGTGAGTTCTTTGCTAGATATCTAAGAAAGAAAGTAGATTATCTTAATTTAGGAGTACATTTGTTTGAGTATAAGGATCAGCTATTGAGCAGCTATTCCCAAGTAAATCATAAAACAATTCTTTCTTATTTAGATGCGTGCATTAAAGGAATGAAAACAGGGTTGTTTAACACACTTGTTCATCCGGATTTATTTATGTTTGGATATACAGATAAAAATAAGGAGCATACCTTTGATGAACAGTGTGCTTATGTATCTAAGAAGATTATTGAAACAGCAATTGAATGTGATGTATATTTAGAACTGAATGCGAATGGAATCTATAATTCTAGATTTGCTTCAGAGTGGTTATACCCTTGTAGAGAATTTTGGCAAATTGCAAGTCAATATCCAAACTTAAAAATTATTATTGGAGCAGATGCGCATACTCCAGATGCTTTGGTATGTGATTATATCAGACAAGCAGAAGAGTTTGCAAAGGAATTAGGATTAAAGATACAAGACACAATGGAGGTAAAGCATTAATGGAAAAGACTAGTATAAAAGATAACTATGAATATTGGTATTTTGACACCCAAAAAGAATATTTTGATACAGTGGAGCAATTCTTAAGTGAAGGATATGAAATCACAGATTCAGTGCATTTATGTGTAGAGATGACAAAAGAAGGAAGAAGCTATTTATTATCCTTTATTCCTGTTACACCAATTGATGAAAATATAAAGGAATCTCTTCATAGCTTAGATAAAGAGTTTAAGCTTGTGTATCCAAACTATGATCATTGTATTTTAAATACATTATCCTCTATTCGTAAGCAATTTAATGGTAAAGCAAATTATGAATTAGATGCACATATGGAGCAAATTTTCAAAGAGAAGAATTACAAAAATGTTATTGTTATGCTATTAGATGGGATGGGAGAAAACATTTTAGAAAATAATCTTGATAAGGATTCTTTTTTAAGAACACATCATTTATATACAAATACGGCAATTTATCCTTCTACAACAGCTGCTTCCACCACATCTACTGTTTCGGGATTATCTCCTCTTAAAACAGGCTGGCTTGGCTGGGAAAACTATATAAAAGAAATTCGTAGGAATATAGTTTTGTTTACAGGTGTGGATTATTATACCGATGAACCTACAGGCTTTAGTGGATATGATGCCTTGCCGTTTGAGCCATTTTATACTGATCTAAATGTGCATGGGACAATGCATCAACCGAATTTTGCAAAACATAATTATCAGTTTAAAACAATATTAAAAAGAAGCTTGAAGGCAATAAAAAAGAAAAAAAGAAATGTCCAATATGTGTATTATACTCAGCCAGATGGATTAATGCATGAATACGGTACGTTTGATGATTGTGTTGTAGAAATGCTGAAAAGAATGGATCAGGATTTGAATTGGTATGCACATAAGCTTCCTAAGGATACACTTTTAATCATCAGTGCAGATCATGGTCACACCAATGTTCAAACCATTGATTTCTATGCCTGTACAACCATCCAGAAGATGTTAAAACGTAAGCCATCTAATGATTCTAGATGTATTACCTTTAGTGTAAAGGACGAATATAGAACGGTTTTTCCTAAGGTATTCAAGGATTTGTTTGGGTATGCTTATGATATTCTTCCATCAAGTGAAGCAATGCGTCAAGAGTTTTTTGGAAAGAAGGAAGAAATTCCCCACACAAGAGTATATGATTTTTTAGCAGATTATGTAGCTGTAGCTAAAACAGATTACTTTTTCAATTATAAAGGCAAAGATGACATTGTATTTAAAAGCCATCATGCAGGAATTACTGCAGATGAAATGCTCGTTCCAGTTATTGTTTATAGGAAGTGATTTTTGTGAATAGTACAAAAGTACAGGTATTATCTGAAGGAATTGCGATTGGAAATCTCCGAAAATTGATTTTTTCTGTTCCGAATCAATCTAAGCTAGTTCCAAATCAGGAAAAAGAAAAACTTCAGCAGGCTATTGAAAAATCCATTAAAGAAATAGAAGAATTAAAAACATTGGATAAAGAAAATGAAGAGTATTTAGCTATGCAAGTTCTTTTATTATCAGATCCTGTTTTATTAGAAAAAACAAATCGAGAAATTGAAAATGGGGTTTCAGCTATAGAAGGAATTACATTTGTTTTAGGAGAATATATGAATTCCTTGCTAGATGCAACAAGCGACTATTTAAAGGAACGTGTTTTGGATTTGTCTGATATCAAGGCAAGAATTCTTAGCAATCTTTCGGGAAGTCATATTGAGCAATTTACCAAGCCCTGCATTCTTTTTGCGGAAGAATTACATCCTTCATTTTTAATTCAAAACAGAAAAAAACTTTTAGGAGTAATTACAAAAAAGGGTGGATATAGTTCTCATAGTGCTATACTATGCAGACAATTTCATATTCCTTATGTTTTGATGAATGAGGATATATCAGAATCTTTGGTCATAATTGATTCGAGAAAACAACAGGTAATATTTAATCCAAACCAACAAGAAATTGAACATTACACTTATTTATTAGAAGAATTATCTAAAGAAACCTATTTTGCTGTTCCTCATAACAATTTTCAGTTTTTAGCAAATGTATCAGAAAATTTGGAAATAAAAAATGTGAATCAATACGGCTTTGATGGAATTGGTCTATACCGTACAGAAATGATTTTTATGCATAATGATCGACCTCTAACTTTAGAAGAACAGTGTGAAATCTATAGTGAAGCAGTTGAAATGATGCAAAACAAAAAAATATGTTTTAGAACCTTTGATATTGGAGATGATAAGCAACTTCCTTATCTAAAGGTGCATCAAAAGGGTGTGGAAAACTACATTCATAATCCTATTTTGTTTAAGACACAAATAGAGGCCCTTTTAAAGGCAAATCACTACAATACAGTTCAAATTTTATTTCCAATGATTTACAATGTCTCTGAGTTTGAATTACTTAAAAAATGGGTTTTACAGATTCAAAAGGAAATAAAAAATACATCCTTTGTACAGTTTGGCATTATGCTAGAAACAAAAGAAGCTTTAGAACAAATTGAAACATTTACTGATGTGGATTTCATTTCAATAGGAACCAATGATTTGGTAGTAGACATCTATCATATTCATCGTGATGTTCAAACAGAAGCAGTAAATGAATACTTAAAGGATTTATTATTGCAATTAAAAAGAGTAGTTGATTTTTGCAAGCAGCATCAAATTACGTTATCTGTTTGTGGAGAACTTGCAGCCATTGATTCTGCCTTGAGAGAATTTATCAAAATTGGAATTCAGAACTTTTCAGTTGCACCTCCTGCAATTAAAGTGTTAAACCATGTCTATAAAGAATTTTTCTAAAAATGTTTAAATTTGTTCTTTTTTGTAAATACTACTTTATGGAAGTGATAATATGAGTAGTAGTACGGGCATTGTAAGAAGAATTGATGAGCTCGGTAGAATCGTTATTCCTAAGGAAGTGCGAAAAAGACTTCATATGGATAGTGGAGATTTAGTGGATATCAGTATAGATTCAGACAATGTTATCTTATCTAAATTTCATCCCCTAGATCATGATCAGCAGCTTGTTTCTTCTTTCTGTGATTCTTTAAAAGCAAGCTATCAAACTGATATCATTGTAACAAATTTACACACCGTAATTTATTCCACATTAGAAAATGAAATTATTAATGAGGAATTAGATCCGGAATTTATAAAACGAGTTCCATCCTATTTAGATAAAGAATTATCTGCATTAAATAAAATTGTATTAACAAAAGACTACACTATTGATAAAGATTGTATCTGTTGTGAGATTATGATTGAAAATGCGTTATTTGGTTATCTAATTTTACTAGATGGAATGATTAGTAAAAAGCAAAAAGATTTAGCAAGTTTTATTCTACATTACTTTGACAACATATTTAGATAATACAAGGAGGAGAGGAATATGCAGTACACATTCGTAGGATTTAAAGGAAAAAATAATCCTTCCTTTGAAGTGGTAAAGGAATTAGGAGGAACAATTTTTCTTACAAATTCTTTTCAAGGAATAAAAAAGGATATATCAAATTTACAAGATATCTCCTCAACTATTATTTTGTTTGGCTTAAATTCCAAATTAAAAAATTCTTTACAAATAGAATATGTAAGTCAATTTGAGACAGAAGTAGTTGTATCCACTGCAGATTCTTCTGAAATCAAAGAAGTATGTGCAGAATTAGAAATTAAAGAAAATAGAATTCCTTCTAAATACTATTGTAATTATGCATATTATTTATTGCTGAAAAAATATAAAGGAAATGTGCTTTTAATTCATATTCCTTTTTCTAAAGAGTTTAGAAATAAGATAATATCTTGTTTTAAGAACCTTCAAAAATGAAGGTTTTTCTTCTTTAAAAGATAGAATCTATTTATGAAATATGGTAAAATAGAAGAATCCTATAGAAAGGACAAATAAATGGTAAAATAAAATGATTACATTGATGCGAAAACTATTTATTAAAAATTATGAAAATATTGGAGAAGAAAAGGTTAGAATGGTTCACGGCAAGCTGGCTAGTTTTTTTGGAATCTTTTCTAATCTCATTTTAGTCGTTTTAAAGGTGTTTGCAGGAATCATTTCTGCTAGTATATCTATCATTGCAGATGCAATCAACAATCTATCTGATATGGGGTCTTCCATAATTACATTGGTTGGATTTAAATTAGCAAGTGCTCCAGCAGATAAGGAACATCCCTATGGACATCAACGAATTGAATATGTTACAGGATTAGTAGTGGCTGTTGTTATCCTATTTGTAGGTGTGAGTCTTTTAGAAACCTCTATCGAAAAAATGATAAATTATAAAATGGTTACAGTAGATCCTAAGGTTATTTATATCTCTATCAGTATTTTAGCTGTTTCTATTTTAATTAAAATTTGGCAATCTGTGGTGAACTATAAATTAGGAAAAATCATTAATTCTGTTGCTTTAAAGGCTACTAGTAAAGACAGTTTAAACGATTGTATTTCTACAGGAGCATTATTGATAGGAAATATAATTTTATTATTTGTTTCAAATATACCATTTAGCTTAGATGGCTTACTTGGTATTTTAGTATCTATATTTATTATTGTATCAGGAATTAAGCTAATCAAAGAAACAGTTGATCCTTTAATTGGGGTTTCTACAAATGAAGAATTTGTTCAAAAAATCATAGAAGTGTTAAAAAATGAACCCTTTGTATTAGGCTATCACGATTTGGTTTGTCACATGTATGGTCCAACGAAATGCTTTATGACATTACATGTTGAAGTTGATGCAAAACAAAAAATGCTAGATATACATGATTCAATCGATAATTTAGAGCGTAAGGTTAAAGAGCAATTTGGAGTTGATCTTACAATTCATATGGATCCAATTGACATTGACAATGAAGAAACGAATATTCTGCGAGCTAAAATTAAGGAAGTCGTTAAATCTATTCATCCAGCTTTATCAATGCATGATTTTCGAGTTGTAAATGGGAATACGCATACCAATATCATTTTTGACTTAGTTCGTCCTTACAAATTTGAGATTACAGATGAACAAATCTTAAGAACTCTTCAGGATGCAGTAAAAGAAGAGAATAAAGCATATTATTTTGTAATTAATTTTGATAATGATTATATGGATATGAATCATATCAACGAAGAATATTAAAATTTTTTAAAATATTTTTATTTCAATTTTCAGATAGTTTTTTATCAAAAATCAAGGGTTTTGTCATTCATTTAATTACAAAACTAAGGATTTGAAATTTACTTCAGGAAAAATGAAAAAACAGAGGAATTTCCCTCATTTGCAAGCATAAAAAAAGTGTGCTATGATAGTCATGGCACATCGTGCTGCTTAGGAGGTTTCTATGAACAAAGCACACGCTTCAAAGGAAACGATGAACGTGTAAATGAGGAGTTACACTAGATGGAATATCTAGTAATACTGGTGGTGCTTTTAATTTTATTATTAGCATTAATCAGTGTGCTAATTGGCAAAAGAAAGTAGCTAATTAGTAGCAATTCCAAGAATTCTAACGTACGTTTATAGTTTCCTTGTAAGCGAAAAGGGTAGGTTACCGCCTACCCTTTTCTTTGTTTAGCAATTCTATGTACGTTTACATCTATATTGTAAACTATATTCATATATTTTTCAATATCTAGATTTTAAAAAAATCAAAAGAGTCTCTTTCGTTTATACATCCATTTTGATATAATAACATTATTAGAACACATAAAGAGCATTTAGATAACCATTGATTCAAGAATAAACAAGATAGGTTTATCGCTCGCATTCAAACTTGTTTATTCAAAATACATTTAACATGGAGGATAAATGAAAAATTTAAAATTTAATACTTTATATATTGAGTTAACCCATGCCTGTAATCAGCATTGTAAGCATTGCTATCTAGACTGTAGTATCAATAAAGAAGTAATGCCGATGAGTTTAGAACAAATTAAAAAAGTATTTTTGAACTTCAAAGAACAAGGTGGTCGCAAGGTAATTCTTACAGGTGGAGAACCTTTTGTGAGAAAGGACATATTTGATATATTAGACTATCTAGAAGAACTACACCTTTTTTTTGATTTGGCTTCTAATAGTTTAGCAATGAATCAAAATCGTTTAAAAAGATTATCTCGATATAAATATTTTAGTAGTTATTTTACGAGTATATTAGGAGCAACAAAGGAAAAGCATAAATATATTGCTAATCAAGATAGCTTTAATAAAGTGCTAAATGCAATAAAATTTTTTAATGACAGGGAAATTTCTACCTATGTTCAAGTTACATTAGCAGAAGATTATTTAAAAGATATAGATGATATTTTAAGGATGCTTATTCAATATGACAAGTGCATAATTAAATTTACGCCAATAGCATCTATGGGCATAAAAAAAGAATATGATGAGAGATTAATTGTTCCTAGAAAGCAATATTCTAATTTTTTATATAAGATCAAAGATTTACAAAAGAAATATCCTAATCGTATAGATAACTGCAACTTAGTAGATTATAAAGATTTAAAGACTATAGTTGAAGATTATCAAAATGAAGAACTATGGTCTTTGTGCTATGGATTCGTGGTAGTACGACCAAATGGAGACTTAAGTTTCTCTACAGGATTAGGAGATCCATATACTTGGGGCCAAGCATTTGAAAACTTGTATATTCCTGTAGATGACAAATTAAAGGAGTATATTATTAAATTAAAAAGAGCTGATTATAAACTTTTAGAAGTTAGTAAAAAAGAAATATTAGAATATGATGTGGAATTGGAAAAAGAAGTGTCAAAACAATAAATATGAAATTGGCTTTGTTTCAAGCTGAGTTGTGAAAAATCTAAATTTAAACTCAATATTTTTGCAAAAATTTAATTTTTTTATTTTGATGTTTTTTTAAAATTTTTATCAAAAATAAGGGGTTTTTACACCAGATTATATTAGGCCGCTTAAGAAATGATTTTAATGTTAGGAAAAAGTTGCTAAAATAGAAATTCCCCTCATTTGCAAGCATAAAAAAAGTGTGCTATGATAGTCATAGCACATCGTGCTGCTTAGGAGGTTTCTATGAACAAAGCACACGCTTCAAAGGAAACGATGAACGTGTAAATGAGGAGACACACTAGATGGAATATCTAGTCAAACTTGTAGTACTTTTAATTTTATTATTAGCATTAATCAGTGTGCTAATTGGCAGACGAAAATAGTCAGTTAGAAGAATTTCTTAAGAATTTTACGTTTATAGTTTCCTTGTAAGCGAAAAGGGTAGGTTGCCGCCTACCCTTTTCATTTGTAAGTAATTTTTAAGAATATTACGTTCACATCTATATTGTAAACGAAATATATATATTTTGCAATACTTAAAAATAATTTTTCAAAATGAAAATTAATGCTTGCAATTGCATTAAAATTGCGGTATAATTATGAAGCTTATGGTATAAGCAATATTAGCTGTGAAGTGGGAGGTTGTCGACACACTGAAGAGCGTTGTCATTGCAATGTGTCGGGTTTTCTCATGGAGCAAGTCTATACAAAGATTATAGGCGAAAGGAGTTTAAAAAATGGCAAA
>CAMWSQ010000029.1 GCA_947177025.1 uncultured Mollicutes bacterium | reverse complement strand
AATACAAGTTCTTAGAGGATTTACCTGAATACTTAAGCAAGAAATTAAAGAATATAAAATAAAAAGACTACAATTTCAATCTTTAAAAATCAAAATTTATAGTCTCTTTATAATTTATTTCATTGAATTAACCATCAATTCACATAAGGTATTTGAAAACTCTTTTGGATCACTTGGTAAAATACCTTCCATTAATAAAGCTTGAGTATACAGAAGTTTTGCATATTTCCCAAGACTTTCCTTATCCTTTTCATAGGCAGCTTCCATCGCTTGGAAAACTGCATGATTTGGATTAATCTCTAAAATACGCTCTGCCTTCATTCCATGTCCTTGATGTTGAGCTTGTAAAACACGCTCCATTTCAAAGGATAAGCCTTCAGATGCAGATAAACAGCATGGAGCCTCCACTAAACGCTTAGAGAATACAACATCCTTACATTCTGGCAATGCCTTCTTTAAATCTTCTAAAATATCTTTCTTTGATTCTTTTAGCTCATCTATTTTTTTAGATTCCTCTTCATCAATCAAATCTAAATCGCCTTGATTAATAGATTTAAACTTAACACCATCATAATCAGATAGTACTTGTAGCATAAATTCATCTACATCATCTGTCAATATTAAAACATCATATCCTTTGTTCTTGATCAAATCCATTTGAGGAAGTTTTAGTACACTGTCTTTATCTTTTCCTACAGCATAATAGATTTCCTTTTGACCTTCTACCATTCCTTCTTTATATTCAGCAAAGGAAATGCGTTTTTCTTGATTTAAGCTAGTAAGTATAATCAAATCCTTCAAGGATTCCTTCTTAGCACCATACTCCTCATATAAACCAAATTTTAAATTCACACCATAATCATTGAAAAATTCTTCATATTTTTCACGATCATTTTTAAGCATACGACTTAACTCAGATAGAATCTTTTTCTCCACATTTGTAGCTATCTTTTTAATAGAACGGTCCTCTTGTAGCATTTCACGGGAAATATTTAAAGGTAAGTCTGCAGAATCTACGAGTCCTTTTACAAAACGTAAATATTCAGGAATCAAATCCTTACATTTATCTAAAATGAATACTCCTTTTGTATATAGCTGAAGACCACGTTCATTTTGGTCATTGAAATTATAGATAGGCTTTTTAGGAATGAATAATAAGGCATTATATGTCAGCATTCCTTCAACATTGATATGAATTGTTGTAATAGGGTCCTGATAATCCATAAATTTAGATTTATAGAAGGTATTCAGTTCCTCATCTGTTACTTCACTTTTATTCTTTTTCCAAATTGGAAGCATAGAATTGATTGTTTCAAGTTCTAAATGAGTATGTTCTTCCTCATCCTTATCGTCATCTTTTTTCTCATCATATTTTGTGACCCAAGTTTTGATTGGATATCTCACATAGTCAGAATATTTTTTTACCAATTCTTTAATTTGATATTCATCTAAAAAATCATCATAATTGATGTCCTCTGTATTTTCTCTTAAGGATATAACAATTTTAGTTCCAAAATCTTCCTTATCACATTCATCAATGTCATAAGAATCTAGTCCTAAAGATGTAAATACATGAGCACTTCCATCTACAACGGATTTTGTAAATACACTAATTTCTTTGGCTACCATAAAGGCTGAATAAAAGCCAACACCGAATTGACCAATAATATCAACATCTGGTGTCTTTTCCTTTTCAATTTTTTCTAAGAATTCCTTACTGCCACTCTTAGCAATTGTTCCTAAATGCTCTACTAATTCTTCTTTTGTCATACCAATTCCATTATCTGTAATGGTCAAGGTTCTATTTTCTTTATCTGCTTCAATTAAAATTTCATATGCATCTGCACTTTTAGAAGTATCTGTTAAAGATAGATAATGTCTCTTATCAATCGCATCACTTGCATTTGATATCAATTCACGTAAAAAGATTTCTTTATGTGTATAGATGGAATTGATCATCATATCTAATAAACGCTTTGTTTCTGTTTTAAATTCCATTTTTTCTTTCATATATATTCCTCCATTTCTTATACATATCTTATTATATACTTATACTTTGGCACTGTCAATATATGTTTGCCAAAAATTATTATTTTCTTTAAAAAACTGTAAAATAAAGTATAATGGTATTGGGTGATGAAAATGCTTGAAGGATTTAAAATAAATTGTTTTCCGTTAAATCGTGCAATCCGAATTTCTGTTGCACTTCCAAAGGACTACAATAATACTCCTAGATACTATCCTGTAATCTATTTTTTGGATGGTCAAAACCTTTATAAGGATGAAGATTCCTATCGTGGGGTTAGTTTAGAATTAGAACAAACCATAGAAAAGCTATCTAGCGAAGGCAAAGATGCCATTTATGTTGGAATTGCTGCAGCTAGCAATCCAGAACGTAGAGAAACAGAATACAATGAAACTGTTTTAGCAGATTTTATTATAAACTCTATTCATCCCTACCTATCTTCTAGATATCGAATGAATCAATATATTTATTCTGTCGCATGTTCTACTGCTGCTTATACTGCTTTAGTATTAGCCCAAAATGAAATCTTCAAAGGGATTATTCTATTTTCTCCCCTAATTACAGAGTCAAATTTAAAAAGTGTTTCTATTCAATCTAACATATTAAGCTATATTGATGCAGGCTCTACTGAGGAAAATGGGAATTGTCTACAATCTACCTATGCCATTAAAGAAATACTACCGAATACAAAAGTAGTTGTTGATGACCGAAATGAACACAATGAATCTCAATGGAAATCAAGAGTATATGATGCTTTAGACTATCTTGTACTATAAAACTTACTAAATATTACCAGCCCAAGGGGTTGGTATTTTTTTTATAATGGTAGTGGAGGTAGATAAAATGAAGAAAATAGGATTCTTCTTACTAGCTTTAATTGGAATACTTTGTCTAAACATTTTTCCAAAAGCTAATGCTGCAACTTCAAATAGTAAGGCAGGAGTTGTGGAAACAGGGGGGAGTAATTTAAATGTTCGAGCTAGCAATTCGACTTCATCTTCTATAATAGGAAAAGTAAAGCATAACACTTATGTCACTATATTATCTGAAAGCGGTGATTTCTATTATGTTGAATATTTAGAAAATATATATGGATATGTGCATAAGGACTATGTTCGTATACAGTCAACAAAGGTAAAACGAGTAAACACAGGAGGAGTAAATTTAAATGTTCGTTCTGGTGCTTCAACGGCATATTCTATAATTGAAAAAATAAAGCATAATGATTATGTTGTTGTACTATCAGATTTCGGATCATTCTCTAGAGTTTTATTCGAAGGAAATAAAACAGGATATGTATCTAATGATTATATTGAATCGATATCTTTAGCCTACTCTTCTATAAGTTTATCCGTTCCAAGCTATAAGCAGTATGATTCCAGATGGGCAAGCCTTACTCTTGGAACCCAAGGTCAAACCATTAGCCAAATTGGGTGCTTGACTACTTGTATGGCCATGAGCGAAAGCTATAGAACAGGAACAACAAAAACACCTGCAACCATTCGAAATAGTGTTAGTTATACTGCAGATGGCTCACTATATTGGCCAAGCAACTATACTACTTCAACTGCTAGTGACTATTTAACTACTATCTATACTAAGCTCAAGAATAATCAACCCGTTTTGATTGGGTTAAAGACAGCAAATGGTGGACAGCATTGGGTTTTAGTAGTAGGTTTCATAGGAGCCAACTCACTTTCAGCAAGTAGCTTCATCGTTAATGATCCAGCTTCTACGAAAACAAAGCTAAGTGAAGTTATGGCAAACTATCCTTACTTCTACAAAATCGCCTACTATAAGTAAAAAGAAAAGGGTTGTTGAGAAACTAAAAAGCTTCTAACAGCCCTTTTCTTTACCTTACGAAGCATTTGTAAGTGTAGAGGCATAATTCTATACGAAACTTATCTCTTATAAAATATGATTCATCTGTTACAAAATAAAAATGACTGTTTTATCAGTCATTTTATGCTAGAGAAAATTAAATGAAAAAATTTTAGAAATAAAACAAATCTTCAAATTTGCACTCCAACGCTATACATAATAATAATGCAAGCTTTGCGGTAGGGTTAAAGATTTGCTTTTCTATAGCAATTATGGTTTGGCGTGTAGTTCCAACGAGTTCTGCAAGTTTTTCTTGTGAATAGCCATGTGAAATTCTAGTTTCTTTTAAATTATTTTGAAGCTTTAGTTTTTCGCGCATATCAAATCATCCAAGCCTTCAAAAGAGCATTCCTAAATTTAATAAAATATAAAGCACAATCATTGTTATTCCACCAAGACCTTCAAGTACAGCTCCAATAAGCACTTGCCAAGGTCTTTTGGCAACAAAATACTGACAAAAATAAAATACACTTGCCCATGTAAAACAAATAGCACCAATTGCAAATATAGCAGAAAAATGACCAAGACATCCTTCACTTATTAAAAGCGCTACTGCCATAACTATTGTCACAATCAAAGCAATCCAAATGGATTTACTAATCTTCTTTTCTTCCATTTCTCCAACAGGATGTTTCTTTTTTGCCTTTGCCAAAATCTCTTCTTTGTCCATAGTTTTACTCCTTTTTAGATTTTAAAGTGTAAAGTTTTATTTACACATAGATTATATCTCATAGAAAGCGGTGTGTCAAGTTTTATTTACATATTTTGTTAAAATAATAGAACAAACTTAATCTCTGTGATGGACGATCTTAGCAAGGGGATATTCTTCCCTATATCAACACAGGAAGAATCCTTTGTAAAAAAAAGAGGCTGCTAAAAACCAAAAAGTTTCTAGCAGCCTTTTTTTATGTTTTAAACTTTTCGAAGAGATTCAATCAATCCCTTTTTTCTTGCAGCTTTTTCACAACTTCTATTACATCTTCATTAAATACTAAGTCGGCTTTAGAATCATAGGAGGTTGTCGACTTATTGATTAAAATTAAATGTTTTCCTTTAAAAAACTGCAAATAGGAAGCTGCAGGATAAACAACCAAAGAGGTTCCTATCACAATCATAGTATCTGCTTCCATAATGGCATCAATCGCAGGATAAACAACATTTTCATTTAAAGGCTCTTCATAAAGTACTACATCAGGCTTAATCATTCCTCCACAGTCACAATAACTTGGCTTATGAACATCAATATCCTTTAAATCATAAAATTTATGGCACTTCATACAATAATTTCTTAATACACTTCCATGTAACTCATAAACTCGTTTGCTTCCAGCTTTCTGATGTAATCCATCAATATTCTGTGTAACTACAGCAGACACATTAGGTAAGCTGGCAAAATAGAGATGTGCATCATTAGGTTGGGCATCTGGATATACCATTTTTGTCCCATAAAACTCATAAAACAATTTTGGATTTTTTATAAAAAAAGTATGTGAAATAATTTGTTCTGGACTAAAGTTCCCAAATTCTTCACTGTAAATTCCTCTTGCAGAACGGAAATCTGGAATTCCAGATGGTACAGAAATACCTGCTCCTGTAAAAACTACAATTTTAGAGCTCTCCTTTATAATTGTCTTTAGCTTTTCATATTGATTCATTTTTGTCCTCCATAAAAGAAAACTCTACTCGTAATTGAGTAGAGTTCTACAATCATTAAAATTCCATTTTAACATCTTGCTTTTTGGCTTCTTCTGCTTCAAAATAATCCTTCTTTGTGAATTTGGATCCTGCAATAATAGATGCAGGGAATTGAAGAATTGCTTTGTTATAGCTTGCCACATTAGCATTAAAGTTACTTCTAGCAGCTTGAAGATTTTCCTCAACCTCAGATTGAGCATTTTGTAAATTGTTAAAAACTCTATCTGCCTTAATTTCTGGATAACGTTCAACAACCATTTTTAATCGTTGAGAAGCAGAACTCAATTGTTCATTAAAATTTGCTTTTTCTTTCAAAGATGCATTGACACCAGGATTACGCATTTGAATAATTTCTTTTAATGTTTCTCTTTCATGCTTCATATATCCTTTTGTTGTATCATACATTTTTGTTAATAAATCAAAACGCTTTGTCAAATAAATATCTATACGAGATTCAGAATTTTCAACATCCTGCTCCATACGAATAAATTTATTGCGTGTTGAAATATACCAACCAACAATGGCTAGAACAAATAAAATAAGAACTGCAACTACAACAATAGCGATAATAACACCTAGACTCATTTTCCTAATACCTCCAGTAAAAGCGTCTCTTTATTATAATTATATACTGAAAAGCGATAAAAAACAACATTATTTCAATAATAATTCTTTTAATTGTTTTATTTTGTCACACTTTTCCCATGGTAATGAAACATCTGTTCTACCAAAGTGACCATAAGCAGCAGTTTGTAAATAAATCGGTCTCTTTAAATCTAAAGTCTGAATGATACCCTTTGGGGTAAGTGGGAATAACGAACGAATGGCTTCTACAATCTTTTCTTCATCAACACATGCTGTATGGAAAGTGTCTACTAAAACTGAAGTAGGTTCTGCGATTCCAATTGCATAAGATAACTGAATTTGGCATTTTTTAGCCAAGCCCGCAGCCACTACATTTTTAGCAATATATCTTGCCATATAGGATGCACTTCTATCTACTTTTGATGGATCCTTACCACTAAATGCACCACCACCATGAGGTGCTGAACCACCATACGTATCAACAATGATTTTTCTTCCTGTTAGACCTGAATCTCCTGCAGGACCTCCAACAACAAATCTGCCTGTTGGATTAAACAAGTATTTTGTTTTGGAATCTACAAGGGATGTAGGAACTATAACATCTACCACTTCTCTTTTAATGTCTTCAGCAAGAGCCTTCATATCAATCTCTGGGGAATGCTGCGTAGAAATTAAAACTGTATCAATACGAGAAACTTTTCCTTCCTCATCATATTCCACTGTGACCTGTGTCTTCCCATCTGGTCTTAGATAAGGTAAGATGTTCTGTTTTCTAACCTCTGTAAGTCTTCTAGCAAGCTTATGCGCTAATGTAATAGCCATTGGCATTAATTCGGCTGTCTCATCACAAGCATATCCAAACATAATTCCTTGGTCACCAGCACCTTGCTCATGTGCATCTGTCTCATCTACTCCCATAGCAATATCAGGAGATTGAGGATCAATTGCAGATAATACTGCAAGATTGTCTGCATCAAATCCATATTTTCCACGAGTATATCCAATATCTGATACTGTTTTACGCACGATTTTCTGTAAATCAACATAATGGTTTGTTGTCATTTCTCCAAAAACCATAACTAAGCCTGTAGTACAAATCGTCTCACAAGCAACTCTTGCATTTGGATCATGTGCTAAAATGTCATCTAATATTGCATCTGAAATCTGATCGGCTATTTTGTCTGGATGTCCTTCTGTAACAGATTCAGATGTGAAAAATCTACGCATGAGTTGCCTCCTCAATTGCTTTTGCAAGCTGGTCTGCACAAGAGGTAGCACGTGGTCCACATGTGTTTCCTTCTAAAATCTTTGCCACTTCACTTGCAGGTTTTCCTTCTACTAATTTTGCAATTGCCTTTAAATTTCCATTACAGCCACCAGCAAAACAAACATTGTGTAAATTTCCTTGGTCATCTAATTCAAATGTAATTTTCTTTGAGCATGTGCCCTTTGTTTCATAATTATAAGTCATAATCTTCTCCTTCATTTCCATCATATATTTTTTCAAATTCATCCTTGAATCGATCGAATCGTTCAAAGACATCTTCATTAAAATAAACATTAAAGTGTTCATTCATATACTGTATTGTAACCTTATGATTATATGCCTTCTTATACGATTTAACGCTACGCATTGAGACATATAATTCACAGATTAAAATGATTTGTGCAGCAGTCTCATATTGAATAGAATTCATTCTAGTAATAAATGCTTTTGTATCTGAGCCTTCAAATGTAGATCGGATGATTGCTTCACACTTGCGTTCTAGCTGAAGTCTTGAAATGATAATACTTCCTAAATTGGTTTGTTCTTTCAGCAAAGCATATTTTTCATCCTCATTCATTTCATCTGACAAAAGAAAGTCAACGGACTGCTCAATATGAATTTTAGAGGTTATTTCAATTAAATTTATTTCTTCTTCTGATAAACTCATTAATTCTGCTAATCTTCTAGCCATTTTAGATACAATGTAAATATTTTGTTTATCCTCTTCACTTTTAGAGGACTTATCCAATGTAACCTCAAATATTTTTGTAATGACGTTTGCAAAATCTTCTTGAACCTCACGACGCTTCATTAACTCTTTTTTTCTTTCCTCCTGCATGTATCCACTCATTGATACAATACAGTAAAGAACCAACATGAATATACACAACAAAAGAGTTCTTAGCATAATATCTCTAAACATTTCACTTGTAAAAAATTCTGTGATGAATTTCCCGAGATTTTTTGCCATATCTGAAGCTATGATTTCATAAGTGATTGAAAAGTGTAATATCGTAACAATAATTAGTGTCCAAGCAAAGACGGTTTTCAACAGACGCTTGTCCTGATAAAAGGAACACACTGCTAGTGAATAATATAACAAAATATAGCCACATTCCTTCAGATACTCAATCTCTCCAAAATTTAACTTTACATAAATTACTATAGCCAAAGCTAACATATAAAAACACGAAAGATAGCTGGCAATTTTCTGAGAATTCTGATCCTCAGGATTTTTATTTATACTTTTCTTGAGGTACATATTCAAAGCAAAGGTAACAATACCTAGCAATATAGCCAAAATGATATTGCTGTTTTCTCCAATAGATAGGAGGGTAAAAATCAAGGTGAATACTACGTTCGATAAAAATATAATATTTTTGATAACAATATTTTTACGATACAAAACCTGTGTATCATTCGCAATATCAATACCACTCTCAAAACCAAAGGCATTGTTAAAAAATTTTGTATTTTTTATTTTATTTTTAAGCGACAAAGTTTCCACCTCCTCCGTTCGTTAGTTATTATACCATATTCATCATAAAATGACATCAAACTCTTTTAAAATTTTTTGTCCATTGACAAAATCCTTTGCAGAAAGCATCTTTTTGCCAGGAACTAAAATTAAATCTAAAGATACAGCGTCATCCAAAGCCTTGATTAAAACTTGCTTCTTCAAGGATAAAACTGTTCCAGGTTGGTAATTAGAAGTATCCTGAACCACCTTGGCCTGAAAGACTTTCAATTTACTATCTTTAAGTGGAATGGTTGCCCCTGGTTCTAAAGATAATCCTCGTATCTGATTTACAATCGTTTGAGCAGGCTTGTGAAAATCGATAATTTCCTCTTCAGGAAGCAGATTTGGTGCATAAGTCACTTCTGCTTCATTTTGAATTTCTCCTACACACTTTCCTGTGTAAATATCTTCTATAACCTCTAAAAGCAAATCTCTTCCAATCAATGAAAGCTTTTCAAACATAGAGCTTGAGGTATCCTCTTCTGTAATTGGACATTCTCTTTTCGCATACATTACACCAGCATCTAGCTGCTTTGCCATTTCAATAATCGTAATTCCTGTTGTATGCTCTCCTTCCATAATGGAACGCTGGATAGGAGCACCCCCACGATATTTTGGAAGTAATGACCCATGAACATTCATTGTCTTTTTGAACAACCTTAATATTTTAGAAGGAATGTATTGCCCAAAGGCAGCTGTCACTAAAACATCTCCACCAGCTTGTTCAATTTGCTCTACGATGGATCCGACTTTCTCAGGCTGAACTAAAGGTAATCCCAGACGTTTTGCAGTAGCGGCTACTGGAGTATCTAGAAAGATTCCTTTTTTCTTAATTTTATTTGGCTGACTGATGACAAGAACAATCTCATATCGTTCATACAAAGCTTCTAAGATTGGAACAGAAAACTCGGGAGTTCCCATAAATACAATCTTCATTTTATCACATCCTTGTAATTTTTATATTTACATCCTTATTATTTTGATAAAGAGGATAAATCTCACGCAGCTTATCTAGCACTACATCTTCCATAATTTTTACCTGAATGGTAAAACGATAAATATCATTCAATCGGAAAGGAAGCGCCTCTGCTGGTCCTAGTAATTCACTTTTTTCAGCAACCTGCTTTAGGGCATAGAGCATATGAAATGCTTCCGCTTTTGCTTGACCAAGATTTGCAGACTCTATCATAATTTCTATTGCCAGAGAAAATGGAGGCATACCTGTAATTCTTCTATTCTCAATTTCTTTTTTGAAAAAGCCATCAAAATCATTCTTTAGAGAGCTTTGTAATACAAAATGCTCTGGCTGATAGGTTTGAATTAAAACCTCTCCTAATTTCTCTCCACGACCTGCACGTCCTGAAACCTGCTCAATCAAATTAAATGCTGTCATATTGGAAGCATAGCTTGGATAGTGCAAGGCTAAATCTGCATTCACAACTCCTACTAAAGTGACATCAGAAAAATCTAATCCCTTCGCAATCATCTGAGTACCAACTAGGATATCTGCCTCATGATTTTTAAAGGCCTGAAAGGCAGATTCATAATCTACAACCTTTGTTGTTGTATCTAAATCTACTCTTAAAACTCTTGCCTCTGGTAAAAGATTTTGAATTTCTTCCATGACCTTTTCCGTACCACTTCCCACAAATCGAATTTTCGAACTGCCACAGGAAGGACAAGTAATTACATTGAGTTGCTTAAATCCACAATGATGACATACAAGTGTATTATTACTGGAATGATAGGTTAAAGATACATCACAATGCGGACACTGAACAACATCTCCACAATTTCTACACATTACAAAGGAGGAATGGCCTCTTCGATTTAAAAACAAAATCGATTGTTCATTCTTTTGGTAAACCTCTACTAATCGTTTTTGTAACAATTTGGAAAAGACAGATTTATTTCCACTCTTTAATTCTTCTCGCATATCTACTAGTGTTTTCTTAGGTAAGGCTTGCTGATTGGCGCGATTTGGCATTGATAAAAGCTGATATTCTCCTTCTATAGCCAAATAATAATCACAGACATTTGGAGTTGCGCTTCCTAATACTAACGGACAGTGATGCGTTTTACTTCTAAGCTTAGCAATTTCAATGGCATTATATTTTGGATTGGTATCCTGAATATAGGATGCCTCATGTTCCTCATCTATAATAATGATTCCTAAATCATCCAGTGGAGCAAAGATGGCAGATCTTGCACCTATAACTATACGCACCTGATGCGTTAATATTTTTTTCCATGCACTATAGCGTTCAAACACAGATAATCTGGAATGAAGTATTGCTACATCCTTCCCAAAATGAGCCTGAAATATCGCTGTAATTTGAGGAGTCAAAGAAATTTCTGGAACAAGTAAAATAGCTTGTTTATTTTGAGCAAGCACATCCTGAATCCAGTGAATATATACCATAGTCTTCCCACTTCCTGTTACTCCGTGGAGAAGATAGGTCGTCTCCTGATTATACTTGACTGACTCATAGGCCTTTTGCTGAGAAGCATTCAATTTGAAATCTGGAACAGAGATTTCTTTTTCTATAGGCTCTGGTAATACTTCTTTAGAATAGGATCCTAAAATTCCCTTATCTAAAAGAGTTTGAACTACACCCTTCGAATATCCTGTATCTTCTAAAACAACTGGAACAGGTGCTACTTCCTCTAATTCTCTTAAGTAGTCTAAAAGTCTTTGTCCCTGCTTGCTGGAAGGCTGAATAGAATCATCCTTAATATAGATATATTCTACTTTTTTCTCCTGACGATTCTGCTTAAATTTCGTATCTAAAGAAATTTTTCCTTCCTTGTAAGCTTGATAAATAGGTTTTAATTCCTCAGGAGTTTTATTATCTAAAAGTATTTCCTTTTTCCCTTTAAAAATATGAGATAATTCTTCAGGAATCGTTTCCGCTCTTGCAACCTTCTGATATTTAATTTTTAATGCAGAAGGAATCATAGTCTGTAATGCAACTGCATAATAAGAAAAATTATGATTGGCAATATATTTTGCCAAATCAACAAACTCTTGATTTAAAACAGGATATACATCGACAATATCACTAATTTCTCTTAGCTTCTTCTTATACTGCGTTTGATTCTTAATATCAATAACAAAGCCTACTACTGTTCTTTTCCCAAACACAACACGAACACGATATCCGATTTGAAGAATATCCTCTAGATGGGGTGGAACTAGATAGTCAAACGACTGATTCACTTGTTTTGCTGCAATGTCCACAACAATGCTTGCTATCATATACTTCCCACCCTTTCCTTTAAATTTACACGAATAAAAGCCATCGTAATGATGGCCTTTTTGTTCTTTCATTCATAGACCATCATACAAGCATTAGCACCTAACTTAAAAGGTTGCTGAAGAGTCACAGAGCTTGTCTCTCATCTTCTCTTTATGGACATTCTTTATTATACCTTTTTTTATATAATATTACAATAGATTCCGTAAAAACTATTTTTTCTTTTTAGCTGAAGATTTCGCATTTGATTTTGCACTTGCTGATTTCGCAGAGGAAGCTGGCTTTGAATCCTTCACTGGAGTAGATTTTTTAGTTGCGGCAGGAGCTTGTTTGTCCCCTACAGACTTTACAGCTGGTTTTGCTGGTGAACTCTTGCTTGCAGGTTTTGCAGGTGCAGGTGAAGTAGGCTTTTGAGTAGGCTTAGTTTCTACAGGCTTAACGACTGGCTTTGTCACTTTAATAACCTTCTTCTCCTTTTCAATCTTCTTTAATTTTTCTAAATCATATTCCTTTTGAGTAATTAAACCTTTTCCTTTTGGCTGGGATATTAATCCCTTATTCATTAAAGATTTTTGCTTCAATTCCACAATGGAAGATCTAAATCTGTCTGTTACACCCTCGTGTAATACCTCAACGCCATGACTGAACATAATCTTAAATAACTTATATATTGTCGGTCTACTTGAATACATTTCAAATTCAATTTGCTGAACATAATAATGCATTCTGGCAAGTCTTTCTACGGAAGCATCTCCATCAGCAAAATAATTATCTATATCTGCACATACCTTTGTACAGTCACGAACACATTCCTTAGCACTGTTAAAATCTTTAATAATCGGACTGATTAGTGGCCAAAACCCAATGATTAAAACTAAAAATTGTGTTGTTTTTTCTTCATTGTTAAAGAACATAGCACAAATAAACATTGTAACAATTGCAATCAAAATAAATAGATAAATATAAATCATCCTGCTTAAAAGGTATTTATTAGTTGCAGCATTAATTCTACAAATGTACAAATAGCTATATTCATCAGATATATCCTTAGGAACAGAGATTGTATATCTTTCCTCATCCTCTAACTTTTGAATTGCTGAAAGCCCTCTTCGAATTGCTAATTCATTTAGTTCATTTGTCAATTCACGATCATATTCTATTTTAGAGAATGTTGATCCTGTTACTCCTGTTTCAAATACTTGCAAGGAATAAATTGCAATATCTTTCTGTCTAGATGTAAAAGATCCCATTGCCTCATTAATCAAAGTTATAGCAAAAGAAATCACTGTACAAACAGCTGGATAAATAGGATTAGACTGAGACAAAGGCAACATTGTAATAACAACTGGGATGATTGCCAAAGCATAAAGAATAACACGAATAATTTTCAATTCTGTAAAAAGACGCTTTGATGCATAATAAAATTTGGCATGTTTGTCCATAGCACAACGTTCGCTAACCTTATTCATTGAACCACCCCTTCCTATAACTCTTTTAATTATAAGAGGAATTTACTTTTTTGTCAATAAAAGTCGTGCTTTAATTGTCAATAATCGCGCATATTTTGATTTTTTTTCTCCATTAGAATATATCAATCCTTCTGCATTAAATTTTTTCAAATACTTTGTTACTGCACTCCTTGCAAGATACATTTGGATACACATTTCATCAATCGTGATTTGTGGATTATTTTGAATCAACTGCAATAAAGATATTTCTGTTAAATTGTACTTTTCCATTCTATCCTCCATAAAAATAAAAAAGCGTGATAAGCCATCAAGTGTATCTGTCATACACTCAATCTTTTATCACGCCATCCATTCGGAAACTCACTCTGCGACATTCACTTGTCTGGACCTTTTATACTCTAGCAGAGCCCTAGTGTATAAAATTTGGATTAGCCCAACTCGTACTATATCACAAAAATTAAATCTTGTGAAGTCCTCAATTTCATTTCAAAATATCTTTAATTTTAGCTGCTAATATTTCTATCGCAACATCATGCTTTGTATCATTTGGAATAATGATATCTGCAAAACGCTTTGTTGGAGCT
Organism: uncultured Mollicutes bacterium; assembly: GCA_947177025.1. Lineage (GTDB taxonomy): Bacteria > Bacillota_I > Bacilli_A > Acholeplasmatales > Anaeroplasmataceae > Pelethenecus. The sequence continues at coordinate 1,664 of CAMWSQ010000029.1, read as the reverse complement.
ATATATTCATCATACATTGGTTTTACTGTAGTCAGATATTGTAAAATTACACTATCTAAATCTCTTCCACGCTCTTTGATATCTCTTTTTAATCTGCGAATAAAGCGTACATCAGGATCAGATTCAACATAAATTAGGATGTCACTTAATTCTCTAATACGGCTGTCATATAAAGCCATAATACCTTCTAAAATAATAACCTTAGTTGAAACAATTTCCTTTGCTTCATTCTTTTTACGATTATGCTCTTTAAAATCATATACTGGAGAAGCTATAGTTTTTCCAGAAATTAATTTCTTTAAATCATCATAAAGTAAATCTAAATCAAAGGAATTTGGATGATCATAATTGATCTTCTTTCGTTCTTCTAAAGAAATATCATCGAGTTCTTTATAATAATTATCCTGACAGAGTACTGCAACATCTTCTCCTTCAAAATGATGGATGATTTCATCAACAACTGTTGTTTTTCCGCTTGCAGTACCACCAGCAATTGCAATTAAAATAGGCTTCATAACTATACCTCCACTTGAATTATTCTACCATAAAATTGAACAAAATGAAAATTATTTTAAGAAAGAAGTTCCAATAGCTTGTCTATTACAAAATTGACAGAGGCTTCTCTAACCTCAGTTCTTCCAATTTCTCCAAACTGTTTTGTATAACTATAAAGTCTTCCATGAATATAAAAACCGAAACAAACCATTCCAATTGGTTTCAGTGCTGTAGCTCCTGTAGGACCTGCAATGCCAGAGATGCCAACTCCAATTTGAGCTGAAGCTTTATCTGCACAGCCAATAGCCATTTCCTTAGCAACCTCTTCACTTACAACACCATAGGTATCAATGGTGGACTGTTTTACATCAACTAGCTTTACCTTTGCTTCATTGGCATATGTCACAAAGGACATATCAAAAACCTGTGAAGCAGATGGAACCTCAACAATACTAGAAGCAAGTAAGCCACCTGTACAGCTTTCGGCACAGCTTATCTTAAAATTCTTATCTATTAATACCTGAACTAATTCCTTGTTCTTCATAAACATCACCCTAATTCATAGTTTACCACAAATTTCATAAAATAAAAGCCTTATTATTGATTAAATGTCCAAGAAAAAAGCCTATTGAGTGAAAATCATTCATTAGGCTTCTTATATAGATGATAAATAATTTCCTTTAATTCATTTGCAATATTGTCAACCTTTTGGTTTAAGCATTCATTATCCAATTGATCTACTCCTAATAAATAATCAGTAGAAACATTAAGATACTTTGCTAAATTTTTAATGACCTCACTATTCATTGAAGTGACTTCATTTACATAATTATCAAAAGTTCTTCTCTCTATTCCTAAATCCTTGGCTATAGCTCGTCTTTCTAATCCTCTTTTTGATATTATCTCAGCTAATCTCGTTTTCATACTAACATCCTTCCTTGTCTATATTTTACCATTTCTTTCATTATATTTCTTTACTATGGAAATATTTTCCTTTAAAAAGAAATATTTTTCCTTAAAATATAGGTATGAAGGACTTCTTATGAAGTATTGCTCCCATACTAAGACAAACAAATGCTGAGTCTTATACACATCTCCGAGCCCACGAGACAGGCAGAACTCTAGGAAGCCCTCTTCAGCGTGAAAAAAAAATCGAGGGGCGGGGGGGG
>CAMWSQ010000028.1 GCA_947177025.1 uncultured Mollicutes bacterium | reverse complement strand
TTATGATAATATAGAAATGCCACAGAAGTGGAACATTTGAAAGGAGTAATGAACAGTGAGTTTAAAGCGTTCAGAGGGAACGATGAACGTGTAAGAGGAGGTAACTAGATATGGATTATCTAGTCATTCTTGTGGTAATAATTCTATTGATTATTATTCTCAAGGATGGTGGCACTTCTAACTAGAAGTAGTCAAACACTCTACATGCTCATTATTCCCTAAAAATGAGGAAAAGGACTAGCTACCAACTAGTCCTTTTCTGTTTCTCTACATGTTCATTACACTTATATTATATACTATTTTATCTAGAATGTAAATAGCAAAACTATTTATCCTTTTTTTAACAAGCTCTCTGTATTTCTTTATTCCTTTTATGAGTATTTTATGATATAATAATATCAATGTTGCGACGGAAAGGATGATGTGCAATGCTTACAGATTTAGAGATTGCCCAAAGTACAAAAATGATGCCAATTGAAGAATTGGCTGCACTATTAGGATTAACCAAGGACGATATTGAGCTTTATGGCAAATACAAGGCTAAGATTCATTTGGATGCAATTCAAGGAGAAGCTAAAGGTAAAGTCATTTTGGTAACTGCCATCAATCCTACACCTGCAGGAGAAGGTAAATCTACAACTACAATTGGATTGGCTGATGCAATGCATCGCTTGAATAAAAAGGTGGTTGTTGCTTTAAGAGAGCCAAGCTTTGGACCTGTTATGGGAATTAAAGGAGGAGCTGCTGGTGGTGGATATGCACAAGTGGTTCCAATGGAGGATATTAACCTTCACTTTACAGGAGATTTACATGCTATCACAACTGCTAACAATGCTATTGCTGCAATGCTAGATAATCATATTTATCAAGGAAATTCATTACGAATAGATCCTACAAGAATTATCTTGCATCGCTGTTTAGATATGAATGATCGTGCATTAAGGAATGTTGTTATTGGTTTAGGTGGAAGCAGCCATAGTGTTCCAAGAGAAGACCATTTTGATATAACAGTTGCATCTGAGGTTATGGCAGTTTTCTGCTTGTCTAATTCCTTAGAGGATTTTAAAAATAGAATAAGCAGAATGGTTATCGCATATACTTATGATAAAAAACCAATCACAGTAGAAGACATTAAAGCAACAGGAGCTGTTACACTAATTATGAGAGATGCTTTGATGCCAAACTTAGTTCAAACCTTGGAGCATACTCCAGCATTGGTTCATGGAGGACCTTTTGCAAATATTGCTCATGGCTGTAATTCTGTTCTTGCGACAAAGACCGCTATGTGTTTAGGAGATTATGTTGTGACTGAAGCTGGATTTGGAGCTGATTTAGGTGCAGAAAAGTTCTTTGATATTAAATGTCGTCAAGCAAATATAAAACCTTCCTGTGTAGTTTTAGTTGCCACGATTCGTGCATTAAAAATGCATGGGGGAGTTAGTAAAGAAGATTTAACTAAGGAAAATGTTCCAGCCTTATTGCTAGGTATAAAAAACTTAGAAAAGCATATTGAGAATATTAAAAAATATCATTTAGGCTATGTAATTGCAATAAATCGTTTTGCTAGTGATACGGATGCTGAGATTCAAGCCTTAGAACAATGGGCAGAAGATAATGGTCATGAGATAGCCTTATCTAATGTATTTGCTTTAGGTGGAGCTGGAGGTATAGATTTAGCACAAAAAGTTTTAGAAGTTGTAAATAAGGATACGCAAAGCTTTAAATGTCTTTATGATTGTGATTTGAGTATTAAGGATAAGATTACAACAATCTGTAAAGAAATTTATGGTGCTACTCATATTGAGTTTAGTCAAACAGCTAAAAATCAAATGGCAACAATCAAACGAAATGGTTGGGATAAATTGCCGGTATGTATTGCTAAGACACAATATTCTTTATCAGATAATCCCAAGCTATTAGGAAGACCAGAAGGATTTACTATGACAATTCGTGAAGTAAAGCCTTCCATAGGAGCCGGATTTATTGTAGCCTTGAGTGGAGAAATTATGACTATGCCAGGTCTACCAAAGGAACCTGCCGCAGAGAAAATGGATGTAGTTCATGGAACTGCAGTTGGCTTATTTTAATAAAAAGGAAGAGAAGAAATGGATTATATAACGAGTGAAAAGCAAGTTATTTTGAATTTTTCAGAGAAGTATTGTAAAAATGAAATAGAGGTTTTAAATTCTCAATGCTTTAAAGATGTATGGGGGAAGTATTTAGATCATATTTATAAAATTGAAAAGCAGGATGTACTTTCTATCATAGAAATTTTACCGTGTCCAAAAAAGGATTTTGTAATTCTTTTTAAGTTGTTACTAGAATTTGAATTAAATGAAATTCGTAAATTGAGTAGGCATTTTAAACAGGTTTTAGAACATACAGATATTTTATATGAGCTTATTGAGGATTTTTATGATTATTGGAGACGTTTAGAAAGATATGGCTTAATTTATTCTAAAAGTAAAATAAGTGGAGTAGAGACTGCATCTTTCACGTCTATTATGAATCAATTTACCAATGTAATATTGAGTACATATCGTACAGTTTGTCAAAAGGTATTAGGAGAGGCCTTCTCTATTTACCGTTCTTTACCTGCTGGTATAAATGCGGGAGTGTTAATTTCTAAAAACAATTGGATGGCAAAGGATAGCAAATATGCTTTTTTATCTAAGGCTGCAGTTTTAGAACAGGTTTTAATTCGTCCGCCATTTATTTCTTATTCTTCTAAGAATAAAAGAACAGGAACCTATCAAGAGGTTTTTGATGATCCAATCGATAAGATTGCAGAAGGCTTTAAGGCAGAAGAATATTATTGTTATTCTGCAAAGGTTGGTAGTGCATTAGCTTATGTTTATTTTCACCGTGACTTTTTGGCTTTAGGAATTACACTATGCAACCTATTTGAGTTTGTACCTCTTTACAAATGCATTGGTCAAAAGCCAGATTTATTATATATTTTTGGAGCAAATATAGAAGGGGATTCTTATTTCTATCATGATAAGGAATCAGATATTTATGTTGGAATTGCGCCTCACAACTCTAGTGTTGATTATTTTGGATATATGAAAAAAATGCTATTGACGCTATACAATGTTAAGATGATAGACAATGGAAACTTACCTCTTCATGGAGCATGCGTAAATATTACAATGCGAAACGGTTCTACTAAAAATATTGTAATTATTGGAGATAGTGGTGCTGGAAAGAGTGAATCCTTAGAAGCGTTAAGTGCAATTGCAGGGGATCAAATTTCTTCTTTATTAACCGTATTTGATGATATGGGAACCTTTAAGCTGATTGATGGAGATGTATATGCTTATGGTACAGAGATAGGCGCTTTTGTTCGCTTAGATGATATGGCATCAGGATATGCATACCGTGAAATGGATCGTGCTATATTTATGAATCCAGATAAAGTAAATTCTCGTCTTGTAATACCTGTTGCTACTTATGCTCAAATTATGAAGGGCTATAAGATAGATATGGTTTTATATGCCAATAATTATGAGAATAGAGAAGAGGCTTTAAGGGTATTTGAGCATAAAAAGGATGCATTAAATACTTTTATCAAAGGAGCAAGATACGCTAAAGGAACAACCCAAGAGATTGGCTTAGTGGAATCCTTCTTTGCAAATCCTTTTGGTCCAGTTCAAAGAGAAGAACAAACAAGACAATTATTAGAAACCTATTTTTCAAGATTATTTGAAAACAATATTGTTGTTGGTGAGTTATATACAAAGCTAGGTATTCTAGGTAAACAACAGGAAGGACCAAAGGAAGCAGCAAGAAAACTCTTTGAAATTCTAGAAAAATAGCACTTCAACCGTGAGTTGAATATAGTTCAATTATGCGTTTCTAGACTTTTTTGTCCCTCTATTTTATAATAAAGGCAAAGGAGAACTTAGATTATGGATAAAATAAAAATGGGCAACCTATTGACAGAATTAAGAAAAGAAAAGGATCTTTCTCAAACAGATTTAGCAGAGGTTATAGGAGTTACCTTTCAGGCTGTATCAAAGTGGGAACGAGGGGAAGCTATTCCTGACATCACAATATTGGAGAAGCTAGCAAGCTTTTATGGTGTAACCATTGATGATATTATAAAAGGAGAAAAATCTTCAAAGCAACCACCTGTATTGAAAATAGAAACTCTTGCAAAAGAAGTTGACGGAGAAAATGGTTTTTTAAATCAAAAACGAGTTTTTGGCTTTTGGTTTGCATTGGCATATCTCATCTTGTTTATTTTAGTTGGCTTTTGCCCTTTTGCAATGACTGAAGTATATAGTTCCTCTACATCGTCTATTTATATAGTTACGAATTATTATAAATGGATTTTCAGTTCGAACTTTGATTTTTGGAATTTTTTCCTTTTGATTCAGTTTATAACTACTCTTGGAATAATTGCATTTACAATGCTGTTCTATGCTTGTACGAATAAGAAAACCTTTCGTGCACTATATGTGACTCGATTTGTTTTCATCATCTTGAATTTAGCAACTTTAATTATGAATGTTGCAATTGTGTCTGATTCATTTCTTAAGGCATCAGCAGGGAATTATTTAATTATGCTAACTATAATAGTGTTTGATGTTTTATTCATGGCTTTAAAACAAAATAGAAAATCATACATTATACAAGATTTTTGTTAATATAAATTGTATTCCAATACAGAATGTATTGGATTTTTTTTTTGTAAATGATATAATATCTTATAAAGGTTTAGGTGATAGAATGGCTACGATAATTTCGGGAAAAGAATTAGCAAAATCAAAAAAAGTGCAGATGGCAGAAGAAGTGAAAAAGTATACTGCAAAGTATGGTAGAGCTCCACATTTAGCTGTTATTTTAGTTGGAGAAGATCCTGGAAGTGTTTCATATGTAAAAGGAAAAGAAAAGGCTTGTATTGAGGTGGGAATCACAAATACAACGATTCGTAAGCCAGATACAATTTCTGAAGAAGAGGTTTTGGAAATAGTTGAGGCATTAAACAATGATGAGGGAGTGGATGGAATTCTTGTCCAATTGCCATTGCCAAAGCATATGAGAAGTGAAAAGGTCATTCAAGCAATTCGTAAGGATAAAGATGTAGATGGATTTCATTTTTCTAATGTAGCAAGTCTTTATTTAAAACAACCAGGTATTGTATCCTGTACACCTAAAGGAATTATAGAAATATTAGATTCTATTTCCTATCCAATTGAAGGAAAGCGTGCTGTTGTTATTGGTAGAAGTAATATTGTAGGTATGCCTGTATCTAAGCTTTTGTTAGATCGAAATGCTACAGTAACCATTTGTCATAGTAGAACCCAAAATATAGCTGAAATTACAAGTCAAGCAGATATTTTAGTTGCTGCTGTAGGTAAGCCTAGATTTGTAACTGCTGATATGGTAAAAGAAGGAGCAGTTGTCATTGATGTTGGAGTTAATCGAGATCTTACAACCAATAAGCTTTGTGGAGATGTCCATTTTGCTGAAGTAGAACCTAAGGCTTCTTATATTACCAAGGTTCCAGGCGGAGTTGGACCAATGACAATTTGTTGTTTAATGGAGAATACAATTGAATGCTATTTAAAGCATATAAAGGAGTAAAGTATGATAGAACGCTATAGTAGAGCTGCAATGCGTAAAATATGGACGGATGAGAATAAATTTAAAGCTTTTTTAAAGGTAGAGATTCTTGCCTGTCGTGCCTGGAGTGAAATCGGGCATATTCCTAGTGAGGATGTAGATAAAATTGAAAAGAATGCAAGCTTTGATTTATCTAGAATTTATGAAATAGAAAAAGAAACAAAGCATGATGTAGTTGCTTTTACAAGAGCGGTATCTGAAACCTTAGGTGAAGAAAGAAAATGGGTACATTATGGTCTTACCTCTACAGATGTTGTGGATACAGCCAATGGATATTTATTAAAACAAGCCAATGATATTTTATATCAAGATATACTTAGTTTTATGGAGACCTTAAAGAAGCAAGCTTTTGAATATAAGATTACTCCATGTATTGGAAGAACTCATGGTATACATGCAGATATTACTTCCTTTGGATTAAAATTTGCTTTATGGTATGAAGAAATGAAACGTAACTTGGAAAGATTTCAAGCTGCAAGATTAGATGTAGAAGCAGGAAAAATGAGTGGGGCAGTTGGAAACTTTGCAAATATTCCACCTTACATTCAAAATTATGTTTGTGAGAAGCTAGGCATTCAGTCAGCTAATATTTCTTCTCAAATACTTCAGCGTGATCGTCATGCCTATTATCTTGCAACACTTGCAACTATTGCAAGCTCATTAGAACAAATGGCAATGGAGATTCGTCATCTTCAAAGAACAGAAGTACATGAAGCTGAGGAAGCATTCAGCAAAGGACAAAAAGGCTCCTCTGCAATGCCACACAAAAGAAATCCGATTTCTTCAGAGAACATTTGTGGATGTTCAAGAGTAATGAGAGGATATATGTTAACTTCATTTGAGGATATTGCGCTATGGCATGAACGAGACATTTCTCATTCCTCTGCAGAGCGTATTATATTACCTGATGCTACAATGCTGTTAGATTATATGCTGAATCGTTTTATGGGAATTGTTGCAAATCTTGTTGTTTATCCTGATGTGATGCTAGAAAATATATATAAGACAAATGGTGTCATATTTGCACAGCGCGTAATGAATGCATTAATTGAAAAGGGATTATCCAGAGAAGAAGCATACGACCTAGTACAGCCTCTAGCTATGGAAGCATATAAGGATGGAAAAAACTATGAAGACTTGTTGCTAACCAATTCAACTGTTATGAAATATGTATCAAAAGATGAATTAAAAAACTGTTTTACTTTGGATTACTACTTTAATAATATTGAGTATATCTTCAATAAGGTATTTCAAGCGTAAAGAAAAGAGGAAGTACTATGAAAATTAAACTATCAACTTTTAAATCACATTTAAAACATTCTACTGAATTCGAAAAGGAAATTCATGAATTTATTACTGCAATTGAAGCAGCATTAGATACAAAGCTAGAAGAGACAACTCTTGCAGATTATACATGTGATTTAAAACTTATATTTATTCAAACTGGTGGTTCAGAAGGTCTTTTCTTAGAGCATTTTTCTGAATTACAGGAACCATATTATCTTTTAACTAATGGCGGAAATAATAGCTTAGCTGCTTCATTAGAGATTCTTTCTTATTTAAATAAAATTGGGAAAAAGGGAGAGATTTTACACGGAAGTATAGAGTATATTGCTGGCAGAATTAAAGAGCTTGCTGTAATGGAATCTGCAATGCGTACTCTTCAATCATCAAGACTAGGTGTTATAGGAACTCCATCCGATTGGTTAATTTCTTCTGTGCCTAATTATGAGCAGATTAAAGATGTGTTTGGTGTGGAGCTAGTGGATATTCCATTAAACAAGATAGAAGAAAAAGCAAAGGCTCCTCATTTTACCTCATTAAATCCAGAAAATTTCAATGTTTATGATAAAAAGGAAATGGTTTCCTCTATTGCTGTTTATGATGCTTTAAATGAAATCATTAAAGAAAATCATTTAGCAGGTGCAACCATTCGTTGTTTTGATTTGCTAACCTCATTAAAATCTACAGGATGTTTAGCTCTTGCAAAGTTAAATGAAGAAGGAATAATCGGAACCTGTGAGGGAGATATTATGGCCATGCTAAGTATGTATCTTGTAAAACTACTTACAGGAAAATCCTCCTTCCAAGCAAATCCTTCACGCATTGATGTTGAGCATAATAGTATTGTGTTTGCTCATTGTACTATTCCACTAGATATGATTCACAATTATAGCTTTGATTCTCATTTTGAGAGTGGAATAGGTGTTGCTATTAAAGGAGAGATGAAAACTGGAAATGTAACAGTATTCCGTTTATCCTCTGATTTAAAGCATTATTTTGTTTCTAAAGGAATTCTAATGAATAATCTTAAGGAAAAGAATTTATGTCGTACTCAAGTTAATATTCGTTTAAATAAGGATGTTAAGGAGCTTTTAAAGCATCCTTGTGGAAATCATCATATTATTGTTTATGGGGATTATGAAAAAGAAATTGATCAATTTATGAAAGTGATATTCAAGATATAATTGATTTTTGGTATTGATTTATTTTTGTTTTTAGCATATATTATAGTTGTCAGGAAACAAAAGACGACTAATAAAACGAAAAAGGATTGGTTGGTGGCCAATCCTTTTTCCTTTATATTTAATGAAATATTCATAGTGAAAAAATGTTAGGTCTATGATATAATATAAAAATCGAGGGATTAAAATGAAAAGATTATTTTTAGTAGATAATTATAAGCCTAAATTGAATCTGTTAAAGACAGAAGAGGCAATTAAATTTGTTAAGGATACATTTGAAAGAGATTTAGCAAAAGCATTAGCTTTAACTCGTGTTTCAGCACCATTATTTGTATTGCCATCAACAGGATTGAATGATGAATTAAATGGATTTGAAAAAAGAATAGAGTTTTCTATACGAGATGTAAATGAACCTGCTGAGATTGTGCAAAGTCTTGCCAAATGGAAAAGAAATGCTTTGGCAAAATATCAATTCCCTTTAGAGACAGGGTTGTATACAGATATGAATGCAATTCGAAGAGACGAAGAATTAGATAGCTTACATTCAGCCTATGTAGACCAATGGGATTGGGAAAAGATTATCACAAGGGAAGAACGTACAATAGATTATTTAAAATCAACGGTTCGAACAATTTATTCTGTATTGAAAGAGACAGAAGAAAAGGTTTGTCAAAACTATCCATGTATCAACCGGGTTTTACCAGAGGATATCTTTTTTATCACAACAACAGAATTAGAAACTTTGTATCCAAATCTTTTACCAGCTGATAGAGAAAAAGAAATTTGCAAAGAGAAGAAAGCTGTTTTCTTAATGCAGATTGGAGGGAATCTTAAAAATGGTTTGCCTCATGATGGACGTGCAGCAGATTATGATGATTGGAAATTAAATGGAGATTTACTTGTTTATTATGAGCCTTTAGATATTGCTTTTGAATTATCTTCTATGGGAATTCGTGTAGATGAAAAATCCATACTAGAACAATTGAAAGTAAAAAAAGAAGAGCATAAGCTCAATAATCCTTATGTTTTAGACATACTTCATAAGAATTTACCTTATACTATAGGTGGAGGAATAGGACAATCTAGATTATGTATGTTCTTTTTAAAGAAGGTACATATTGGTGAAGTACAGGCATCCATTTGGCCAGAAGAGGATATTACAAAGCTAAAACAAAAAGGAATCTACTTATTGTAAAATAGGAGGTCTGGGATGTTAGTATTAGGTGTAGAAAGTAGTTGTGATGAAACTTCTGTTTCCATAGTAAGAGATGGGAAAGAGGTGCTTTCCAACGCAATCAATTCACAAATAGATATTCATAAAAAATTTGGAGGGGTTGTCCCAGAGATTGCTTCAAGAAATCATGTATATCAAGTATCTATGATTTTTGAAGAGGCTTTACAACAGGCAAATGTAAAACCAGAGGATATTGATTTGGTTGCTGTAACAATGGGACCTGGATTAATTGGTTCTTTGTTGGTTGGATTAAATGCTGCAAAAACATTTGCTTTGATGTACAAAAAGCCAATTCTTGGAGTGCATCATCTTGCGGGTCATATTTATGCAAATGCAATTGAGCATGAAATGAAGTTTCCTGCCGTGGCGCTGCTTGTATCTGGAGGAAATACAGAACTCATCTATATGAAGGATCACTTTTCCTTTGAAATTGTTGGTGAAACATTAGATGATGCGGTTGGTGAAGCCTACGACAAGGTTGCAAGAGTTATTGGTTTACCTTATCCTGGAGGACCTGCAGTAGATAAACTAGCTCATGAAGGGAAAGATACCTATCATTTGCCTAGAGTATATCTAGAAGATGATTCTTACAATTTTTCATTTTCAGGATTAAAGAGCGCGGTAATTAATTTGGCTCATAATGCAGAACAGCGAGGAGAAAGCATTTGTCCAGAGGATTTATGTGCTTCCTTTCAGGATTCTGTCAGTGAGGTATTGGTCAATAAAACCTTCCGTTTGGCCAAGGAAAAAGGAGTAAAACAAATCATTGTTGCAGGTGGTGTATCTGCAAATAAAGGGTTGAAGGAAAGATTTATGAAGGAAAATCCAGGCTTTGAAATTTGTATTCCTTCTATTAAATATTGCACAGACAATGCGGCAATGATTGCAGTAGCTGGATATTATCAATATCAAAAATTTAAAAAGGTAGATGACCTAAGCTTAAATGCTTATGCATCCCTAGATTTGGAGGAACTATATGAAGTTTAATGAGTATAAGTATGAAAGACCTGATGTTCATAAGGTTGCAGAGGAACTAGCGGAACAGGCTAAGCTTTTAGAAAATGCAAAATCTTTAGAAGAAGCAGAAGCTGCAGTTCGTAAGGCAAATGAAATTGGAGACCATTTTGGCACGATGGAAACATTATGCTCTATCAGAAACAGCATCAATACTGTAGATGAATTCTATGAAAAGGAAACAGAATACTTTGATGAGAATCATCCTATTTTTGCAAATGCCACAACAAAGTTTTCTAAGGCATTAGTGAATTCTAAGTATCGAAAAGAATTAGAAGAAATTTTCACAAAACAATATTTTGTTCAAAATGAATTGAATCTTAAATCCTTTGATGAAAAGATTATGGAGGATTTAACAGAGGAAGCAAAATTGTGTACAGAATATTCTAAGCTTTTAGCATCTGCTAAGATTGAATTTGATGGTAAGATTAATAACCTAAGTCAAATGACAGTATATGCCAATAGCTTAGATAGAAATGTGCGTAAGGCTGCAGAATTGAAGCGTGTTGAATTTATGGAGTCTATTGAAGCTAAGGTAGATGAAATCTATGATAAGCTAGTCAAGGTAAGAACTAGAATGGCTCAAAAGCTAGGCTATAAAAATTATGTTGATTTTGGTTATCTAAGACTTGGAAGAAGTGATTATAATTCTAAGGAAGTTGCTGGCTATAGAAAGCAGGTATTAGAATCTGTTGTTCCAGTTGCAAAAAAGATTATTGAAAATCAATCTAAGAGAATAGGAATTTCTGATTTTAAAAATTATGATATTCCAATCTTTTATCAGGATGGAAATCCAAATCACGGAAAGAATAAGGATTCTTTAGTTGCTAGCGCAAATCAGTTTTATACAAAGCTATCTAAGGAAACTGCTGAATTTTTCCAGTTTATGCAGGAACATGATTTGATGGATTTAGAAACTAAGCCTAATAAAGCTGGTGGTGGATATTGTACATTGATTGCTGATTATAAAGCACCTTTTATCTTTTCAAATTTCAATGGAACAATGGGAGATGTTGATGTTTTAACTCATGAAGCAGGGCATGCTTTTGAGGTGTATACTGCATCCAAGCTTCTTCCAGTATCTGAAATATTTTGGCCTACTTTAGAGGCATGTGAGATTCATTCTATGAGTATGGAATTCTTTGCATATCCATATATGGATTATTTCTTTGATACAGATTCTAAAAAATATCGTTATAAGCATTTAAGTGAGGCAATCACATTTATTCCTTATGGAGTATGTGTGGATGAGTTCCAGCATTATGTTTATGAAAATCCAGAAGCTACACCTGCAATGCGGAAAGCAAAATGGCATGAGCTAGAAAAGAAGTATACACCATGGAAGGATTATGATGGAATTTCTTATTTTGAGCGTGGAAGCTATTGGCATCGTCAGGGTCATATTTTCTCTAGTGCATTTTATTACATTGATTATACATTAGCACAGGTTTGTGCATTCCAGTTCTTATTATTGGATCGAGAAAATCATGAAAAAGCTTGGAAAAAGTATTATGATTTATGTAAATTAGGTGGATCTAAGTCTTTTGTTCATTTACTAGAAAGTGTGAATTTAGAGAATCCTTTTAAGCAAGGAACATTAGATAAGATTATGCCTAAGCTTGAAAAAATCTTAAAGGAAATCGAGGTATAATGTGAATCAGCTACTCAATATCTTTAAAATTGTTTTATTTGGTATTGTGGAAGGCATAACAGAATGGCTTCCAATAAGTAGTACAGGTCATATGATTTTATTAGAAGAAGTCCTAGAAGTGCAATCTATCTTTGTCGGTGGTAAAGCATTCTGGGATTTTTTCTTAGTTGCCATTCAGTTAGGGGCAATCCTAGCAGTAATAGTTTGTTTCTTTCATAAATTAAATCCTTTAGGAGGACCATCTGTAAAGGATAGATCTATGCCGAAATCCAAGGAAGAAAAAAAGGAAATTTGGCTTTTATGGGCTAAGGTCCTTGTGGCGTGCTTACCTGCAGCTATTTTAGGATTGCTTCTAGATGATTGGCTAGATTCTATGTTTTATAATTCTATTACAGTTTCTATTACTTTAATTTTGTATGGTATTCTTTTTATAGGAATGGAAATTTGGAATAAAAAAAGAAAGTTTCAAGTTGAGAAAACACACCAATTAACCTTTAAAAGGGCATTTATGATTGGATGCTTTCAGGTGCTGGCATTAATACCAGGAACCTCTAGAAGTGGAATAACCATATTAGGAGCTATGCTTTTATTGTGTAATCGAGAGGTAGCTTGTGAATTTTCATTCTTTTTATCCATTCCTGTGATGTTTGGTGCATCTCTTTTAAAAGGAATCAAATATGTTCTTGATGTAGAAGCAATTGCTTCTAGGGATATTTGGTTATTGTGTATTGGTGCTTTAGTGGCATTTGTTGTTTCCTTATTGATTATTAAATTTTTAATGCGGTTTATTAAAAAGCATGACTTTACAGGCTTTGGAGTATATCGAATTCTTTTAGGAATTTTATTACTGATTTTATTCTTTACAAAGGTGATTTCAATCTGATGGTAGAAATTAGGAGATATCAGTGTAAAGATAAGGATCAAGTAAGAAGAATTTGCATGGAAACTGCTAAGAAAGGATTTCAGCATAAAGAAGTTGTTTGCTGGATGTTTCTTGATTATTATTTAGAATCAGAACCAGAGCATTCCTTTGTATTGGTGGATGAGGAAGAAGTTGTTGGGTATATTGTTGTATCCTTAGATAAAGACTTATATGCAAAACAGATGAAGGAAAAATGGATTCCTAAAATCAAAAAGTATTCTTTTATATTGGGGTGGTTTTCTAAAATATGCTTAAGAACTACAAAGCCTTTGGACCAAAAGTATAGTGGTGGTTTTCATATGAATATTACAGCTTCTCATCAGCGTCAAGGCTATGGAAGAAGATTATTAGATGTTATGGGGAAACATTTACTTCTATATGATAAGCCTTATTTATACTTAATTACAGAAAATAAAAGAACCCGTGGACATGGGTTTTATAAGCATTATGGCTTCCAAGTTATCAAGAAATATTTTGGAGGCGCTCTAGCATTATGCTATAAAATAAAATGAATTTCTTCAATGAAAAAGTAGTAATGCAAGGGGAAAAATGCTATAATACTAGATAAAGAGGTGGTACGATGCGCAAGGTTTTACAATACCTTCATGAACATTATTATCTAGAAATCTTCGTATTTTGTTTTTTCCTCTTATCCTTTTTCATTGAACCGATTATGAGTGCAGTTTCAGGGAATGGATTTGTTTTTCATCCTGCAAAACAGGTATTCGCAGGTTATTTTGAAATAATGAAGGCTCCATCTATTCTCATTACGGATTATGTATATGTAGCAGGCTTAGGAGCAACCTTCTTTAATGTAGCAACTATCATGCTAGCTAATATTCTTTTGGTTCATTTTTTAAAAATTAAAATGAATGGTCCAATTTTTGCTGGTATCATTATGATTGCAGGATTCTCCTTTTTTGGAAAAAATATATTCAATACAATTCCAATCTATTTAGGAATTTATTTCTATTCTTTGTTCAAAAGAGTTCCGTTTAGACAATTAATCATTACCATCTTATTTTCTACAGGATTATCTCCACTGGTAAGCTATACAATGTTTGGCTTTGGGCTTCATCTGGGGATTTCAATTCCCCTTGGGATTTTCTGTGGGATTGTTGCAGGATTTATTATTCCTGTATTTGCCTCTCATACCATTGTATTTCATGAGGGATATAATTTATATAATACAGGGTTTGCATTAGGTATTTTATCTGCATTCTTTTATGCAATATTTAAATTCTGTGGTTTAACAGTAGAAGCAGTAAGCTTGTATGATTCTAGGACAAGCATAGTATTTTATTATATTTTACCTATTTTCTCTGTGTTATGTATCATTTTGGCTTATGTGAATGATCCAAGAGTTCATAAAAAATATTGGAGTTTATTAAAAACAAATGGTCGTTTGATTAGTGATTATGGTGGAGAATTTGGAGAAGATGCAGTACTTTTAAACTTTGGTATATTAGGATTCTTCATCTTCATTCTTTGCTTGATATTCCGTGTTCCATTGAATGGAGTTATATTCGGTACGATATTTGCAGCTATTGGATTTGCAGGATATGGTCTACATCTTAGAAATGTTTTACCAGTTTGGATTGGTTGTGGTCTAACAATTTTTGTGGGTATGGCAATTAAAGGAGACTATACCTTAACTATCAGTTATATAATGATGTTTGTCTTTGCTTCAGGACTTGCTCCTGTTGCAGGACGATATGGAATTGGGTATGGTTTGCTTGTTGGATGTCTTCATATTATTTTGACACCAATTATGATATCCTTCCAGGGAGGATTTGACTTATATAACAATGGACTTGCTGCCGGTTTTGAAGCAGCACTAGTTACAGTACTTGCAGAAAAAATATTTGTAAGGAGGAGAAGACATGCTAGAAAATCAAAAGATATGTAGAGTGGTTGAGGAATTTAGTTTGTATTTGCTAGAAGCGAATGTTGAAACTTTAAATATTTCTGTTGTGAAAACAAAGGCCAAAACCTCAATTACCTTTATTTGTGATACAATTGAAGAAGCTCTTTTAGATGAATTAGAAGAAATATTTAAAAGAAAAAGACAGCATGAGTTTGAAATCTATGGCTGGGAATTGATTGGTCAAGGCGATGCTGAAGGACATGAGCTTATGCTAGTAAATAATTTAGTAGATTATTTCACATATTATATACGTGATGGAAAGGTACATTTAAATTTGGTGAGATATGAATAAGATCAATTGGAAGTATGCAATCAAATATACGGGGATACTCGTTTGTTTAGTTACATTTATAACATTGGCTGTGGTAATCTATTTGAATCGTTTAGAACCTCTTTACTTAGATCGTGTAATGCGTGATTTTGCATATGATATCCGCGGAGAAAAATTTGGATTCTGTTTTTGGTTTTTTAGATTAATTACGGAATTTGGTAATTTTTATATTATTGCAGTAATTATCATTGCAATTGTTGTATTGACAAAATGTGATTACCGAGCAATTTCTATTTCTTTAGGAATCTTATTAGCAGTTATGCTCAATATTGGATTAAAGGAAATGTATATGCGTGAAAGACCTTTTGCAGATTTAAGATGGATGAATGAAGATTCTACAAGCTTCCCATCTGGGCATTCTACAGCAGTAGGATTCTTATATCCTTTCATTATGTATTTAACTTATCATTCAAAACGTGTGCCAAATAAATGGAAGAATGCAATATATGTTGTATGTACACTCATTATTCCACTAGTTATGTTTTCTAGATTGATTTTAGGTGTTCACTATTTAACTGATGTTTTAGCTGGAGTGAGCGTAGGGATTATGGTATCCTGTCTAGCAATGCTATTTTATAAGGTCTGTGAGAAATATGATTTTATGCAAGAAGGATTATTAGATAAGGTATTAAAAAGTAAGAAAAAAGAAGATGACAATAATGATAGCTTGTAAATATTCATTTACAGGCTTTTTTTATAATGTGAAACTCTATAATTTCTTTAATATTTCTCTTATATAGATTGATTCTAAATTTGTTAAAACAAATCTCTTCTTACCCACATCCTTAATAGAAGAACCACATAAATAGATACAATCATCTATAATGATAA